>JAGFJA010000026.1 GCA_024103005.1 Saprospiraceae bacterium
TAAATGTACAAAGGTGCTAAATTACAATGATGTATTTAATTAATTATATAAAAGAATATTTTATCTTTGCGCAACTTTTTAAAAAAATCGTTAAATACCCGATAGGGAATACCGTAATCTATGGAAAATAACTTTAATGCATTAAGGACATTTGTCGATCAAAAGAAAAACACCATCATCGGCATTTTGGCTGCCATAGCCATCATCATTGGTGGTTATTTTATTTACAAATCATTTTTTATCAACCCTAAAAATAAAACTGCAGCCGACCAGATGTTTCAGGCACAGTTTATGTTTGATAAAGATTCATTCCAATTGGCCCTTAATAATCCGGGCATGGGTGGTTCAGGTTTCCTGAAAATCATTGAAAACTATGGCAATACGCCTACAGGCAACATCGCCAAATATTATGCCGGTATCAGCTATCTTCACCTCAATGACTATGACAAGGCTATTAAATATCTTGAAGATTACAGTCCTGCCGGTGAAATAACTCCGACTATGACTTATGTAGCATTGGGTGATGCATATTCAGAAAAAAAGAATGACGACAAAGCATTGAGCTATTATCAAAAAGCAGTTAAAAATGCCGAAAATGACCTTACCGGCCCATATGCACTTAAAAAACTGGGTTTGTTTCAGGAAAAATTAGGTAAATATGCCGATGCAGCCAAGTCTTATAAGGCAATAATGGATAATTACGGAAAAACAAATGATGCCAACAACATCGAACCATACTACGAAAGAGCCCTTCTGAAGTCAGCTAAAAAATAAATTCATACTAAATAATCCCACGAAAAACCGGGTGTAGTTCATCAGAACAACATCCGGTTTTTTATTTATCAAAAGACCACGCAGCCTTTCAAAACAGTCTGAAAGTCTTTGTTTTAATCGTGTTTGAAAACGGATGATTTATACGGGGATTGAAATCGGATAAACTTGTTGGGGAATATTGATCAGTAGAAATACAATAACCAACCGGGAATGGTCTTATTCTATTCCTGCCTTATTTTCGGTCACTCGATTTGATTAGACATTTTTAACACACCAAAGAACCATAAATATTCCGGGCTTCCTTCTCGGTATAGGATGCCGATTTGGCAACCTTCACTTTGATAATCACTTCTTTTTCGTTTTGTCTGCTCCTATATAATAAAAACAAAACAGTACAGGCTAAAAGAGCGATGGCGGCAACTTTTATTAATTGCTTCATCGGGAATGTAGTTTAAATTCAAATAATTTGGATTATAATTTATTAACTCGTCGTATTTACCAATCTGCACGGCAAAACAAAACTTGTCAACTGAATAAATACTCAAAAATGGAACAAATTATTGTTTTTGCGGTTTAAAATTTTTAAAATTTAACATTAATCTAACTTGGTTTTAAGAATAAGAATTGGCAATAAAGGATAAGAACCAAATATTTTTATCAATTTTGTTTCAAATTTCTCTTAATGGTGTTTTTTTATAAAATCAATGTATATTTGAGAGTTTAATTTTCTGATTACTTTGGGTAATCTTTATTCATAAACAAAAGCTATATGCTCCGTATTCTATCGTTTTTATTTTTACTTCCATTACTGACTCCTGTTTTATCCTTCGGTCAGAAGTATGTAAAAGGGCAGGTCATCATCATGTTGCAAAAGGATGTCACTTTTGGAGAATTCACCAAAGAATTTTCTTCCAATAACAGGATGATAACCATTGATAATTATCGTAAACTATCAAAAAGTCTGCCGATTTACCTCATTGAATCAGAATCATTTAAAGGAAATGAAAAAAATATTTCCCACCGGATTGCAGGACTTTCGTCAGTAGCCTTGGCTCAGGTCAACCACTATATCAGCCAAAGAGGTCCTGTACCAAATGACACAAGATACGGCGATCAATGGCAGTGGAATAACACGGGTGCAAATAATGGCGTCGCCGGAGCCGATGTCAGTGCGGAAAAAGCATGGGGTATCACGACCGGTGGAATTACGGCTGCGGGAGATACAATTGTAGTATGTGTGGTAGATGATGGCACAGACATAAACCACGAAGATCTGGTAAATAATTTATGGTTCAATAAAGGTGAAATACCTGATAATGGCATCGATGATGATGGAAACGGATATGTAGATGATGTCAATGGCTGGAATTTTCAAAGTTATTCTTCCAATGTGAATACAGGCAATCATGGTGTCAATGTCGGCGGTATGATAGGAGCTTCCGGCAATAATGGTATAGGAGTAAGCGGGATTAACTGGAATGTCAAGATAATGAATGTGGTATATGCAGGGGTAACTGAAGATGCTGTCATTCAGAGTTATGACTATCCGCTTCAAAGTCGCCTTTTGTACAATTCTTCCAATGGAGCACAGGGATCCTTTGTCGTGTCGGTTAACTCTTCATGGGGAATTGACTATGGTAAGCCTGAAGATGCACCTATCTGGTGTAATTTCTATGATATCATGGGTGAAGCAGGCATCCTGAATGTAGCCGCCACAGCCAATGGTAATATAAATGTGGATGAAGACGGCGACCTGCCGACCGCCTGCCCAAGCCCTTACCTGATATCTGTAGGAAGGACTACCAAAACTGATTTATACGATAAATGCGGATATGGACCAATTTCCATCGACTTGGGCGCTCCCGGAGTCGCCATCGTGACAACCCGATCTAAAAACAGATACACCACTACATCCGGCACTTCTTTTGCCTCACCTCTGGTAGCCGGCATGGTCGCTCTGTTATATTCATACCCTTGCGACAAAATTGGTAATGAGATACATAAAGATTATGCTGCATTTGCTCTGGCAGTAAAAAATGCCATTCTCAATGGTGTAGATGTGAAATCAGAATACGCGGATAAATGCCTGTCCGGCGGAAGGGCCAATGCTTTCAAAGCTTTGGAAAATATTGCTTTGCTATGTTCTGCTTGCCAGCCGGAATCAGTTTCAGAGTTGAATTATCTTGACGAAAACAATTACAATGTCATTTTTGCCAATGATGACAATCAAAAAATACTTCGATACCGACCTAAAGACAGTACTGACTGGGTCACAGTCAATAATGTGCACTCACCACTGACGGTAGAATTGCCACTCACCTGTACTGAATATGAATTTCAGATGCAGACCATTTGTCCGGATGATACCAGCGCCTGGGGCCCCATAAAAGTACTTAAGTCGGCAAGATGCTGCAATTCGCTGGATAACGTTGCCTTCTTTTTTGACAGCACCGGTGTCCTCAATGTAACCAATATCAACCTCAATCAGGATGTCAACAGCATCATCCATTACAAAGAAACAAGCGAAGTCGGTTATACGGAACTGGAAGCTGATCAGGATACTATGAAGATATCAGGGCTGAAAGAATGTACCTTCTATGACATCTTTATTAGCGCCTTATGTATTGACAGCAGTACGGTGAAAAGCAAGGTTTACAAGGTCTTTTCAGCCTGCACCTCCACTTGCGGTAACTTTAACTGCATTCCCAACACAAATGGCACAAGCGGATACATTGAAGATTTCAAAATGAACGGCACACTGGCACAGACCGGAGATAACAACGGATACATCAACTTCGGTGACCACTTGAATATTTCTGCCCCTGACAGCGGACCTTTCCAGACTATCATCAATATAAAAAGAACTGATTTTAACGATGCCCGGTTAAGGCTATATATCGACTTCAACAAGGACAATGATATCTCTGCCGGTGAGCTGTTCTGGGAACAATCCCTGGGAACAAACTCTTCGCGGGTTGAATTTACCCATGATTTTTACAATGCTCTAATCCCCGGCACATACAAGATGAGACTCATGCTGGTATTCAACAGTTCGAGCGGTCCGTGTGATGCCGGTCTCGGTGAAACTGAAGATTATTGTCTCGAAATCTACCATGCCCTCCAGAATGAATGCAAGGAAGTGGATACCATCTATCAGAAGAATGTCACATTTACTTCAATAGACCTGAGCTGGGATAAGCCCCAAGACGACGCCCTGGTGTACGTATATCGCTATAAGGAATTACCCGGCGGTGATTATACCTACCTGTCAGATACTGCTCACAAAATTACCTTAAAAAATCTGGAGTCCTGCAAGGACTATGAATTTGGAATTTATACTGTATGTTTTACCGATTCCAGTAATTTTAAAACCATAAACTTTAGGACAGATTGCACCAATGCTACCAACAGTGTCAGCCAAAATATACAGTGGAAGGTCTTCCCCAATCCATTTGTTGATAATATCAGTGTATTGCTGACTTCATATACCAATGGTGAAGGTCGCCTACGTCTTACAGATGCCAAGGGCAGTATTGTTTACGACAGGAAACTTCAACTTACCACAGGCGATCATTATATCGACCTGGGCTCTAATTCCCACTTACTTCCAGGTATGTATATCCTTACATTTACCGATGGAAAAGGCATTAAATCTATCAAGTTGATTAAACAATAATAAAAAAGGGCTGCATGGCAGCCCTTTTTACTTTACCGTAATCAGGTTTTTTTTAAATAACTGAATTTTCTTAGCTACGATATAATTCAGGAATTTGGTTTGAAAGGGTTTCTACTACTTCGTTTGAACGCTTCGTTGTTTGGGTAGCTTTCGCCCGTCTGATTTCCCGGATTTTGTGAATACCAAAGCGCCTGCGGTTGAGACTTTATGGTCAATCCATGAGGAATTACAGTCAGTCTATTATCAAATAGACATATATTATTATATACCATTTATAATCAATGGGTTTTAAGAGAGTATATAGAAATAATTAACATTCCGTATTGTTCTGATTATCCTATAGACTAACTCCGAAGCTTTAGTAAATATAATAGCGGGATTATTCAGCTTTACCCATCCAGTCGAGAGCGTTTTTCCACATAATCATATCCTTTACTGCCTGAGAATAATCTGATTCTGCTATCATTTTTCCGCCTGTAAGATCGCCCAATGGAAATGGATAATCTGATCCAAAAGCCACCTTATTTTCACCAAAGAGACGGAGATTAAAATCCAGGGCATTTCGATCATGAACAAGGGAATCGACCCAGAAATGCCCCAGATAGTAATCAGGTGATACATTATGATCTATAGCCACGAGGTCGGGTCGCACATCAAATCCGTGTTTAATTCGTCCAAAAGTAAAGGGGAATGAGCCTCCCCCATGTGCAAATGCAAATCGCAATCCGGGAAATTGACCGAAAACGCCACCGAATATCAACGAACAAATGGCGAGTGATGACTCTGCCGGCATACCTACCAGCCAGGGCAGCCAGTATCGTTCCATTTTGGACTTAGCCATCATGTCCCACGGATGAACAAAGATACAGGCATCCAGTTTTTCTGCTGTCTCATAAAACGGCCACAATGACTTATCATTTAAGTTCCAGTCATTGATATGTGTGCCTATCTCCACTCCGACATGGCCCAGCTCATTGATGCAACGCTCCAATTCCCTGCAGGCAAGTTGAGGATCCTGCATCGGCAAGGTCCCCAAGCCGAAAAACTTGTCGGGATGAAGCCTGCACACATCTGCAATGTGGTCATTGTAAAAGCGGGAAGTATCCAGGGCATGCTCACCCTTTGCCCAGTAATTAAAAAGAACGGGAACGGTGGAAATTACCTGCTTGCGGATACCAGATTCTACCATATCTTTATGTCGGTCATCAGGTGCCCAGCAATTGGATTCTACCTTTCGGAAAAACTGATCACCAATCATCATATTTGCCTGACAATTGCTCTGCGGTTCGAGATGAATAAATCCGCCGTAGCCGAATTTGTCTGCCCAATCAGGTATAGAAGGCGGCAAAATATGAGTGTGAATATCTATGTGACACATACCGGAAATTAAATGATTTCTGCAAGATACAAAAACAACATGAAGTCATTTGCAAAAATTGCTTTGTATGCTCAAATACTGAAGCAACAAAAGGTTATCAGCATTCAAATTATCTCAATTAAGATATTTAACACCGAATACGATTGTAAGAAGAAATTTATGTCTCTAAAACAGAATAGTTTACCAGAAGATTAACCCTTTGTCTCATGCACAGTATCCTAAATTGAAGTTAAAAATTATCTTTGTTTAAAAACAAAACGAAACCCTGTAACTGAGATAAAATTTTAAAATAAAGACAAAAAGAAGAATAAATTTGTGTATCTTGTCACAAAATCAATTAACCTCATCTTTAAATATGGAAAATAATTTAAGCTTTAAGGAAAGAAATGAAACCACCCTGACGGAATGGAGAAATAAGGAAAAACTTGCGCTGGAATTGTTGCAAAAAGCCGGTGAGCTGAGATTTGATCGCTCTGTCGAATTGATTCTTTTCAGAAAAGATGTTTATGACACCCAACCCAGTCAATTGCTTAAATTACATCAGAATGCCGCCAACTACGGTGATATTCCCGTAAGTATAGAAGACACTATGGCTATCACCAATGAAATTGCTGCCATGACTGATCTGAGACAAGCAAGACTTGATATCGGGACGCTGGCTATCCAGTGGAAGCAAAACAAAGATCAATATGATTCGCTCACATCCTTTGTTACCGAAAGGCTTAGAACAGCACAGGGTGCACAATCCGACGATATACAGCCCAGAGACGTTATCCTGTACGGATTTGGGAGGATAGGTAGATTGGTGGCGAGAAGACTTGTGGCACAGACCGGAAGAGGCGAACAATTAAGATTGAAAGCCATTGTTATCCGGCCTCAGATGAAAGACAGAAAGCAGGATGCCGAAAAGCGGGCGGCTTTGCTCAGGACAGACTCCGTTCACGGAGAATTTGCAGGCTCGATAGAAGTCAGTGACGACGGTAGCGAACTCATCATCAATGGGAACAGAGTTCTGCTTATTTATGTTAGTCACCCCTCAGAAATAGACTATACTGCATCAGGCATCAACAACGCCATCGTCATTGACAATACGGGTATCTTCCGCACCAAGGAAGACCTGGCTCAGCATCTACGTCCCGGCGTCAGTCACGTTATCCTGACGGCACCCGGCAAGAAAATACCCAACATCGTCTATGGCGTCAACCACGAATCAGTTGATTTCCAAAATGATCAGATTCTTTGCGGCGCCTCATGTACCACCAATGCCATCGTCCCGCCCATCAAGGTTCTGGATGATGCCTTCGGAATTCAAAAGGGACACGTCGAAACCATACATTCCTATACCAGTGATCAAAATCTGTTGGATAACTTCCACAAGAAACCGCGAAGAGGTCGCGCCGCAGCGATTAATATGGTCATCACCAGCACTGGTGCAGCTGAAGCGATAACTGCCGTTTTACCTTATCTGGATGGCAAAATCACCGGAAATGCGGTAAGAGTTCCTACGCCAAATGTATCTCTTGCCATCATCAACGTAAGTTT
Source organism: Saprospiraceae bacterium (assembly GCA_024103005.1). GTDB lineage: Bacteria > Bacteroidota > Bacteroidia > Chitinophagales > Saprospiraceae > Parvibacillus. The sequence goes on from JAGFJA010000026.1 coordinate 7,371, forward strand.
CGACAAACCAACTACGGTCGCCGAGGTCAACAACCTGCTTAAAAAAGCCTCATTAAGCGGCCCGCTTGCCGAACAAATTGGTTATTCCAATGATCCTGAATACGTCTCTTCCAATGGTATTGGTATGACGACGGCCTGTGTCATCGATGGACCATCGACCATCGTATCCAATGACGGAAAGACCGTAACCGTATATGCCTGGTATGACAACGAGTTTGGATATACCTGCCAGGTAGTCCGGGTAGCCAAACACGTCGGACAGGTAAGAAGAAAAACTTATTATTGATTTTGTCAGAAGAAAAGCTAAAGCAAACCGGCAAGAAAGAACATTCTCCATATCCGGAGAAAGATGATTTTTTTACCGCGGTCTCGGTGGATTGTGTGATTTTCGGGCTGGATCAGGAGTCGTTAAAAGTCTTGCTTATCAAGAGCGACTATCCTCTCTATGAGGGAAGATGGTCCCTGTTGGGCGATTTGATATCTCCCGACGAGGATCTGGATCAGGCAGCCGATCGGGTATTGTTTGAACGGACCGGCTTGCAGAATCTTTTTCTCCAACAAGTACACTGTTTTGGCAAGGCAGATCGGCATCCTTCCGGTAGGGTTATATCGATCGCTTACTATTCACTTGTTAATATTGAACAAATAGAATTATTGAAGCGCGATCATGAACTGCATTGGCACAACATTAATTCGGTAGGCGAACTGGCATTTGACCATAACAAAATACTAAACACCTGTCTGACTCACCTCCAGCAACAGATTAAAACAGAAACTATCGGCTTTAATCTCCTGCCGGAAAAATTCTCGCTCCGCGCACTTCAGTTTCTGTATGAATCGGTCTTGATGGTAGAATTGGACAGGAGAAACTTCAGAAAAAAAGTATTGAGCACCGGCTTGCTAATTGACCTGAAAGAAATGGAAGCAAATGTCCGACATCGTCCTGCCAAATTATTTAAGTTCAACCGGCAGAAGTATGAGTCTTCAGAAATCAAAAATAACTTTATCTGAATTGTGCCGTTAAATTAATGTTAAAGGTATTTCAAAATGGTAACTGAAAAATAACAGTTAACGTTAATGAGTGAAATTGATTATTTAAAATAAAAGAAAGTCGATTAAGCATTATGAAGCAATTTATTTCTTTATTATTTGCAGGTGTCATCGGTGGGATAGCCACTGTTGGAGGGCTTAAATACTATGACTCAAAAAATACTCCTGCCTCATCAGCTACATCTCAAGTCGCCACAGCACATAACGTAAATTACACACCGGTCAATGTACCCTTTGATTTTACGGTGGCAGCAAGCAAGTCATTGGATGCCGTAGTTCACATCAAGGCTGCCGAAAGCAATGAGAGTGCCTACAGGAGACAATTGCAGCTTCAACGTTCAGATCCCTTTTCCTTTTTCTTTGGACAGAGAGGTCCCGAAAAAGGATCCGGTTCAGGCGTAATCATTTCACAGGATGGATACATCGTTACAAACAATCACGTGGTGGACTTTGCAGATCAGCTTGAAGTTACCCTTCACGATGGGAGAGTTTTCGATGCCGTCAAAGTAGGTACTTATCCCAATGCGGACATAGCTGTAATCAAAATCAAGGCTGATGACCTGAAGCCTATAAAATACGGTAATTCAGATGATGTAAAAGTAGGGCAATGGGCACTCGCAGTAGGTAATCCATTTGATCTGACATCGACTGTTACTGCAGGTATAATCTCCGCCAAAGGCCGTTCGATTGATGTCATCCATACCAAGGATGCCGTTGAGAATTTTATCCAGACAGATGCAGCTGTCAACCCGGGCAACAGTGGAGGAGCATTGGTGGACGTCGATGGAAATCTGATCGGTATCAATACTGCCATAGCAACACCTACCGGAACATACGCCGGCTACGCATTTGCCATACCTGTTAACCAAATTATTCCAATCGTAGAGAATATCATTAAAAATAACGGTGATTACAGCGGGCCTAATCTGGGCGCAAAACCATCACTTGGCGTTATCGTAGCCAATGTATCCGATCTGACCCCTGAACAAAAGAATGAAAACGGTATCGATGCCAAGAGCGGTGTTTTATTGCTTGAATTGCAAAATGGAGGCTCAGCGCAATACTCCGGACTATTGCCCAATGATGTCATTATCAAGGTTAATGATATAGCCGTAAATACCATTGAAGACCTGAAAGGAATTATGAAAAAGTTAAAACCTGATGATACAATATCCGTTTCCTTCAAAAGAGGAAATCAGATTAAACAATTGGATGTAAAATTACGTTCATAATAAAAGACCTTTAAAAATTCATAAAAAATAAGTTTTCGTTTTGTTTTTGATCTGAGGAGGCTGTCCGTTTAGGCAGCCTCTTTTGTTTATCAGCTCATAAACTTTAGTTACAAAAAATTTATTAATTATACGATGTAAATTGATTGATATCCAAATGATTAAAAAGGAGTAAATTTGAATCAAAACAGATTTTCCTGTTCGATATATTAAAATTTTAATCCTTAAATTATGTGGTGGATTTATGCATTATTATCAGCAATTTTTGCGGCTTTGACGACAATTTTTGCAAAAATCGGATTAAAAAATATCAATTCTGATCTCGCCACTGCAATCCGTACCGTCGTCATTTTGATATTTACCTGGGGGATTACCTTTTTCAAGGGTGAAACAAAGGAAATAGCCTTGATTTCCAGACAAGGAATGCTTTTCCTGGTTTTATCAGGAATTGCAACGGGCATATCATGGTTGTTTTATTTCAAAGCACTCCAGATCGGAAAAGCATCCCAGGTTGCACCGATTGACAAATCAAGTCTGGCCATCGTCATTTTATTTTCTGTCATATTTTTAGGAGAAACATTCAGTTGGAAAACGCTCGTGGGAAGTGCCCTTATTATCATGGGGACCATCGTTTTAATTTTATAACCACTTGATTGTCAGAAAAGTCAACTTTTCGCAAAAAAAATATTTTAAAGTAAAAACACATAAGCTGAAAATCTCCCAAACCCTGCCAGAAAATTTATTTCAAATAATGTGTGATTTTTATGACCCGGGTGCGAATAATGGTAAAAATTCATAAAACTTAAAAATGCGCACAAAATTGAAAAACATCAGTATCAAATCGATCATGTTTGCTTCCTTATTTGCGATATTATCATCCGGGTGCAGTATTTCGATATCCAAAAATTATTCCCGGACAAACAGAAGCGCACCCGGCAATAATACTCTCATTTCACAGTCACAAGATTTCAGACTTCAAACCAAATACCTGCATGGTAACAATAGATAAATCAGCTGAATTTCTTGAAGTAATAGAAAGCCATAAAGGTATCTTATTCAAAGTAGCAAATTCATATTGCAAGAGCGATGAGGACAGGAAAGATCTCGTGCAGGAAGTCATCATTCAACTGTGGCGATCATTTGAAAATTACAATAATCAATTTAAGTTGTCAACATGGATATACCGGATTGCACTAAACGTAGCAATATCATTTTACAGAAAAGAGAAAAGCAGAAAAAATATATCAAACCCAATAACTTCAGAAATTTTTAATTTTTCAGATCCCTCTATACCGACTGAAAAAGCAACCAATCTCGGCATATTATATCAAATCATCTCTGAACTGAACGATCTGGACAAGGGCTTGATTTTATTGTATCTGGAAGAGAAAAGTTACAAGGAAATTTCTGAAGTCATCGGAATTACGGAAACCAATGTCGCCACGAAAATCAACAGAATCAAAAACAAATTGAAAAAGGAATTCAATCTGAAAATAACTCAATAAAATGGAAAATATAGAATTAATAAATGTCTGGAAGGAGCAAAATGACAAAATAGAAAAAGCTCTTGCCATCAATATGCGGATACTTAAAGACACAATAGGCAGGAAGGCTGAATCTACCCTGAAAGGCCTTGTCAGGCTGAAAACAGCCGGTATCGTAGCCTTTGTTATTTACCTGCTTTTCTTAGCGTATATCCTGGTTTACGCTATTTCAAATTATTCATCGGCGGTCAATTATTTTATTGTCTCAATTACAGCTATTTTTCTGATAAATGTTAAAGGCTTTGCTGATTATATAAAACATCTTGCCTGGACCAAAAATATTAATTACGACGGCAAAATCATCGAAATACAGAAACAGTTGTCAAGGCTCCAACTTTCTATTATCGACCACGCCAAATTTATGTGTCTGCAGTTTCCATTTTTTACAACATTCTATTTGAGCGATCAATGGTTTCCGCATAGCGTAGGATGGGGATACATTTTCTTTCAGGCAATCATAACCGGAAGCTTTATTTTCTTCTCTTATTGGCTTTATAAAAAGCATAAACCTGAAAACTTAGATAAAAAATGGTTTAGAAATTTAATCTCCGGATCGGGTGGAAAATACGTAGAAAAAGCGATAGAATTTTATAAAGAAATCGAAGAGTTTGAACGTGAAAATGAGTGAAAAAGAAGGTTAATATCAACTCAAAATACCAACCAACCATCTCCGGGTGAAAATTTTTCGCTCGTTTAGTAATAAATGAAGGTTTGTACAAAGGAAATTACTGACTTATACGGAAGTGCTTATCCTGTCATCTATCACAATTGAATCGAACAGAAACCACCAATAAGCGGATGTCTACCAAGAGGCTTGTGAAAGATAGAAAAAGGTCACTACATAATGCCAAAGCAAATTTATTAATCCGAATGCGTAAAATGAAAATTTTGACTATTGCTGTGGATATTTTCCAAAACAAAGGGCAAAACCATTATAAACAACTGATATATTGTTAGATACTTTTCTTAATCACAAAAGAAGTATAAGTTTGCCTATTCAAGAAAATACAAACATTAATCATATTACGCATTTTAATTTATGGCACAGAAATACGGTAAAACCTGGTGGGGTCAGAAATGGTTACAGGCACTCAACAATATAGATTATAGCAACAGACTTCCACGAGGTGCCAGTTATGCAAGAAAAGGCGCAGTGAAAAAAATCGACATTTCTGAAAACAGAATTCATGCCAAGGTAGCAGGGAGTCGCCCATCTCTTTACAAAGTCGATATTATCTTACCTCCATTTTATGATCCTGAGAGAAAACAATTTATGGATGCCGTAGCCAACAAACCATTTATTGTTTCAAAACTATTAAATAGAGAATTGGATCCATCGCTCCTTGAGATGGCTGAACACTATGGGCTTAAAGTATTCCCCCGTCAATGGACAGATTTTAAGATGCAATGTTCCTGTCCTGACTGGGCTGTCCCATGCAAACATTTAGCATCCGTGGTATATAAGGTCAGTGAAGAGATTGACAATAATCCTTTTCTTGTATTTGACTTACATATATTGGATATAATAAGTGAATTAAACATCAGAGGAATTTATGTCAATACTCAATCAGTGGAAATACCGGAGCTGACTGATTTTTATTTTGAGAAAGGAAAGAAAAAGGTCAAAACAACCAACCACAATTTTGATAATCAAAATGCTTATAAAAAATTATCGTACTCAACCTTATCACCCCTGCACGAACCCTTATCTACTCTAATCGCTGAATCTCCGGTATTTTATACGAGTTCGGCAAACTTCAAAGAGAAATATTATTCCACTTTACTTCGTGTGGTAAAAAACGGGCAGAAAATTCTGCAAGGGAAAATAAGTTTTACAGATGCCATTAGGCAAAATCTTTCCGTAGAAGATAAATTTAATACTCATAGTGTAAACAAAGTAATCATTGACGAAAATTTCAAAGCATCGGTTTATGTGAATGACCATAATTTTTCAGTCAAAGACTTTATGGCCGCTCTTAGCCTCATACCTTCACACCGATTGTTGGATTATCAGCCATCTACTGCCTCCCTCCATACCCTATTCAATCTGGCATTGCATCTTACAGCCAATGGAGCTATTGTGCCTCAAATAGTGGTTAAGCCCAACAAGTTGTATTCAATACGCTGGTTACCTGCCCTTATCAGTAAGGATGTCAGGACACTGGCAGAGAAGATGTCGGAGATACTGCCACCGGATATATTTTTATGGAAGACAGCTACATCACAATATATTATTGAAAAGGAAACAAGTAAAAATCTTTTATCGGCTTTTATTACTGAAATCGTGGAGTTGCTTTCGGGTGAAGTATCATTTGACTTATTTCATGAGTTATTTTTTAATAATAAAGAATATGCCTTCAAGGCTCCCGGAGAAGGATCTGCCCCGGGTGGCATACAGACATGGCTTCAAAAGTATTATTTTTCGCAAGACAAACTTCGACCCCAGATAATAATATCAGAGAGCATAGACGATAGTTTTATAATAAAAATCAATGTAACAGGATTAGACCAGGATCCGGATGAGTTTATAGGATTAGATCAAATCCTTTCCCATGACAAATTTGCCGGCCAAAGATTCGAAGTTTTGCAGATAATGGCGACTCTGATTGAGCTAATCCCCGGTTTAGATAAATACATCCATAATAATGGTGACCAATTCTTAAGTATGGATATAAAAGAATTTACACCTTTTTTATTACAGATGGTACCGGTAATTCGCTTATTGGATATAGACATTCTCCTCCCAAAAACATTGCAAAAAATCTTTAAGCCAAAACCGACAGTAAAACTGAAAGTAAAGCAAGGAAAATCCTTTTTAAGTTTAACGAAGATGCTTGATTTCGACTGGAAGATAGCCATCGGAGATACTTTGATGGACGAAGAGGAATTTAAAAAATTACTGCACAAATCCGACCAACTTGTTAAATATAAAGCTCAATATTTCTATATAAATAAGGATGATTTAGAAAAGCTGCATAAGCACTTCTCTTCTGAAAAAGAGCTTGATGGCTTGAATTTATTGCGTGTGGCTTTGAGTGGTGAGTATAAGGGCGCCAGAATAAGTATGGATTCAGACGGTATTTCTTTGATCCGAGAATTAACCGAGGTAAAAGACATCCCATTACCGATAGGAATAAAAGCTCATCTCAGGCCATATCAGTTAAGAGGATATTCCTGGATGTATAGAAACTCAAAAATAGGTTTTGGTTCGGTTATTGCCGATGATATGGGACTTGGGAAGACGCTTCAGGTCATTACTACTATCTTAAAATATAAGGAAGATGGCTTTTTAGATAAAAAAAAGGTATTGGTAGTAGCACCCACCGGCTTATTGACCAATTGGCAAAGTGAAATCGAAAAGTTTGCTCCTTCCTTGGAAGCATTTATATTCCACGGTGCTAACAGAAAATTACCGGACGAATTTGATATCCTACTTACCTCCTACGGAATTGTACGGTCCGAGGCAAAAAATCTAAAAAAACTGGACTGGCACACTTTAGTCATAGACGAAGCTCAAAATATAAAAAACAATTACACGGAACAGTCTAAGGCGATCAAAACCATAAAAGCAGAGAATTTTATAGCCATGAGTGGTACTCCGGTGGAGAATCGATTGAGTGAACTGTGGAGCATAATGGATTTTACCAATCGCGGTTATTTGGGAAATGAAAAACATTTTAAAGTAGAATTCAGTAATCCTATTGAAGCATACAATGACATAGAAGTAGCGAATAAACTAAAGAACGTAACAGCGCCTTTTCTCATGAGGCGGTTAAAGTCAGACAAATCCATTATTTCAGACCTACCGGAAAAAATAGAAATAGATGCCTTTTGTACCTTGGCAAAGGAACAAGCAAGTCTTTATGAAAAGACTCTGGAAGAGGCAATGAATGCAATAGAAGCAATCAATCCGGGAAATAATAAAGAACTGTTCCAAAGACAGGGTTTGGTTTTACAAATGATTCTGGCTCTGAAACAGATATGCAACCACCCGACACATTTTCTGAAAAACAATAAGTTAGATGCCTCTTTAAGTGGTAAAATGGACCTTCTTTTTGAAAAGTTGGACACCATTCTTGATAATGGAGAAAAAGTCCTTGTGTTCACACAGTTCAAAGAGATGGGTGATTTGCTGAAAATCTTTATTGAAGATCGTTATAAAGAGAAACCCTTGTTTTACCACGGTGGATGCGGACTAAAGCAGCGAAAAGACATGGTACTCAATTTTCAAACCAATCCGGCAGATAAAATTTTTATCTTGTCACTTAGAGCTGCTGGAACAGGACTTAATCTGACTGCTGCCAATCATGTCATTCATTATGATTTATGGTGGAATCCTGCCGTAGAGGCACAAGCAACCGACAGAGCATATAGAATAGGGCAAAAAAGTAATGTGATGGTACATCGTTTTATTACAAAGAATACCTTCGAAGAAAGAATTAATGAAATGATTCAAGCAAAAAAAGCCTTAGCCGAAATGACCGTTGCAACCGGTGAAAACTGGATAGGGAATTTAAGCAATAAAGAATTGAAAGCAATATTTGAAATCAGATAAGTGATACTCTACAGCTACTTGACACATTCTTTTAAGTAATTATTGTCTGCTTTTGATGTCTTTTCCATTCCAACAGGCTTGTGCAATCTTAGATTCCGGCCATGACAAGATCATCATATACTAAGGATGATTAGTCAAAATTATTTCCATATTCATACATCGGATTGGATACAATGAAATCCTTCCATCTCTTTAATAATTTATTGCTGCAAAAAACGAATTTTTGAACTCTACCATAATTTGCTTATTTTTGTAAATTAAAATAAACAGGTGATGACCACAGAGCCAAAGGAATATTTGCAAAAAATGTACACCGACACGCTGCAGGCAAGTCGATTCCACACGTTTAAGGTATTAAACACACTAATTATCGCCTTATTTGTCCTTCTTTTTATGAATGTGCTTTTCACTACTCCCGACAATAGCTTTAGTTACCTCACGCTTATTATTGCCGTTGTCTCTGTTCTTTTTATGTTTTATCGTCTCACCCGGGAAAAAGCCGGCTTAAAATCCATGCCGGAGGACATCAGCAATATTGACGGCGACATCATCAGAGAGCATATCGATCAGATTAGAAATAATCAAAAGAAATTGAGATGGCAGATGGCCTTATTTACCATTCCATTCTTCCTTTACTTTATGATTGACCTCTTTGTTTCTGCCACTCAGACTGTTGACAAAAAATATCTGATCCTCAAAATTGCCTTCTTCTTCGTACTATTAGCTCTTTATTACGTACTTTTTTTCAAAATAAGGGCTTCCAATTTTGAAAGCGGTAAATCGGAAACTCCTACACAGGCATAACTTCACCCTGACTAATTTATCATTCTATAATACATACAAGTAAAGTGCGCATATTCATCTTATTTTTTTTCGGAATGGTCGGCTATCTGCAACCTGTTCTTGCTCAGAATCAATATAAAGTCATCAATGTTGGTTTTTACAACTTAGAAAACTTATTCGATACACTGGACACCCCCGGCAAGCTGGACGAAGAGTTTACTCCCACGGGTGGCAGGTTATATAATACAGCGGTATATACCGATAAGCTGTACAGACTTTCAACTACCATTGCCAAGATAGGAACTGATGTGTCACCAGATGGGCTGGGTATTATGGGAGCTGCCGAGGTCGAAAACAGGAAGGTTCTGGAGGATCTGGTGAACCAACCTGCCCTGAAAAACCGAAATATTCAGATAGTTCATTACGAGTCTGAAGACTTCCGCGGGATAGATGTCGCTCTTTTGTATCAGCCAAAATATCTGACCGTCCTTAGTAGCAGACCCATTACCGTACCAATTATCAACAGCAAGGGTGATAAGGTATATACACGTCAGGCGCTTTATGTTGCCGGCATCATGGATGGAGATACGGTACACATCCTTGTCAATCACTGGCCTTCCCGTCGTGGCGGGTCAGCATCCGACCCGCTCAGGCTGCAGGCTGCCGAAATCAACAAGACCGTCAAGGACTCTATCTTAGCCGTATCGCCGCATGCCAAAGTTATAATCATGGGTGACCTCAATGACAACCCGACAGACAAATCATTGTCAGTCGGATTAAAAGCTGTCGGAAAAGAAAATAAGGTTCGACCGGATGAGGTATTTAACCCTTTCATTCATTTTTACAAAAAGGGAATTGGCACCACAGCTTATCAGGATGCATGGAGTCTGTTTGACCAAATTATGGTGACACCCGGATGGCTGGGCGAATCTGTACAGGGATACAGGTATTATAAAGCTCACGTATTCAATGAAAAATTCCTGACGGAGAAAACCGGACGTTATAAAGGGTATCCCCTACGGACATATTCGGGTGACACATACAATTTCGGGTATAGCGACCACTTCCCGGTATTTATTTCATTCATTAAAAAAATCTAAACTTCGGTTATATAAGGTAATCTAATGATAATTTCAATAATTTCCGGCAGTCCATCTCCTACAAGTGTTTCCATACGGATAGCATATTTCCTACAGAATTATTTAAAGAATTTACTGCCTGAGGCCGAGATCCGGATCATAGATTGCCGACAATACAACATACCTCTGGATGATGCATCCTATAAAAATGATGGTTCAGCACCCGAAGAACTTAAATCACTGGTTGATTTGTTTTATCGGACGGATGGTTTTATCCTGCTTACGCCTGAATACAACGGTAGTTATACGCCCTCTCTGAAAAACATGCTCAATCATTTTCCAAAGCTCAATCACAAGGCATGCGGAATAGTTACGGCATCCGACGGATCACTGGGAGGTATGCGGGCAGCACAACAGCTGCAGCAACTTATCGCAGCACATTTTGGAATCATTTCTCCATATATGTTAATCGTCCCTCATGTACATCAAAAGTTTACTGATGAAGGGCAATTAATTGACCTTGCCTTAGAAACACAAATTAACAGATTTACTCACGAATATGTCTGGCTGTTTAAGGCACTGTGCCGGGCTCAATCCAATTTATAAAATACTACAGAAAAATACAACATGAAGATAGGAATACTGAGAGAAGGAAAGGTACCGCATGATGACCGGGTAGCATTGACCCCGGCACAGTGCAGGCTGCTGATGGGCCATCCTCACAACTTTATAATCGCCGTGCAGCCTTCTCCTCACAGGTGTTATTCGGATGAAGAATATACTTCTGCAGGGGTGCCTGTAGTAGAAGACATATCTCACTGTGATATCATCCTGGGTGTTAAGGAAGTTCCTGTTAAAAACCTGTTAGACGGCAAAACCTACTTTTTCTTTTCACATACCATCAAAAAACAAGCACACAACAGAAATCTGCTTCGTGCCATTCTGGAAAAGAAAATTACCCTGATTGATTACGAAACACTTGAAGATATCAATGGAAAACGGTTGATAGCCTTCGGAAAATACGCCGGTATTGTCGGTGCACACAATGGTCTTTGGACATACGGAAAAAGAACCGGTCTCTTTGACTGGCCACGACTCAAAGACCTGCATGATTACCAACAAGCCAGAGAAGTCTATAATAAAACAACCCTACCGCCTGTGAGGATTGTGGTAACCGGTAGTGGAAGGGTGGCAGGAGGCGCTATCTCTGCCCTACAGGCAATGAAGGTACATGAAGTTCCGGTAGATGAGTTTCTTGAAAATAAATCTTATGACTATCCTGTGTTTGCTCACCTGACGTCGGGTGATTATGCAAAACACAAAGACGGCCTTCCCTTCGATAAAGCCAATTTTTATGCTCATCCGGAGAATTATGTCTCTGCATTCCGGCCTTTCCTGGCAGTGACGGATATATTTATGAATTGTATTTTCTGGGATGTCCATGCGCCTGCATTTTTCAAATTGGAAGACCTTGCAGCTGAAGATTTCAGAATCTCGGTAATCGCTGACATCACTTGCGATATAGCACCGGCATCTTCCGTACCGACGACTTTCAAGGCAAGTACGATAGACGATCCGGTCTTTGGCGTCAGTAAAACTGATTATACAGAAACCAAAGCTTTCTTGCCTGGAAGTGTGGACATTATGTCCATCGACAACCTCCCTAATGAACTGCCCAGAGACGCTTCCCGTTATTTCGGTGACACCTTTGTCAAAGTCATCGTTCCGGAACTGGAATCCGGACATTCTGAAATACTTCGAAGGGCGACTATTGCCAGGGACGGAAAGTTAATGGAACGATTTTTTTATCTGGAGGATTACGTCAGTGACAATGTGCCTACCCATTAAATATAATTCTGTACAAAACTTATAAATCCCCTACATTTATCTTGTTTAACTAAATTTATTAGTTATGATTAATCTGATAAGCGACACCATAACAAGGCCTGATCGACCCATGCTTGAAGCAATGATGACTGCCGAGGTCGGAGACGATGTCTTTGGCGAAGATCCCACCGTCAGACGTCTGGAGGAAAAAGTAGCTGATTTGTTTGGCAAGGAAGACGCATTATTTTGTCCTTCCGGGACCATGTCCAATCAGATTGCCATCAAGGTACACACCCGACCGATGGACGAATTAATATGCGATCACTGGTCACATGTGTATCTGTATGAGATAGGCGGGTATGCTTTTCACAGCGGAATAGCCGTCCACACTATTGTGGGTGACTATGGGAAAATTACTGCCAATCAGGTATCAGAAGCCATCAAGGACCCTGCTGACTGGTTACCCCACAGCCGCCTGGTGGTACTTGAAAATTCAACAAATAAAGGTGGCGGCAATTACTATACCGTGGATGAAATAAAACCAATAGCCCAGGTTTGCTCTGCTCACAATCTTGCACTCCACCTTGACGGCGCAAGAATATTCAATGTCTTGGTCGAGACAGAAGAAACTCCCGCAGATGCAGGTCGGCTTTTTGATTCCATTTCCGTGTGCCTTTCCAAGGGGCTGGGCGCGCCGGTAGGATCAGTACTCACCGGACAAAGAGACTTCATAAAGGAGGCAAGGAGGGTGCGCAAGGTGATGGGCGGCGGGATGCGGCAGGCAGGATATCTTGCTGCTGCCGGCATTTATGCACTGGACCACAATATCCCTCAGCTGAAAACAGATAATAACCGGGCAAAGGCAGTCGGTCACATTTTGAGCCAATTACCTTATGTCAAATCAGTATCTCCGGTAAAGACCAATATAGTCATCTTCGAACTGTCAGATCCTTATGCAGCCGTTGAATTTATTGATATTCTGAAAAGAAACAACATTATTGGATCAGCCTTCGGCAAGCACATGGTGAGGCTGGTATTCCACAGGGATATATCCGAACAACAGTTTAATGAGGTAATGGCTGTCCTTCCTGAGATCCGGGTGTAATGATTCTGCCTGCCGCCATCTCTATGATACGGTCACATCGCTCTGCCAGCAAGGGATTATGTGTAACAAGAATAAAGGTAAGATTCAGATCCGTACGAAATTTAAGGATAAGGTCATGCAATTCATTGGCTGATTTTTCATCCAAGTTACCTGTCGGTTCATCTGCAAGGATGAGAGCAGGCTGATTGATGAGGGCACGAGCAAAGGCTACCCGCTGCTGCTCTCCACCTGACATTTCTTTGGGCTTATGTGTGAGTCGATGAGAAAGCCCCAGGTAATCCAGAAGCTCTTTTGCCCTTTTTTCTGCCTTGGAGCGGTCAACCTTTTTTATAAAGGCAGGAATGCAGACATTTTCGAGTGCAGTAAACTCAGGTAGGAGATGGTGAAATTGAAAAATAAATCCAAGAGATTGATTTCTAAATTCGGATAATTTGCTGTTGGATAGTTTATTCAAATCCTGCCCGTCAAAAAAAATATTGCCCTTATCGGGTCGTTCAAGTGTTCCGGTGATGTGGAGCAAAGTACTTTTTCCGGCGCCGCTTTTCCCGACAATAGCCACTACTTCCCCTTTTTTCACCTCAAAGGAAACATCTTTTAGTACCTGTACCTCACCGAAGGATTTGTATAAACTTCTTGCTTCAATCATGATCAATGTAAGGGTTATTCCTGATGCATTTGTGTACTGTCAATAGCAGGAATAGTCTCCGGTTCGATGGTTTCTTTCGATACAAGCTGTCCCAGGTCATCAAACACTAAACGGTCTTCGGCTACTTCCACCACATAATACACTTCTTTCCTGGCATTTTTTGTTTTAAGGATAAGATCAGGCTCATCATCAGGATAGTTTTGTCTCAGATAATGATTGATACTGAAAAGGAGGGCGGATGCATCGACGGCTATACCGGATTCAACAAAACGGCCTTTCTCTGTAAATAAGGCATATCCCTGTTTTCCGACACTTTCAAACTCAGCCTTATAGAGGCTGTCCTGCATCATCCAGTTGACCTTTCGGCTGTATTTAAATTGTTTCTCCAGAGCCTTAACCATCTTTTCAGGCACATCCTTGCTTTTCAAAGGCTGTGCGGACAAGGCTACAAAGAAAAACACACTACATAACAAACACAAGTACTTCATATCATTCATCTTATACTTCAGGTCAAAAATAGGATTATTGGCGGAGTGAAAAAAATTATCTGACAGAGAATTGGGTCAAAAGTTAATTCACCTCACAAAAAAATCCGGATGGAAAGAGCATTTTTTCAATAAAACAGTTGGCTGCTCTGCCCATCCGGCGGGAATTTCAAAAATTATTTAACATCCGTCCTACCTCATAAATTGTCCAAATCAAAGAGGCTGTGACGAAAAAACAAATCACTCAGGGCTTAGCAGGGCTGAAATTACTTTCATCATATCCAAACAAATCTTTCAAAGACAACACTTTGACGTCACCATATTTTTTCAAGTCGTCCATTTTGACTTTATCCTTGCTGCCCATAATTCCGATATTCCATTTTTGATTACTGAAATGGTCTTTATGGAATTTACTGACATCGTCCAGCGTCATTGTCTGTATATTGTTGTAAATATCCCGGCGTACATCATGGTCCAGACCTTTTTTCAATGCACCTTCATAAGAAAAGAGGATTCCGCTCTTATTGATACGCTGTGTCTGGATTCCTGTTATGATGGCATTTTTACTGAGTTCCCAAGATTTATCCAGGATCGGCATTTTATTAAGCAAATTATTGATAGCCTGCATTGCATCGTTAAACTTATCAGCCTGTGTGCCTACATAAAAGGTGGCGATCAGTGGTTTGTCTTTCTTGGAAGGAATACTGATATTACTATATGCCGAATAGGCAAGTGCCCTTGATTCTCTTATATCCTGGAAAACAACTGAAGCCATTCCGCCTCCATAATATTCATTAAAGGCACGTGAAACAGTCTCAATGGCTGGATTGTATTTCTCCTCTGTGCTTTTGAAGTTAATATCAGCCTGTACCATATCATAATCCACAAAATAAACTGTATTCCGGTCTGTTTTCAATGGAACAAAATCTTTCCCTGCCGGTGCAGGCACCAGAGCCGGCGCCAGCTTATGGGATTTGCGAAGTGTACCGGTCAGCTTGTCTAATGGTCTTGCCCCACAGTACATGATGCGATGCTGAATCTTTTTGTTTCCTTTAATTATCCCGATTAACTCTTCGGCTGTCACTTTCTTCAATTGTTCGTTGGAAAGGATTGTATTGAAAGGATTTTTTGGCCCATATTTCAAATAATTCTGAAGGGCGCCTTGCATGATAATATCCTTATTGAGCAAGTTATCCTGGCGGCCCTTGATGATATTGTCAATCATCTTATTCAACGCCACCTGGTCGGCTTTAGGATTATTCAGAAGGTCTTCAATAATGCCTATCCCGATGTCAAAATTTTCTTCCAGGCCACTCATATATATATTCATCTCATCCTCACTCACCTGTACTCCCCAGTCTAATCCAAGATTGTACAGTTGCTTGTTGATTTCAGCATTTGATTTAGTAGTGGTTCCGATGTACTTCAGGTAATCCATTGCCAGTCCAAGTTTTGGATTTGCCGTGGTTCCGTAATCATAGGTATAGTAAATATTGAACAGTTCATTGATGTTATTTGGCACATACCAGATGGGCACACCTTTTACAAGCGTTGATTTGACGATATCTTTATCATAGTCAAGGAATTTGGGCTCTATCGGAGTTGTCTTCATCGCCAGCATATTCTTCAGGAAGGGTGACTGGGCATCCCGGTTAAGCTCTACCGGATGAATTTCCGGCTTGACGACTTTGGGGACGTCGTTTTCACCCGTTTTTTTGTAAATCACTGTATAATTATCCTGAAAGTACATAGCTGCAAATCTCATGATATCCTTTTTGGTAATCTTTGCCATGACGTTCATATCGTTGAGATAGTCCACCCACGGACGACCAATAACAAAGGATTCGTGGAGCAAAAATGCCGTGCTTGTCGCTTTCTCAGTCTGCTGAATCAGAGAGAGTTTCATATTGTTGATCGTTCCGGTGATGATGGAAGTATCGAAGTCTCCGGTTTTGAGTTTTTTGATCTGTTCCAAAAAGAGGTCTTTCACCTGATCCAGTGTCTGCCCGTCTTTCGGTCTGCCTTGCAACCAACATACGCCATGATCCTTAAGCAGGTAAGTAAAAGCGTATCCTTCCAGCATCTTCTGTTCATTGACCAGATATTTGTCTATCAGACCACTCTTTCCGTTGTACAGAATGGAAGAAACAAGATTGGCCATAACGGCATTAGAATCCAATGCACTCGGCATCCTGAAGCCAATAGCCACCTTCTCTTCATCAGGTGTGTACAAGGTGATTTTCGTTACGGAGTCCACAGGATTTTCTGCCTGAAATATAAAAGGAGGCGCTTTGAGTGCCGGCATATCCCCGAAATATTTATCCACCAGCTCGATTGTTTTGTCAGGATCAAGGTCACCTGCAAGGATAATTGCCATATTGCCTGCGACATAGTACTTATGGTAATAGTTTCTTATTTCTTTAAGGGATGGATTTTTAAGATGTTCAATAGTACCAATCGTTGTTTGGGTACCATAAGGATGTTTTTTGAAAAGGGAAGCAAACATGGCTTCAAATATCTTGTTGTCACCATTGTCCAGAGAGATATTCTTTTCTTCATATACGGCTTCCAGTTCTGTATGGAACAGGCGGAGTACCGGGTTTCTGAATCTTTCTTTCTGAATGATCAGATATTTTTCCAGGTTATTGGATGGAAAATTTTCCATATAGGTTGTATTCTCAAAACTGGTAAAAGCATTGGTCATCTTGGAGCCGATGTCAGCCATCATCTTGTCGTACTCATTGGCGATAGCATACCGTGAGGCCACATTACTGACGCTGTCAATCTGATGGTATATCTGCCTTCTGGCTGCTTCGTCAGTTGTCTGCCCATACACCTCATAGAGTGCATCTATCTTGTCCAGTTCGACTTTTTCTTTGGCATAATCCATGGTCCCGAACTTATCCGTGCCTTTAAACAACATGTGTTCCAGATAGTGTGCCAGCCCAGTATGATCGGCAGGATCGTTTTTTGAGCCGGCCTTAGTGGTAATCAGAGCCATAATCCTGGGTTCAAGGTGATTTTCAGCCAGAATAACCGTAAGGCCATTCTTTAGTGTATAGACCCTCGCCTTTGCAGGGTCACCATATACTTCGGTAAATTGATACTTATGGTCAGGTGAAGTCCGCATAAAGGCCATATAGCCACTTTTTTGTGCAAAAACTCCGCCGGAAACAAGAAAACAAAACAATAAAAACTTAAGACGCATTTTATTCAATTTTTTAAATGTAAATAACCTTCGTATAACGATATATCGAAATGATTATGATAGAATTATATATTTATTTTTCAAAAATAATATTTTTCTGCCGAGTCGGCAATAAATTTTTCATCAACTCTACGGTAGGTACCAGTAAAACAGAAAGTACAAGTTTGCTGCATTTCACTTTAATTTTCAAAAATTGATACTATGTCGGCAATGCTGCTTTTAAGGCAGCACGATAAATCTGCCTATTATACAAGGTCTGTTTCCTTCCTGCAAGACGTAATATACTCCGGCATCAGGCCTTTCGAGCTCAACCTGTACGACTCCGCCCAAGCTGCTAATGATCTTAAATCCCACTTTTCGCCCCGATCGATCTACAATTTTAATCAGATTCTCCTGATTATGATCTGATAAATTTAAGGTAAATATACCCCTGTTGGGATTGGGGTAGGTGTTTACTTCCTTAATTAGCTTAGGAATGCTATTGGCAACTGCATATTCATAAGCTCCGATATCTATGGCAGTGCCTTCAATCACCCTTTGCACTACCGAAAAATTACTAAAATCATAAGAAAACATGGGCACAAGGGCAAATCCGAACTGATCCGAGCCTGCATCCACTCCTTTGTCTATTAGAGGCGTAGCTTCACCGGTTAAATTGAAATTCCTGTTCTCCGCATCGACAAACCAATTGTCTGGAAAATTCTTCGAAAACACATTAGCTGCCGTATCCAGAACTGCCGGAATATTGGAACCGAAGAGGCTGACATTGGCGACGGGGATGGACGAAAAAACATTGTTATATACCTTAAATCGGTTAATTCCGGACTTTGGGGCAATATTAAAATAGCGTACATTGCCCGGATACTCATTGATGACGGTATTGTTGATAAAATAGAAATCTTCTACCGGATTGATTACATCGTCATAGCCGACGATTCCGTGATTGCCTCCTGATGGACCCTGGATGATGATGTTGCCCATGATGATGTTGTTGCCGCCCTGAGCGATATTTATTTCATAGCTGCCATTGCCATCGGCTTCATCGATTAGATTACCGATGATGAATGCATTTTGTGCACGTGTCTTCAGAGAATTAGCCTCACCTCGCGGATGGTGGAAATAGCAGGCTCCCACTTCCAGTGTATCTGTTGATGCATTGATGTAAATATGATGTTCATATCCTGAATATCCATTGTTATAAAATTCACAGAACAACAGAGTCACTTTGCTACCGGTCACTGACTGATTGCCTTCTAATATTCCGTTCTGACAGTTGCGAAAAAGACAGTTTTCTACTCTCAGATTCTTTGCCTGAAAGCGGATACCTGCTCCGTTGCCTCCGTCGGCATCAGTGACTTTGGCGCCATCGAAGATAAGGTTGGCAATATATATATTGTCAGACGAGCCCGGACTGTCAAAAACCCAAATTCCCTTGCGATTAGGGATATATCCGTCAAATTTAATGACCGGCCGGTTACCTTCTGTTATTACTCCAACGAAGGATAAATTACTCTTTCGCCATACGCAGGCATCATTCTCATAGGTACCACCGTAAATATAGATAATATCACCATCGTCCACTAATGACACGAGCTCACTCGGTTTGGAATATTCCTTTCCGGGTCCGACTTGCCACGTCCTGGCATATAAGCCGGCCGGCAGGAGTATGAATAACCAAAAAAATAAACCAAGGATGGATAATAAAGACCTGTATCCTCTGAAGCTGTCGAAAAAAGGCCTTTCCGGCGAATTTATACTGATTGAATAATCCACAAATAAAGGCATGGAGGGAATAGGAGTATTTTTATTCATGATGACTATTTTTGATAGACCTCAAAGATAGTTGAACCGAATCAAAATCACTATTCGACTAAATTAAAAATTTTCCTCAATCTATTTGTAAAGGTTGTGGGTATTTGAGTTTGTTCCCTGTTCTTTTTTCCCATTGCCTTGCAAAGTACTCACACAGCGTATGAGGCAGGTCTGTTCCCGGTGTATGTACAAAGAAATAAACTACTTCAACTCCCGCATCCTGCCATATCAACAATCTTTCTATCCAGGCATCAATCCTTGCAAAGTCAATAGAATCCACGGTTCCCACAAACCGGATACCCATGAAAGGCGCTGTTATGTATGAGTGGCTAACATCTCTCCTGCCGGCTACATCCGTAATCATCCAGCTTATTCCTGCTTCAGCCATACACTCAGCGAGGTAGTCACCGTTTCCGGGTTGAAACCACGTTTCATTCCTTAATTCTATCGACAATGGCATTCCCATCTGCCAGTTGCTGGCAAACTTTATCAGTGCTTCTTCCTTCGCAATGCTGAAGCTTTTGGGGAGTTGCATATACAGCATACCGAGTTTTGCATCAAACAAGGTCATCCTTTCAAGAAAATCAGGCAGGACGGCATTGCCCATAGCCAGACTACCTGACTGACTGATGCCGGCAAACATTTTAGGACAGAAGACAAAGTCAGGCTCCGTCATGTCACACCATCGTGCGATCATATCCGGTTTGGGAATCTGATAAAAAGTCGTATTGAATTCTACCGTGGCAAATTGGCGGCTGTAAAAAGTTGCAAATTCAGATGATTGGCATCGTTTAGGATAGTACAATCCCTTCCACTTGGGTACTGACCAGCCGGGTGCGCCCAGCAGCACCTGTATGCCGTCTCCCTTCTGCCTTCGGAAGAAGAAATGATCCGAAACGGGAAGGGAAAAATCTACATTCGAAATATCTGAAATTCTGCCAAAATCCATGATCAATACCTTCCAAGATACCTTCTCAACGCCCATTCGGCTGCCAGGAGCAGTGTAAGCAGACCGAATATCCATTTCAGCCTGATCAACGGATCGGTCTGTCGGCTACTCTTTATTACCGGTTTGATGGCATCATTATTTCGAATAAGGTTGACTATGCGGTCAAGTTGGTTAAGTCTTAGAAACTCACCGCCTGTATCACCGCTAATTTGCCTCAACAGCCCGAAATCTGCCACCAGATCATACATTTCCCGGTCGGATGGTCTGACAGAAAAATTCCCTGAAGATTCCAATTCTTTTCCTCGGAAACTAACCTTACCCCTGTAAGTATATTCGCCCGGCGGCAATTGTCCGATATCCAGGCTATAAGCACGGTCAGTGCGATTGAGGGTATATTTGTATTCCTTATTTTTGGAGTCATTTAAAGTGAGGGAGACTTCAGGCGTATTGACCAATTCATAATTTTCATTGTAAAGCTCACCGCTAAACTGAATATTGTCATTGATTTCATAAGCGCGGTTATTGGAGGCCACCTTAAATTTCCGCTTGTCCTCACGTGTTGACAACAGGCGAATGGTATTATTGATCAGATCATCGAAAACGTCTGTCTTCCCCGTTTTAGCCGATTCGTTGAGTTTCCAGCGCCACAGACCCTCGCCGGCGATGACTCCGGTTTTGTGATTATCATCCTGACCAAAGAGCCAAAGCGGATACTTTGTTTCTACTCTTCCAATACGTTGATTCATCAATACCTGAGCATTGGGTCCGGCTGTAAAGTTGCCGAATGGAATCTGCAGTGGCGGATAAGCAGCCAAGGTTGACTTCCATTCATCCTTCACGGTAAAGGAGTTAAATCCGGCTTGCAGGATAGGATAAACGTCATTGATACCGCCCTGATTACCTGACAACTGAAGGTTGTGTTGTAATTGGTTAAAGGATGCAATATTGCTTTGACCCCCCAGAAAAAAAAGCGTAGGGATGGGTTTATTGCGGATCTTACGCCATAAATTATCAAACGAGGCATTGAAGTTATTGGTCGAAGGAACCTGAAAAAGAATGAGGAGGTCTATCTTTTGACGGAGCTCGACTGCTTTGTACAGATAATGAATTTTCAGGTCGTAATTCTTATTTTTTTCGATGACAGACTTCAGTGCAGCGATATCCGGATGGGGCGAAGCGGCGACCAGATCAATATTCAGTTTAGAATTCAGGATATCGATATAAAACTCCTTTAAATTATTGGAAAAAGTCGCCTCACCGGGGAAGTCGGTTACCCGGACAACATACTTTGTTAAGCCTACCTTGCTGAGCGGAACCTGAAATTCTACAGTATGAAAGTAATCATCACTTCCGATCGTGACAGACTTAGACTGAATGGTGTGTCCACCCTGGCTGATGGAGACTGTTGCCGACCTTCCTTTCAGATTATACGCCTGGATATCTGCCTGAACAGATGAGATATCATCCAGAAAACCGATTTCATTGTGGAGGACATTACGCACAGTCAGGTCTCTGGGCAGAATCGTATCACCTACTCCAATCGTATAGATGGGCGATTTAATCCTGGATGCCTCAAATAAGGGACTTGGGCCGGAGTTAAAAATACCGTCAGAAAGTAAGATAACTGCTCCCAATGACTGATAAGACGCGCCTTCATTGATGCTTTCAAAAAAACGGTTGAGATCGGTCGCCGGACGGTTAAAACTATCTGTTAAGGCAGGACTTAAATCTTTGCCAATCGATTGGGTAACTACCTGATAGTCTTTTCCAAGCGTTGTACTAATTTCCCTTATCTTGTCAGCTATAGATTTTTGTTGTTTGCCCAAGGAGTAACCGACAGAAGCAGACTGATCTATGCCAATCAATACTGTCGGTCGAATCGTCCTGTGACTGAAATGTTTTAAAACAGGTGACAGCAATAAAAAACAAATTATGGCGACGGTCATCGCTCTGAGAGCAAAAAGCACCGGTCTCACCCAACGTGCAGCTGGATGGTCAAAGTCGAACTTGCGATATAAAAAGATACCGAAAGCCAATCCTGTTATGATACAGAATGCAATGAAATACCAAGGTGTGCCTAAAGAAAGTTGCAAATCAGTCATGAATCAGCTTATCAAAATGATGGCCCAAAAGTAGGGCTAATAATCCGAAAATAGGAACGAAGAAAAAGAGAATTGGTTGTGTACATATTGGATTTTCTTTAAAAAGAAAGGGCACGGCTTCGATTTATTGATGAAAATGCGAAAAATATCGGAATAAGCTAAAAATAGTTAAACCATTGGTCAAAAAAATTAATCGCATAAACAATTGAATAATAAAAAACCACTACCTTTGTATCGGAATGGAACTGATTGGTATAATTAAACGTTAATCCGACGGACATAACCAAAACGAAACTAAAACAAATTTATTCTTAAACTTTAATTTTTAATTTGGCTAAAAGAGAAAGAGTGGAAAAGGCGGTTGAAAAACCACAGTTCCGAATCAATGAACAAATCAGAGTACCCGAAGTAAGGCTTATAGGCGACGAATTTGACGAAATAAGCGAAGTCGCAGGCCACGAAGTTGAATCAGGCATTTACTCCACTCCCCTGTTATTGGATTGGGCACTAAAAGCAGGAATGGATCTGGTAGAAATCTCACCCAACGCCAATCCCCCGGTGGTTAAAATCATAGATTTCCAGAAATTTTTATACAATAAAAAGAAAAAAGACAGAGAGTTAAAAGCCAAAACTGTCAAAACTGTAATCAAAGAGATCCGCTTTGGTCCGAATACGGATGAGCATGATTTTGAATTTAAGGTTAAACACGCACGCAACTTCCTCGGTGAGGGTGCCAAGGTCAGAGCTTACGTGCAGTTTCGAGGGAGAAGCATTGTATTTCAGGATCGCGGCGAACTCCTGCTTTTGAAATTTATGAAAGAACTGGAAGATGTAGGAGCCGCTGAGGCCCTGCCAAAGCTGGAAGGCAAGCGAATGGGTGTGATGATATCGCCCAAGAAGAAAAAATAATACGATTTTACATACCACTAAATCTTCCCGGTTGTAAGCAATTTCGACGGGAAGATTTTTTTATACCGACAATTCCTCATCGCTGATTTCCGGGCGAACAAGTCTTTATATATCCAGCAGATGCGGCCTTTCTCGGAAGGTTTTCCATATAAATTCTCCAAAGATGGTATTCGCCCAAGCGAACCATTTACGCGTAAAATTTGAAGCGTTGTCTTTATGGAAGGATTCGTGCATAAAACCTGTGCCTCCGTGTGTTTTGATAAGCTGAACAATACACGATTTTATTTCTGCATCATCACCGGATGTAAGTCCGCGCATCGTTATCCCTATCGGCCAGATCATATCCATTCCGGTATGCGGACCTCCGATGCCCCACCCGGCCTTGCCTTTGAAAAAGAAAGGATTTTCTTCAGATAAAATATACTTCCGTGTGTTAATATATATCGGATGATCTGCAGGCATCGCATCCAGATAGGGCAAAGACAACAGGCTCGGCACATTGGCATCATCCATCAGATTATGACTGCCATAACCATTGACCTCGAAGGCAAAGACCTCACCAAAGTGTTTATGGTGGGCAGTAGCATATTCATCCAGTGCAGACTTAACCTCATCAGCAAGTGTCTTACAAGACGTAGCCAAAGAGTGATCTCCAAACAAGTTTTCGACCATCTCAGCCGCCTGATACAGCGACGTTACGGCAAAGAAATTGGAAGGAATCAGAAAAGGATATATCGTGGCATCATCACTTGGTCTAAACATGGAATGTATAAGACCAACCTTCTTACAGGGATAACCATAGCCGGCAATCGGTACACCATCCGTCGCCCAGGCTGTAGTACGCTGAAATTTGTACGGACCATTACCATCCTTGCGCTGCTGTTCCTTAAATGTCTTAACAGTAAGGGCAATCCCTTCCTTCCATGCTGTGTCGAAGGGTGAGGCATCACCGCTTATCTTCCAATAGCCATAGGCAAGGCGAATGGGATAACACAAGCTGTCAATCTCCCATTTTCTTTCGTGTACACCCGGACGCATTTCCGTCAGATCATTCTTCCATTCACCTACCTTGTTCGGGTCTTTGTAAAAGGCATTAGCATAGGGATCGATATGGATAAACTTAGTCTGCCGTCGGATAACACCTTCTATTAATCGTCGAAGATCTGTGTCGTTTTTCATCAGAGTCAGGTATGGCCACACCTGAGCCGTACTGTCTCTCAGCCACATGGCGTCAATATCGCCTGTGATAACATAGGTATCCGGCTTGCCGTCCAGAATCTCATAATCTACCGTGGTGTCTAAAGTATTGGGAAAACAGTTTTCAAACAACCATGCCAACTCCGGATTCTTAACCTTTGACTTAAAGGTTGCAATGACCGATTCTACGGCATGGCTGACAAATTTTCTTTGCCCCACTGGCGGACGATGTGACAAAAAATTATCCTTAAATATTCCGGAAGCAAAGAGATCCTTGTTGGTCAAAACAACTGACGCAAGCGCTATGTCTTTGATAAATTTTCTTCTTGTATGCATAACAAAGGCTATTTTTTAAAAATTTAATGTTATAGAATCTTCGCCCATAATAATCAAAAATACACTATTGATTGAACTATTTTCAATACTTTAATAAAGTTAGTCGGGACTTACAGAAATCAGAAATGATATAAAAATAAACTAAAGATAATAAACAAACATTCAATCAGAAATACATCAAGGTATCGGCAGAAATAAACTTTTAAAATATGCTTTATGTCAGATTAAGTCATAGTTATGACAATTGGAATTAATTGATAAATTTGGCGCAAAATACACAAAATGGCTAACTTAAAATTCATTCACCACCGGGAAGAAACTCAGTTTAATGGATTCTCCCTTTTTATTTGATAATAGATGGGTTGAATATTATTTTTATTCCTTAAAATTTACTAAAAATATTTGCGTTTTAATATCATTGTCTTTATACATTGAAATATTTATGCGGATAGTTACACTTATTATATTTTTGGCACTCTTAAATTTTTCTGCCTCAGCACAGCAGATAGGCATATACGACTGGGCAAGCCTGCAATTCTATCGCTCGGGAACGGATGTCACCGAAACACCAAATTATATCGTTTATAACGCCGGGTCAGGCCTTGTTTTTTTCAACAAAAATAATCTTGATGATGTCCGTCACGTGACTACCATAGACGGCCTGTCCGGTTCGGACATCGTCAGTATCCGATATATTGCAGAGGCAGGTAAGCTGTGGATTTATTACAATGACGGCAGTTTTGACCTCATGGATGACGCAGGACAAATCACCAATTTCCAGGACATTAAAAATAACAACGTCCTTGTTCCCAATAAGGATCTGAAAGCCGCCGTAGTGGACGGACGATATATCTATCTGTGTTTTTCTTTCGGCATGACGGAATTTGATGCAATAGACCAGGTATTTACCAATACACTCGCTACAGAAGGAGGCATCGATGCGCTGACTATATCCGGTGACAGGCTATATATTGTGAGTAATAAGAAGCTTTATTCCATCGTAGTGACAGGACAGACAAACATCGCCTACATCGGCAACTGGACAGAGATAAAGACCCCTGTACCGGGGACTCCGGGAGATCAGGTCTTCAAGGGACTTGCTACCTTTGATGATAAAACCTATACAACTTTTAGTAAAAAACTTTACCGCATCAATCCCGACGGCACTTTTGATTACATTGATACCTTAAAAACCATCAATGCTGTCGCTTACCTCAATGCAGGTAAAGACTATCTCATGGTAGGCGGAAGTTGCAATCCGGATGGGCTTATCAATAAAAATTGCATCGGTGAAGTAGCCCTGTACAACAGCGACTTACAGGCAGTAGATTATGAACGGACAAACAATGCAGATCTGAGATATGCCATTGAAGCCGACAGTAAAATATGGCTGGCTGACAGTTATCATGGATTCAGATATATCAATACTCCGGAGATGACAGCCGGATTGATTGACCTTAACAGGTTGTCACCGTGGTCTGACGATGTCGATGCCATCCTCAAAACGGATGATGCCCTGTATATCGCGCCCGGAGCGCATAGTCCCATCTATCAGGGTGTCGGTAACAAGCAAGGATTATTTACCTATAAAGATGGCTTCTGGACCGTGCAAAATCTCTACAATGACCCGTTTTTTGCCAACCCCAGACCTATTTCTGACCTGTCTGCCTTTGCCTACAATGCCAATACAGGCGAACTTGCCATCGCATCCTATACCAATGGCATCATCTCCATCAAGGGCGATGATCGGAAAATTTACGACGCCGAAAATTCAGCCCTGCAGACAGTCCCCGGTGACCCCAATAATACCCGCGTCAGCGATGTAGCCTTTGACAGCAGGGGCAACCTCTGGGCGACTAACGTGCTCAGTCCGACTTCGATTTATGTACGTACGGAAAGTGGCGCAGATATGGGATTTGCAAACAATTACGGCGTCATCCGACTGACGCAGATGTCCATCGACCCTATCAATGAATTTATATGGTGTGTCGAACCATCTCGAGGGGTCATCGTCTATAATCCGGGAGAAAACACCCTCAGCTCTTCTGATGACCAGTGGGCCTTGCTGCCGATATATTCTAGTTTTGAAAATCAGAATATACTCCCCAAGTCCATTTATGCCGACAAAAACGGGCGTATCTGGGTGGGAACGGTGTCAGGAATCTTCGTCATAGATTGCGGTGAAGATGTCTTCAAGTCTGACATAACCTGCGATACCAGATTTCCCATCATAGAGGATGAAGGCGGACTTGGTCCCTTCCTTTATGGTCAACAGGTCAACGTCATCACTGAAGATGGAGCCGGTCGCAAATGGATCGGCACCAACAATGGCATCTATGTTACCAACTCCGGCATGGATAAGGTCGTACTTCACCTTACCACTGAAAATTCGCCTCTTGCTGACAACAATGTAACCGTCCTGGAAATAGATCAAAAGCCGGGCATCGTCTATATAGGAACCAAGGCAGGTACACAGATGTATCGCACGGATGCATCCATAGGTAATCCTTATCACGAACCAAGCCTAACCATCTATCCCAATCCTGTACGTCCGGGATATGAAGGACCTATCGTCATTCAGGGCCTGGCACATGATTCAAACGTCAAGATCTCCGATATCAACGGCCGACTTCTATTTGAGACCATGTCACAAGGCTCTCAGGCTATCTGGTACGGCAAGGACTTCAATGGCAACAGAGTAGCCTCCGGTGTTTACTATGTTTTGGGGACAACGACACTGAACCTGGAAAATCCCAGCGGCATCATCGGAAAGATTATCTTTATTAAATAAATCGTTGCCGAAAACACTCAGCATATAGTTCAAGTAAACAACTCCGTTTTACCGGTTAAAATTCATTCTCTTTATACAAGGAAGCAGGCTGTACGATGAAAAACCCGTCTTCTCCCTTACTCTGATACAATGGCATCAGGATAAATCCATCCATTGGGCACAATACCTGACCGTTTTGGTTATCGGCAAGGTGCTGTCCCTTGTGTACCGGCTGAAAATTAGTAAAGCCGGGCAACATCTTAAATTCCTCATCGGGATGGATGGCATAACGGTAAGCCAGACGGGTAAGGGGTGGTAAATCTTCAGAATATTCTTTCAATACCTCAATATGACGACCTTCGATATGCCTCTCTTCTACACAACCTCCAAATCTCAGACAATTTGTTATAGCGGCAATGGCACGATTAACCGAAGCTGGATCCTCATGCTGACCTGCCTCAAAACAAATACCGGTGATTTCACCGGGAAAATTTTCATCGGTAAAATAATGCAGTGTCGTTCCCTGAAGACCCTCTAAAAAACCCAGGATTACAGGCGCCTTGATGCCCAGGGCAAACTCTATGGCCAATGGATGATCCGGCACGATGGTATAAATGCCGCCGTCTGCCGAGGTGGTATGCAGGTCGAGGATAATAGTCCGCTCAGGTTTGTATTCGCTAATCTCCCGGGTAATCAACGACTCCAGGTCGTATAATTCCAGATCTTCCGCATCAAGAGTCTCTCTGGATCTATGATTCAGGTCGGCTATTTTTTCCTGCGTCCAGAGTCTATTCAGATCTTTTTCCAGATATCTTTGATTCTGCAGCACGGCTGCCAGATGTCCGGTTACGCCCAGGAACCGACCCTTAAACTCAAAGTCAACATTGGTGATGTGCTCCACTTCAAGCATCTTCAGCATTAGGTCTATAGCCCGGATTCCTGCCTTTTCATTACCATGCAGCCCGCCGATGCAGATGACAAGCGGCCCTCTGACACCTTCATCATATCTGCCTATAATACGCTCCACCGGTTTTTCGGTAGAGAATATATTATAAGAACTTTTTAAATTCATTTTTTACGCTTTCTTTTCTTATTCAATGTATGGACATCGTCAATACCCGGGAAGCCGATATCCTTCCATTTCCACAGCAGTAGTGCGGCAGCACTTCTGTATGGTTGCCAGTTGATGGCTTCTTCCTTCATAATTATCACCAATTCCTTGACCGGCAGATCCAGATTATACATTCCGGCAAATCCCTGTTGAACCCCCAGGTCTTTCACCGGCCAGATATCAGGCCGATGGAGGTCAAATATCTGCAGCATCTGGACCGTCCATTCTCCTACACCTTTTATCGCCGTCAACTCCGCCAGGACTTCCTCGTCCTGCATCATCAGCAGGGAATCCCGACTGTGTGCATTTTCCTCAAAATAACGTGCAATATTCTTGATATACTGCACCTTGGCATTGGAAAAACCAATCACTCTCAAGCGAATGTCCTCCATCGCCAGAACCTCACCTGGAACCGGATACCTCCCTCCAAACAAGTCCTCAAATCTCTTCCAGATGACCCGGGCAACCTTGGTACTCAGCTGTTGTGAGGCAATAGACGAAGTAAGTCCAATATAGGGAGTATCCGGAGGACCATATTCAAGAGCAGGACAGTTGTTTATTATTACTTGCCACCGCTTATCTTTAGCTGCCAGCTCACGGAGCGCTTCATCCAGATATTTCATTTCCCAAAGCTATTGATAATTTTTAATTTCTGGTTACCTTTGAAATATTAAATCCTGCATAAATGAAAAATTTGTTTCTACTTTGTTTACTTACCGTTGTCTTTGCTTTCATCCATATACCTTTACATGCACAGGCATTCGTGGAGCAGGCAGTCAATCAAACACTCGAAAAAGACAGCAAGGTTTCCTGCGTCTTGGTCTTCCAGCCTTTGTCCCTGAAAGATAAAATAGACAGCAGACTTACAAAGTCAGAAAAAGGCCATCTTGCATTTAATCTGCTAAGCCAACACCTCAAAGGAATTACAGACCATTCAATCCAATTACTGCAATCATCTCATATAAAATACAGGGTAAATATTCTCTCATCGACTATCAATGTTTACGATTGCCCTGCTGACGTACTGCATCAATTGCAAAATCTCGTCCATGTCCGTGCCATCCTTGCCAACTATAATTTCAGGGGATTTAAAGATGAAGCAGATGCCACTCCCCCCAACAGCAGAGTTGACTATACATGGGGGCTGATTATGACTGAAACCAACCTCATACAAGAGATGGGCTATCAGGGTGAGGGAGCCGTCGTGGGCGGCAATGATACGGGCTTTGACTGGACACACCCCGCCATCATGAGCAAGTACCGCGGATACAGCAGTGGCGTCGCATATCACAACTACAATTGGCATGACGCCATCCATGAAGTAAGCCCTCTAAGCAATCAGAATGAAGATAATCCATGTGGCATCGATATCAAGGTACCCTGCGACGACCACAGCCACGGCACCCACACGATGGGTACCATGGTAGGATCCATATCTGACAGCATCACCATAGGGATGGCACCCAAAGCAAAATGGATAGCCACACGTAATATGGAACGGGGCAATGGCAACCTACTCTCCTACCTTGAAGCCTTAGACTGGTTTCTCGCACCCACCGATACCAACGACCTCAACCCCGACCCTGAAAAAGCGCCGGATGTCATCAACAATAGCTGGTATTGTTCCGAAGAAGAAGGCTGCAATATCGACAACTGGAATCTCATGCAAATATCTGTAGCCAACCTCAAAGCCGGAGGCGTCGTCGTAGTTGCATCTGCCGGAAATTCAGGCCCCTCCTGCGAGACTATCGCATTTGTTCCCGGCATGCTGGAAGAAGCCTTTGTCGTAGGTGCTACCAATCAGGTAGATACCATTGCCGGCTTCAGTAGCAGAGGCGTCGTCAGTGCTGATGGATCTAATCGTTTGAAGCCGGATATCTCCGCTCCCGGCGTCGGCGTATATTCTTCCGTACTCAACCACCAATACAGCTATTATTCAGGAACCAGTATGGCAGGGCCCCATGTCGCCGGACTCGTCGCCCTGATGGTGGGAGCTAACCCCGGCCTTCGAGGTCAGGTGGATACCATCCAGGAAATTATCAAACGAACAGCCGAGCCCCTCACACTAAATCAGGATTGCAGCGGACTGTCAGGTATGGATGTTCCGAATCCGATATACGGTTATGGACGCATCAATGCTCTCCGGGCAGTTCAGGAAGCATTGAAATACACCTCCGGCAACAAATCCGTGACTACGCGACAACTTATCGACATATTCCCTAATCCTGCAAGACAGGAAATAATAGTCCCAACAAAAGATCTGAACAGCAACATTGAAATTTATGACCTGCAGGGCAAGGCCGTTATGAATGCTCCGCCACAAGGAGAATACACTAAAATAGACGTTAGCCGGCTACATCAGGGTGTTTATTTGATTAAAATCAGAGGCAACAGCACCATGACTTACGGGAAGTTTCTTAAAGTAGAATAACGTTACTCTTTATCGGAAAAGGAGTGTCAAAAATAATTGTATTAACAAAGCTAAGCATTCATAAATAAGTTGCCCAGGTAATAATAAAACTATTAAAACTACGGTCCGGAGTCAACACACAACAAGTATTAAAAAGTTAAAGTCTTATTTCTGATTATATGTTAATACAAAATGTCTCCTTGAAGTGATTCCCTAGATGGACTCAATTAGGATAAGAAAAGCTTTGATGAGAGTCACCCAAAAGCCTTTGTATTCACTATTTATCTGATATTATTTTATCCTGTAGCAGTCAAGATTCAAAATTTTGTCATTGCAGACTACCTAAAATGAAAGTCTCAAAAAATGAAATTTTAATTGGGTGTATGAGTTTGGTTCAGGTTGGAAATATAATTAATAATATAAAAGTTAGTTGCTGCACAAAAGATACAGCAACTAACAAAGGGATTGTAAATTAAAATTATTATGGTTGAACTATCACAAACCTTTTATTTTCAACAACCCAACCATAATTATTAACGATGACAATATTATAGACTCCAGATGATAAATCTTTAAGATTAAGTTGAATTGTATTATCTGAATAGACATGTTTATTAAAGATTTTCTTTCCGGTATTATCAAAGATTGTGATGATATTCTCACCACTTAAGCCATCCACATTAAGATAATCAATTGTCGGGTTAGGATATGTCGTGACACTTGATTCATTACAAGGAAGCTGAATTGCTTCTATGTGGCTAAATGAATAATTTCCATCGATATCAATAGTTTTAAGTCTGATATACCCATTTTTCAGGATATTATCTAATACAACATAATATTTGTTTCCTATGAGAGAGTTATTGGCTTTATAGTTCCTTATAGTACTGAAAGATATACCATCCAGGCTAAATTGAATCTCAAAATGAAATACATTCCTTTCCATTGCCGATTCCCAATAAACATCAACACGTTTACAGTCGATGTTCTTCACATAAAATGAGGTTAAAGAAATAGGAAGAGGAATTCCATCTTTATAAACCATAATATGTAAAGTAGCTGTTGAGACGGCAGACGGGCTGTTGTTATCAGATACTTCAAAAGGTATTTCGACTGGGCCAAAGTAATCTTCTACAGGCACAAAACTATAACTTCCATCTGAGTTAATAGTTATCGTCCCTTTACCCGGAATTGTTGAAGTACCAGCCGTTACTGATTGAATATCGCCTTCAGGATCAAAACTATTTGAAAGTAATCCATCAGCGGCGCCCACGGTTAAAGTTTTATTTTGTTTTATCGTGTCAAAACAATCATAAGCAAAGGTGGTGTTAGGAATATTTTCAGGGAAGACGTAAACCAAAACCGTCGCTGTATCACTTTTTGAAATTGAAGGATCAGTAATAATATACCTAAATGTATCAATACCATAGAAACCGGGAGAAGGAGTATAGATTACGTGACCATTGCCATCTATAGATACTGTACCGTCGGGGTTAGAATCAGTTGTTATAATAGGGACACTCAGTGTGCCACCTGAATTTCCAGGCCTATCATTAGCTCTTACATTTATACTGATGGATGGCGGAGCACTATCACTTCCAAAAACAAATGCCACGTCATCATTAGCAACAGGAGGGTTAGATCCTGATTCATCATCAAGCACAGTAATAGTCAATACTTCTGTAGGACAATTTCCACTTTAATCTGGAGCACAAACCGGAACATCAAACTTATATACTCCGGGTTTATCGGGAGTAAAGGTATAACTACCATCACTATTCATAATAGGAACAATCGAACTAGGATTGCCAGAGCGAGGTATTGGATTGCCATAAGTAGTATTATCTGGTACATTGTCATTAATACTTACATTACCATCTATCACCATATTTTTGTAACCCACAGCAAAATCAGGCAGTTTCGAAACACACATTAAGCTTCCCCCAAAAGCAGTTCTCGTGTCGATGAATGCGCCATAAACTTTTATAGTTGTCACCACACCGACACTAACAAATTCTCCCAGAGAGATCTGAATTTCATCAAATGATTTAGAAGTATTAAAGCCAATATTCTGAGCGTCACTACCTGGTCCAATTAACTGGATTAAAAGTGTCAAATTAATTAAATCACTTCCACTTTTAGATTCTTGGAGTACACCATCATTATAGGTTTTTATACTAATTGAATTTAAAAGACTTAAATCAATTATCCCATTATCTTTTTCTATTACAAATCCGGCAAAGGTACCTACAGGATATTCTTGCAAAACATTCAAAACGGAAAGTGAAACATCACTCAGAACTCCAGCAACCGAAGTCAATTCGCCATATTTGCTATTGTCAGCATCCAACACATTACCCGGATTCCTGATCTCTGATCCCACATTTACAACTCCAAGGACACCGGTTCTTTGGTGATTGATAATTACAGGATGCTTTCCATACTGAAGCATAGATGATTCATAACAAGTTAGTTGTGCTGCACACATTTCTTCAAAAATTGCACCATAAACATTGATATGACCAATATTAATATTCACCGGCTGGTTTATTTCAAGCATTATTGCATCATACTCTTGATCCGCCATGATACCTATGACTAAACGACTTGAATCCGACAATAATGCTGTATTGACATTAACAAGCGTGGTTAACGACGTAGATGATTGAACTTCAGAACCATTATTGAATAATTTTATCGTCATATTATTTAAAATGGTTGCATCCAATAAGCTATTAGTTGAAATATCTATACCTGCAAATGTCCCGGCATCATATGATGAAAGTGCATCTGATATCATAATCGACGCTGTACTGGCCACACTTGCAATAAAGTTAATAGTTCCAGCCGAATTTACATCAGAATCAATAGCATTTTCTACATTGTTGATTGTTCCTGAACTTATTCCACCTGAAATACCTGTGTGTTGCCCATCGACATATACAGGATAATCCGGATTGGTCAATTTAGTTGGAAGATTACATTCAAGTGCATCGCCATTACAAAAACTTTTCACTACTACTCCATATATCTTTATATTTGAAAGCACACCAACATCAATTAAGCCAAAGTCAATACTCAATCGAATCGTATTATATTCACTTCCACCCACAATCCCAATTACACCTCGTCCTGTCCCTGACAAGAGAGGAATTCCTGCTGCTATTAAATTAGTATTGCTGGCAGTAGCTACTAATACATCATCATTTAATAAAGAAACAGTAACTGAACTGAGTATACCCAGGTCAACAAGCCCGTCAAACTCTATATCAAAACCGGCAAATGTGTTAGCATCAAAGTTGCTTAGCTCTTTTTTGAGGGTAATATTAACTGTTTTAATACTACCCAAAGGTCTTGTTATCGTAGCATAATCATTTGAAGGTGTGGTTAGAATTTTATCGAGATCACTTACAGATGAACCCAACCCTATATCAACTACACCGGACTCAGTCTTATCTATAAACACAGGATACTCAGGTACTGATAAAGGAACATTGGTATTGCAAACTAAGTCATCACCCTCGCAAAATTCTTTTATCACTACGCCATACACCTTAGTTTCACCCAAGTTAAAATTAATAACTCCGGAATAGATGATGAGTTGAACTTCATTAAATTCTTCCTGAGCAATAAATCCAACTACATTTCTATTGGAGCCTGATAATGCACTAACAGAGGCTATGAGCCCGGTATTTGAATGCGTTTCTACCTGAGACCCATCCATATAGGTTCTTATCTCAATTTGACTCAACAATCCGATATTAAGTAAATCATCTGATGAAATATCAAAACCAACAAAATGGCCAGCTGAATAACTATCGATATGATCCTTTACAGATAATTTACAAGCACCATTTAGAACGCCAACATTAACGACCATTGTGGCAAAAGTCGAATTATCACCATCTATAGTATTTTCTACATTGGACAAACTCCCCACCGCCACTCCTTCCAAACCTGTATTATCCGGGTTAATCCCAACAGGATAATTGGGCCGAGAATAGCTATTATTTTCATTACAGCTTAGCGGATCTCCTGTTACGTACTTCACTACATAAGCGTAGTAAATATTAATAGTACCCGCCACACCAAGTGCACTAAACGAAATCCTTATACGGTCAAAATTCTTAGTGGTGGTGAAACCTATTTTGGCTTTGCCTCCGAGAATACCCAATCCTAATAAACTTGATCCGGTTTTAGACTCTTGTTCTGTAGTACCAAGGTAGGTAGTCAATTTAATGCTACCCAATAGGTCAATAGAGTTATCATTAATGATAAAACCTGCTTCAGATCCGGCAGGATACTCATTTGAACCTGTAGCATTATTATCCTTTACTTCTAACCAAGCAGAACTACCTATAATATAAGTCCAGGAAGCATTATTTCCAAGGTCACTATCAATTACGTTATTTTTATCACTAAATTGATCAATAGTGAGTATTTTAGAACTTACTACACTTAAATTACTAAAATTGGGACTGACAAGAGGTGTCTCAGAATTTGGGATTAAGTTACTCTGCTGACCATACAATAATGGCAAGTATAAAATAATCAAAAGCAAAATACCAAAAATGTTTTTTTGCCGGTTTGTGTTTGATTGTAATAGATTAATTAGCATAATTAAGAAGATTTACAATGTTAATTAAATATGGTTACCATAATAGTGCTTGGCTAAATTTTATTATAATTTGCCAAACAGGGTAAAGCTAATTATTCAACAGAATATTATTTTAAACTACTTATTCATTTAATAATTTAAAATAACAAAAATACAACAATATATCAATAAAACATAACTTATTGCGAATTTAATAAAATTTATATAAAGACATATTGTCCTATTAATTTTTTTTAAAAGCTTTAATGCCCAATGTCATATTCAATGTATGAAAAGCGGAGGACACGCTTAAAATGAAATAACTTTTTAAATAATACGAAATTTGAGTTCAAACTCCTATCCTTTTCCATACAGATTAAAGTAATTGTGTTTCTATTGAAATTTATTTAGTTAAGCGGCTTATAAACCAAATACTTTTATTAAAGTATAAATTCAATAAGCTTTTACCTAAAAAATATAAGAAACAATTACATACTTATTATTACAACTAATGCTAAGTTTTGCAATCTGACATGAAGGATAATGTAAACCTTATTGGATCTTCTTACTTTTCACTTTAATTTTACTTAATCAAAGCCCATAAAAAACAAGAAACATTTTTTATAAATCCAGTTCGGAAACTCCTTATAATATTCACAACTTCTTTCGAGTCAAAGGAGAAACACTAGAACTATTGACCCAATGCCTGAAGAATATCCTTTAATATATCATCCTGGTGTTCCAATCCGATGGACAACCGTATCAACCCATCCGAGATACCCACGCGCTGACGTTCTTCAGGCGAAAGTTTACAATGGGTTGAAGAAGCAGGATGTGTGGCTATGGTGCGGCTGTCGCCAAGATTAGGAGATATACATATCATCTTCAGACGGTCTAAAAATCCGGTCGCTGCATCCAGACCCCCTTTTAGTGTAATCGTCATGATGCCTCCGCCGGCACGCATCTGTTTTCGTGCGATGTCATATTGAGAAAATGAGGGCAGCATCGGATAGGACACCGCTGACAAAGCATGATGGCCTTCGAGTTGAGTTGCTACATATAAGGCATTGTCACAGTGTCGTTCCATACGGAGAGAGAGCGTTTCGAGGCTCTTGCTCAGAATCCAGGAATTGAAAGGGCTAAGGCTTGGTCCGGTGAGCCTTCCAAATAAATAGATTTCCTGTATTAATTCCTTCCTGCCCACTACGATACCACCCAATACTCTTCCCTGACCATCCATATACTTGGTCGCTGAATGTATCACCAGATCTGCTCCCCAGCGTATGGGTTGCTGGAGCCATGGCGTCGCGAAGCAATTATCTACCACCAATAGGATATTGTGCTTCCGGGCAATCTTTCCTACATATTCAAGGTCGATGAGTTCAATCGCCGGATTAGTAGGCGTCTCTAAAAATATCATCCTTGTATTCTCCCTAATCAAATCTTCTATTCCGCCGACATTTCCGGTATTAAAATAACTGTGCGTAATCCCCCACGCCGGCAGGTATTTATTAAACAAAGCATGAGTCGCCCCAAAAATGGACGAACAACTGATCACGTGATCACCCGAATGTAACAATGACATAAAAGTTGTAAACACAGCTGCCATGCCCGATGCCGTTGCAAAGCCATCCTCTGCCCCTTCCATGATGCAAACTTTACTTATAAACTCATTGTTGTTCGGATTAACATAGCGGGAATAAATAAAAGCGTCCGTCTCACCGCTGAAGGCAGCCCGCATATCTTCCGCCTCATCAAAGATGAAGGAACTAGTAAGATACAAAGGGACGGAATGCTCCCGATTGGGGCTTCGGTCAAACTGGGTGCGTATGGCACTTGTTTCAAAGTGGCTATCAGTCATGATATAATATTTTATTTTATATATAAGATATCTGTTTATCTATATTTTAAATCTATTGGAAAATTACTCGACAATAACATAAAAAGTGATTGTTGCAGTGGGCTCCAGTATCTTTGCCACTGAACAATACTTCTCAATTGACAGGCGCACGGCATTTTCGGCTTTCAGGGTATGGACATTTCCCTTGATTTTAAAATGAACGAATATATTTTTAAATAGTCGGTATGCATCCATATTTTCGGTATCACCCGTCACTTCTACTTCAAAAGATGTTATCTCCTGCCTTTGTTTTTTAAGGATGTGGATAACGTCGATACTGCTGCACCCACCGAGTGCGGAAAGGAGAAGTTGCATAGGTCTCATCCCGCCCTGATGACCTCCGATTTCAGGGCTACTGTCCATCCTGATGGATTTGCCGTCCTCATTGACCGCTTCCATCAGAAAGTCATAATCCAATCTGTTTATGTGGATTTTCATGTATAAGCTCGCAATTATTAAATGAGTGCCCCAATGTGAAGCACTCATTCTTATATAATAGTAACCGCTTTCAGAGATTAGGCTGAGGAGTCAACCTCAGATAAGGCTTGATTACCTGATGTCCCTTTGGGAACTTATCGGGAATCTCTTCAGTCGAAATTCCGGGCAGCACCACCACATCATCACCATGCTTCCAGTTGGCCGGTGTCGCCACGTCGTAATTTGCTGTCAATTGAAGGGAGTCTATCACCCGAAGTAATTCATTGAAATTGCGACCTGTTGATGCAGGGTAGGTTAGCAGGAGTTTTACCTTTTTATCGGGACCTATGATGACAACTGAGCGCACTGTGTGCTTTTCAGAAGCATTGGGATGAACAAAGTCGTACAACTTCGATACTTTGAAGTCCGGGTCTGCGATAATCGGGAAATTGACCTCCGTGCCCTGTGTCTCATTGATGTCGCATATCCATCCATGATGGCTGTCAACATCATCCACGCTGATTGCTATGGCTTTGACGCCTCTTTTTTCAAACTCAGGTAAGATCTTTGCTACAGTCCCCAGTTCTGTAGTACATACGGGAGTATAATCCGCCGGGTGACTGAACAATATCGTCCAATCATCACCTATCCATTCATAAAAATTAATGTCTCCAATTGTCGTTGTTGCATTGAAATCAGGTGCAACATCACCCAGTCTAAGTGCCATAAAAATTTGTGTTTTAGTTGTTATTAAATATTTATTTGATTTGTATTCTGCGATAGATTATCTGATATCATACACACAAAAATTTTGTGCTCCAGGATATACTGTCTGTGGTGTATCAGTTGGCTAAGATTGATGCTTCCGATTGT
Organism: Saprospiraceae bacterium; assembly: GCA_024103005.1. GTDB lineage: Bacteria > Bacteroidota > Bacteroidia > Chitinophagales > Saprospiraceae > Parvibacillus. The sequence continues at coordinate 46,265 of JAGFJA010000026.1, forward strand.
ATAACCATATCGGGATGATTGGTATTTTTCTTCTACCTTATTCCATTGAAAGTGGGATATATCCGTATCAATATTGTATCTCAGGTATATCTCGACAAGGACATCATCCGTATATTCAAGATCCTTGCACTGAAGATATTTTTTAAAAACGTATCGATAGCCACAGGACAAAGCTGAAATATCAGACAATACGGCAGAGCCTGTAGGCAGACTACCGGCTCCCCTGCCCTGCAAAAATTGTTCACCCGAAAACAGTCCCTCGACGATGACACCATTGTACTCATGATCCACATTGTACAATTGATTACCTGTGTCAACAAATCGCGGTGCAATAAAGACCGTAAACCGATTGTGTCCAACACGTTCTATGACGGGCATGAGCTTAATCTTATATCCTTTCTCTGCAGCATATCGACTGTCTTCTTCCTGCAGGGTGGTGATGCCTAAGTTGAGAATGTCTTCCGGCCGTACGATCTTCCCAAAAGCATGGAGGGTCAATATCACTGCTTTAAATTTTGGGTCAAAACCTTCGACATCATTGGTAGGGTCACTCTCGGCAAATCCCAGTTCCTGCGCCTGCTGCAAGGCATTTGAGTAAGAGTAATTGCCATTGACACGGGAGAGTACATAATTGGTTGTGCCGTTGAAGATACCTGAAACCCTTTTCAAGTCCTCATTGTCAAAGTATTCTTCCAGTGTACGGATGATAGGAATGCTACCACAGGCGGCTGCCTCATACAGTAAGGACACATTATAGGATTGTTGCAGCTCAATCAATTCACTGAGATGCTCGGCAAGCATTTTTTTATTGGCAGTGACCACGTGTTTGCCTTTGCGCATCGCTTCACTCACGATTTCAAATGCTTCGTCTGCATCATCTATCAATTCTACTACCACGGTAATGTCATCCCTGTCGAGGATATTCCGCCGGTCATAGGAAATGAGCTCCTGAGCCAGATTACGTGACTTGGAGGGATCCTTGACCACGATGGATTCTATACTAGCCTTAAAGCCTGTATTATTGTTGAGCACGTGGTACAACCCTCTGCCCACGCAGCCAAATCCAAAGAGCCCGATTTTCAAATTACTGACTACCATCAGCTAACTAATTCGTATTGTGCATTAAATTTTATATATCCGGAAATATTGCTTGTTGACAAAAAATCTGCAATAATCCGGGATATTTGTTTTCCCTCTGTCAGGAATCCATCATGTCCGTATATGGATGCTATTTCAGCATATTGTCCGTAAGGCATGGCAAACGCAATCTCCTGCTGTTCCAGGCACGGAAAAAGAATGTCTGATGTGATACCGATAACCAGGCAAGGATAGCTAACTACTGAATATACTTTCTTAAGGTCATCGCTTCTGCCCCGCCTCACATCATGACCATCCATTGCCTCTGACAGTCGTACATAAGAATAGGCATTGAACCGGTCTGCGAGCTTCTTTCCCTGATACTGCTGATAGGTGACGGCTGCTGATGGGCCGACAGCATTACGTTGTCTCTGTTGAGTAATGCGATATGCCTCATACCCTCTGTAGCTTAACAGTGCAATGCTCCTTGCAGCCTTCAACCCCTCCGCACCGGCATCATTTACCGACAACCCAAATGTACTGTCGGCCTTAATCGCCATCCGCTGAGCCTCATTGAAAGCAATGCCCCAGGTAGAGTGACTGGCATTGGTAGCAAGGAGAATTAAATTATCTGTAAGGTCCGGATAACTTAGTGCCCACTCCTGGGCTATCTGGCCTCCCTGACTGCCTCCTATCAAAACACTTATCCTTCCGATACCAAGATGTTCCTTTAACACTTGAAGGCAGGCAGCCATATCACGTATTGAAACAGCCGGAAAGGTATTGTAGAAGGCGCATCCCGTATCTCTCCTTTCAGTCAGCGGGCCTGTGGTGCCATAACAGGATCCAAGATTGTTGGCACAAACGATAAAATAACGGGATGGATCAAACAGGTTACCGTCTCCAATCAAGTCCGGCCACCAGGCCGCCACGTCACTATCACCGGTCAAAGCATGACAAACCCAGATGACGTTATCTCCGGCAGAATTAGGTCTGCCATAAGTATGAAAGCCTATTTGAAGGCCGTCTATAATTTCGCCCGATTCGAGGGCAAATGGTTCAGTATGATGATAGATCTTCAGTGGCATGGCTGGATGTACATAGATTTATTAATATTTCGGAACAAAAATTTCCCGACGTTTTTCGCGTTGCAGTTCACTTACCATGTAATGCAGACCCTTGTCCTGTCGCAGAACTTTGCTATGCATCAGGCATTCCAGCTTTTTCAGATGCGGCTGTTCAGGAAAAGAAATCCGTAGAAATGCCGTTCCATAGTTATCCTTCAAAGGATGAATGCTGTTTAAAACATTAGGTAAATGATTAGAAAGAATTTGGTATGAAACACTCATAGCTAAAAATTTTATGGTGAAAAATCAATAAATAAAGTGAGGCAAATGGGTCAGCCCCAAACCTCAATCCATTATATTAAGAAATTTAAAATGGAGTTAAATCAGCAGCAACAACAGAAGTCGCGCATATAACAGGAAGACCGGCTTTTCAGAAAAGAGCCGAAAATCGATAAAAATTCGTTTTTAAGAATTGAATTTGCGTGTAACATTTTTCAAATTTTTAATTTATTATTCTCCGTAAAATCAGGAGTAGGATTTGGCACCTGTTTTCCAATTTCGTTTAACCGAAACTTCTAGTTGGTTGCCAGTGGGTCATAGAGCCTATTCTCTCGCCACTTCTCAATAAATTAATACACACAAAGAGTGGGTAATAATTTGTGCAAAGTTATATTGCTTTTTTAAAATGCAAAAAAATCAATCCGAAAATATCAGAAAAATTTAAATTTTAACATTTTTAACGTTATACTTTATCGCTCATTAACGCCATAAATAAAGGCTTTCACCGAATATCACCGCATTCGGTCTTAATTAATTTTTAACTTTTGCGAAAAATAAATTTATCCGTGAAATCATAAAACCGGATATCTTATGCGTATAATATACATTTCAGCATACCGAATTCTGACTTATTTCTTTTTCAGGATATAATGATCTGCCAAAGATCCGGTGACACGTTTACCATCCATGTCCAGAGCAAAAAGCTTATTTTCGCCTACCTGATACATAAACTTTTCGCCGCCGGCGAATAGGGTAATGATTAAACCATCGGCATTCCACTCAAATTTACCTTTTTCGTCAAAACGATCTTTCTTGCCGTTTTTAAGATATGCCATTGTCCTGTTGTAGGTCATATCTTCATTGAGCGTAATGGTAGTCTCAATGCCTTCGCAGTCAGCACAAGGCAGCAATCCTTCGTATGTTCCTTTCCAATCAATCGAATTATGGCTGTTGTGACCATCTGAAATCGCTTTGTCATGGTCGGCCTCATTGGATTTATTAGTTGTATTTTTGCTACTGTTACATGCCAAAAAGACAAGGCATACAGAAAAAAGAACAAATGCAATCTTTCTTTTCATAACTTTATTTAATTATAATTTATCACCATCAGAACGGTGAAATCAATCATTTATTTTCCCGAACAGGTCTGCTTAAAATATATTTTTACCTGACTTTTATAAGGCTTCTATCACCATGGAGCTTGCGCCGCCTCCGCCATTGCATATCGCTGCCAGTCCGTATTTACCGCCTTCCTGACGCAATACCGAGGTCAGTGTAACCAGGATACGGCTTCCGGAAGAGCCCAGCGGGTGACCCAATGAAACACCGCCACCATAAACGTTCAGTTTCTCGTAAGGTATGTTGAATGACTTTGCAAAGGTCATGGCGACTACTGCAAAGGCCTCATTGACCTCAAAGAAGTCAATCTGATCTACTGTCAGTCCGGCACGTCTCAAAGCAATCGGAGCGGCTTCAACCGGAGCAGTGGTAAACCATTCAGGATCGTGTTCTGCATCCGCAAAAGAGACGATGCGTGCCAATGGTGTAAGTCCCAGCTCCTTCACCTTCTCACCGGAGGCAAGGATAAGAGTGGAAGCACCGTCGTTAATGGTACTCGCATTGGCAGCCGTCACCGTACCATTGGGTGTAAATGCGGGGCGAAGTGAAGGGATCTTGTCGAAAAACACATTTTTAAATTCTTCATCTTCCGCAAAGATGACGGGTTCACCCTTTCGTTGCGGAATAGAAATCGCACCAATTTCTGACTTAAACTTTCCATTGAGCGTCGCTTCTGCTGACCTTTTATAGGATTGAATGGCAAATGCATCCTGATCTTCCCTTGAAAACCCATATTTTTCGGCAGTCGCATCAGCATATACGCCCATAGCTTTATGTCCGTAAACGTCTTCGAGACCGTCTTTCTGAAGTCCGTCAATTACCTGAGCATTACCGTATTTATTGCCCCACCGCATATTGGGAAGATAGAAAGGTATATTGGACATAGACTCCATACCGCCTGCAACTACCAGATCATTCTGTCCGAGCATAATCGACTGCGCGGCAAACATAACGGACTTCATACCGCTGGCGCAAACCTTATTAACTGTTGTGGTAATAACATTTTTATTCAACCCTGCCTTGATGGCTGCCTGACGAGCAGGAGCCTGACCGAGGTTGGCCTGTACGACATTACCATAGAATACTTCCTGTATCTTATCCGGGTCCAAACCAATCTTTGTGTAGGCATCTTTAATAGAAGCTGCACCCAGGTCAGTCGCTGAAAATCCGGATAAGGAACCGCCAAAACTGCCGATAGCAGTGCGTGAGACAGAAACAATATATACTTCTTTCATAAAATTATTGCATAAATTTCTGGTAAATCAAGGCGCAAAAATAGGCTTTTAAGCATTACAATCTTTTAAAATTCTTAAAAAAAATACACCTTATAAATAAATCCCGTACAATTTAAATTTAAAAATGATCAATTTGTTTAAAAATTTAATAAAAATTATAATATGATTCTGCCATAAGTTCTCTTAAATGCCGATGTTTAATAATATTTTATTATGAATTTAATCCTGACATTAAATATTAATTCTCAATAATGTTTGTACTTTTGCGTCAAGTTTTACCTTTGATATGATTATAATCCGTAATATCTTCACCACTTGTGTCATACTTTTGTTTACTTTTTCCAGCCTCTCACTTTTTGGACAAAATGGTGATCAGACCATTTATCAAAAAGTAAAGATTCATTTAAACGGTCGTGGCTTAAAACCACTTGCAGCCTTAGGTATTGAGGTAGAACACGGATATCGCCGAAGTGAAGACGTTCTTGTTAATTTTTATACTACTGACGAAGTAAAACAAATCAAAGAAGCAGGGTTTAAAGTAGATATCCTCCAGCAGGATGCCATCGCCCACTACCTGGAAGAAAGTAAAAAAGTCAAACCTGTCGATCTTCAGCTCGCTGCCCGTAACGCCAAGTGTCAGCCATCAGGCCGAACATATGATGTGCCCGGTAACTTTAAGTACGGGTCCATGGGATCCTACCTGACATTCGACGAAATCGTCAGCGAACTGGACCTGATGCACGAGAAATATCCCAATCTGATCACCGCCAAACAATACAACTCAACCATCATCACCAAGGGAGGAAACAGAGTGTATTACGTAAAGATATCCGACTTCCCCAATGAAGATGAAGGTGAATATGAAAATCAAATCCTCTTCACTGCCCTGCATCATTCGCGTGAACCAATGAGTATGATGCAGATGATGTACTTCATGTGGTACATCCTTGAAAAGTACGACACTGATCCAGAAATAAAATATCTCGTCAGTAAAACTGAATTATTTTTTGTACCATGCGTCAACCCGGATGGTTATATCTATAATGAAATGACCCATCCTTCAGGCGGAGGACTATGGCGTAAAAACCGAAACAACTCCAATGGCGCCGGCGGAGTTGACCTAAACAGGAATTACAGCGTGGGATTTGCTTATGACAATAATGGTTCCTCTCCGCTCAAAGCATCTGACACCTATCGTGGCCCCTATGAATTTTCTGAGGCAGAAACCAAGGCAATGCACCTTCTCAGACTAAATCATCAGTTTAAAATAGCCATCAATTATCACTCCTATGCCAATATGATGATCTATCCGTGGGGTTATCTGGAACATAATACCGCCGATAGCCTTACCTATAATTACTATGCTCAGGACCTTACCAAATATTCTGATTATAGATATGGATTAAACAATGAAACACTCGGCTACCCGATTAATGGTACGGCAGATGACTATCTTTATGATAATGGGATCTATGCCTTTACCTTTGAATGTGGCGGTGCCGAACTGACGGATGAAGAAAGTTTCTGGCCACTTAAAAATAAAATCCAACCTATATGTGCCCAGATGCTGTATCAGAATATTCAGGCACTCTGGCTTGTAAACAATGTTTTACAGTTTCAGTTGACCAGTGACAATATTGTCCGTCCGGGTAATAATGCTGTAAAAATCATGGTAACTCGCACAGGCCTGGAAAGTACACCAACCACAGTTAGTATCAGACCAATCACTCCCAATGTAACCAATTTCAATAAAGATTTTACCATTGATCTCATTCACCTTGGAAAGACAGAACTTAGTATTCCGTTTTCTATATTTACAAATGAAAACGGCATCGTTAAATTTGAGATAAATTCATTCTATGGAAGTTATCTGAAAAAAGACACTATATCCTTAAAAGTACTCAAATACCAGGAAAGATTTGAAAACGGAGGTGATGACCTATCTGTATTTGTAAAACAAAACTTTGGAGAAAACTGGACGCTGGACCAGTCAGATTATTACGATACCTTCAGTTCAATAGCTCTTACCGATGCGCCTTCTTATGACAAGGCAGAGAATAAAATCCTTGAACTTAAACACCCCGTGTATATTCCTGTAGAAGACTCCCTTGCCTATCTGACCTTCTTTGCCAAGTGGAATATAGAGAAAAATATAGACCATCTCAAAGTGTATGTCTCCTATGATGGCATTTACTGGGAGCCGATGTGCGGCAATTTCTCTCAGAGAGGAAACATTGATCAGGGTGAAGAAGAACCGGTACTGGATGGCTTTCAGCCTGACTGGGTGCAGACAACATATAACATTTCAGATTATATCGGCCAGAATGTATATTTCAAATTGGTATTCCGGTCTGATGCCAAGGTTAACAAAGAAGGCATTAAGGTGGACAAGATACGAATACTTACCGTACCGCGAGAGAAGCTCAGCAGCATTGAGAGCCCTGAATCTGCTGTGTGTGTAAGCCCCAATCCGGCATCCGATATCCTTTATATTAAAATGAATTCTGCTGCTCAGGGAAAATTCCGTATGCTGGATAATCAAGGAAAGGTTGTCAAAACAATGGATTTGATGACCTCTATTTCAACCCTGGATGTATCCGCATTGCCTCCCGGAATATACATATATCAACTAATTGAGGGCAAGAGTACGATCCCACAGACAGGCAAAATCGTCATAGTAAGATAAATTTATTAGATTAGCTTGGTTTTTACCAAAATAGTCGTATCTTTGCATCTCATAAAAAATACCGCGGAGTGGAGCAGTTGGTAGCTCGTCGGGCTCATAACCCGAAGGCCGTAGGTTCGAGTCCTACCTCCGCTACCAGACTAAAAAGAGGCTTTTCAATACTGAACAGCCTCTTTTTTATTTATGTTACCCTTTTTAGTTGTATTTAAGCCAAATCCCTTTCCCGATTCAGAGGATAAGGTTGTGGATTTAAGAAAATTAGTCGCAGGAAGAACGGGTTCACAGGTGACAGTTATCCGAGTTGCTTAGCGTCTTATCGTTAAGTTTAAAGGAAAGCTCAAAAGCTGCCGACCATTATATGCTGGTCAGTAAATCATCATTCAGGGCGATGCTTATCTGCACCTTCTTCAGCCCTGCCATATAAAGCCTTAACAGATATGCATCATCGGTCTCACAGTTATTAACTGATTGTTCCCTAAATATCCTCAAACATGAATATAATTAAAACCTGAATCATTTTAAGCACAATGGTTAATTCATCAAAACGCTAACTTCATTCTCTTTTTTTACATACATTTGGCACGCAATGGACCAACATAAAGTTATTATTATCATACCGGTATATAAACAGGTGCCTGACGAAGAAGAAAAGAAGGCGCTCCGTCAGGCACTGAAACTCTTTGCCCGTTATCCTCTAAAGATAGTTGGTCCGGATGACATTTCATTTCAGTCATATCATGAAATCGGATTTACCGAAAGTCAGATAGAACGGCAGCCTTCACGAAATTTTGCCGGAATTTCAGCTTATAACAAATGGCTGTGCAGTAAAGCATTTTATCAAAACTATCAGCACTATACCTATATTTTAATTTTCCAGACAGATGCCTGGGTTTTTCAAGATCAGCTGGAGCAGTGGTGTGACAAAGGTTTTGATTATGTCGGTTCACCATGGTTGTGGAGACCAGAGCAAACAAAGGAAAAGATTACAATTGATCTGTGGCCGTTATTACGCAATCAGATAGGCAACGGCGGAGTAAGTCTTCGCAAGACCCGGACTATGATCAAATATGCAGGTTGGGCGCAGTTTTTGTTTAAGTTATTGCACAAGAATGAAGACTTTATCTGGCTGCTGGTTTCCCGATTGCCGGGCATTAAATTTCAAAAACCAAGTATCACAGATGCACTTCGTTTTTGTATCGAAATGCATCCCGAAGAAGCCCTTCGAATGACAGGAAATACCTTACCTTTTACCGCACATGCTTATATCAGGTACGGCCGGGAATTCTGGAAACAATATATTTCACATGAAAATTAATCCTCTTTAGAAAAGGTAGTCAAAAGGACAAAGTTTTCTATTTTTAATTATTGAATTAAGCTAAGAAATGTTTTTGAATATTTCAAATTATTTACAATCTTATTTATTATAATTATTTTTGTAAGTTGTTTTTATTATAAACATGTAAATTTTTATAAAATTAATTTAAAATATTCTATTATGGTTGTAAATAAAAAGTAACGCCAATTCCGTCTTGCACTTTGTCCTATAAAAATCTCTTCTTATTAATGGCAGCCTGAAACCATTCAAATAAAACGGGGAGTAGCCGAAATGCCCACCGAGTAGGACTCATTTCACAATTTTCACAATGAAAAAACTTTTAAAAATTTTATCCTATGCGATAGCATTAGTAATAGTTATTGTTGTCGCCGGTCTGATTTACCTTAAATTTATGCTGCCGGATGTAGGGCCTCCACCGGAAATGAAAGTCGAGCGAACGCCCGAACGAGTACAAAGGGGAAAATATCTTGCAACCCATGTAACCTTATGTATAGACTGTCATTCAAAAAGAGACTGGACCAGATTTTCAGGACCCATTATAGAAGGTACTTTCGGAATGGGCGGTCAAGTATTTCCGGAATCGTTCGGATTTCCGGGAACCTATTATTCTAAAAACATTACTCCGGCAGGAATAGGCAATTGGACGGATGGTGAATTGTATCGATTGATTACTACAGGAGTAAACAAAGAAGGTAAGGCTATGTTTCCGGTTATGCCTTATCTTTATTTTGGCAGGATGGCGGATGAAGATATCAAGAGCATCATTGCTTATATCCGTACATTACCGCCTATAGAAAATCATGTAAAGGAATCTGTTTCTAATTTCCCCTTCAACTTTATCATCAATACCATTCCTGTAAAAGCTGAACCCGTGCCAATGCCCGACTTAAAAGACAAAATAGCTTACGGGAAATATCTGGTTAATGCCGGTGCCTGCATGGAATGTCACACTCAGGTAGAAAAAGGTCAAATAATAAAAGGAAAGGAGTATAGCGGAGGGAGATTATTCGCCTTGCCGGATGGAAAAACAACATCTTCTGCCAATCTTACACCCGATAAAGAAACAGGAATCGGCAACTGGACAGAAGAAATGTTTATCGACATCTTCCACAGCAGATCAGATTCAACAATCCTGAATACCAAATTAAAGCCATCAGACTACAATACCATTATGCCCTGGACAATGTACGGAAGTATGAAGGAGGAAGATTTAAAAGCAATATTTGCATACCTGAAAACACTTAAACCGATTAAAAATAAAGTTCAAATTTTTGGTGACACAGGCAAACCTTCTATGTGATTTTTAAATTACAATAGAAGGATTAAGAGTGTTTTTTAATTTAAGCGTTTCAAACACCATTCAACAAGTTAATCCAAAAAAGGTGGACCACACATCCACCTTTTTCTTTTTCGTAGTATCTGAATCCATTATTTCAAAAATTCCCGAATACCGGCATTTACTTCGTCCGGCTTCTCAAACTGGACGAAGTGGCCTGCATGAGGAATCATCGTTAATTTACAATCACGTATCTGCTCTGAACCCAATCGCGCATATTTCTCCGTCTTTCCCCCATTCAGGTACCTGTTTGGAATCAGATTATCATTGACCCCGAAAAATACCTGTACAGGTTGATTCAGATACTTCAAATCGTTGAAAACGGGGAAATCAACCATTGCTTTGACGCCCTGGGTGACATGGTAACAATAGTCCTTAAATTCCTTTGCTGAGCGGATTGCTATTCTGTCATCCACCATAAAACGGGCATCATCCGGCATATTGTAAAAATTGTATGCGTAATTAATCCTAATCTGCTCTACAGAGGTTAATCTAACGCCGTCCACAGTCATTACGTCCCTGAACCATTTCCGTTGACCTTTATTAAATGTTTCAAATCCGGCAGGGGCCACTAAAATCAACTTCTCCACAAGGTCAGGATATTTCAGTGCCGTTGAAATTGCAATCTGCCCACCCATAGAATGACCGCAAAGGACGACCTTGTTCAGGTGCATTTTTTCACAGAATTCATGAATTACATCAGCGAAAAATTCCATCGAGACATCATAATTGCCTTTAGAAGATTTGCCGTAGCCGGGCAGGTCGAGGGCAATGCATCGGTAATCTTTCTTCAGATCATTGATATTCTTTTTCCATGCAGGGATATAAGAAGCAAGACCATGTAAAAAAAGTATGGTCTGTGACCCGGAGCCGTTGTCACTATAAGCTATCCGCATATCATTACTCAATTGAGCATAGTTGACGGGCATTCCGTAATCCAGATCATTCATGGAAGACACAGCGAGGTTTTTATTAAGGGAAGCACAGGAAGACATACATAACATCATCAGAAATATTCCCCCTATTTGATAAAAGTTAATTTTCTTCAAACCGACCAACATTTGTAATCCGACCTGAAAGACCCTAAAACGCATATTTAATTCATTTTTCATAGCCAGACCATTAAAACATTAACCACTTAAGGCAGATAAATCCAACCCAGGGATTGACAGGTCGAGTCTGGCTTCCGCCATTGACAGAGGGAGAGTCATAAAAATTGCCCAATCCCATATAAGCACCGTGAGCCTCCACTGTAAGAAATGCGCCTATATCATAACCCAGTTTTGCATTGGCTTCCCAGCCCATAAATGTTCCTCCGCGAATGGGCTGAATCATGGACGATGCTGCTGCAAAGCCGACTTTAGAATGCAATTTATTGGGAATTAAATCTTTGTTGAAATTGATTGTACCACCCGCTACGCCATAACCTACATTGGAAATGTCTGTGACAGCGCCAACAAAGCGATTGACCACATTACCATGCGGGAACAGGATATATGCGCCGCTACCGACAAAGATAGCTGCCGGACTTCCCCATGTATTGGCAGTGATTACGCCTGTGTATTTACCGTCATCGATACCATTGTTATCTCCGGTAGTCAAAATACCGTCTATTGTCACAATATCTCCTGTTGTCTGGCCATAACGATATCCTGCTTTGAGGTTGGCAGTGACACCACCGATGGAGACTGACTTTTTATATCCATCCGTTACCTTATCGTATTCCCGGATGGATCCCAGGTTGTAATTGACAAAGCCGGTCAAAAGAAACCGGTCAAGCATCAGGTCTTCATTGCGGGAGAAGTAACCACCAAGCCAAGCGACATCCATGTGATAATTATTCGATCCTAATGGAAACCGATAAGCACCATTGTACAAGGTAAGCGGGCTGGATGGACCCTGACCCAGGATAGAAACACCTCCCTTGCCACTTGATCTGTCTCTGACTATATAAGCTGATGCACCTACATTCCATAAAGGTGAGATCGTCTGCTGATGATTCAATTCAAACATCGTGACATCATCATTAAGCTCGACATTATTTTCATAAAATTTATAATATCCTGCCTTTGTCTTGCTGTAATCTTTCTGATAGCGTACACTCAATCCTACTGCGTCCGTACCAAAAAACGCAAGTCGGTATCCGGTCTGCATAAACTTATCGACCGTGGTACGGTAAGGATCATGCGGAGTGTCAAACATACGTTGTAATCCGATATTGACTGTCCAGTATTTGAAAGGCGCCAGCTCCACCTCCAGGTTTTGAGTCTGGAGATTGACCTGATCGGCAGAAATAGCTGATCCCTGATTACCACCGGTACCATAAGCTACGTCACCCCATGTCCAGTCTATCTCAAAAGAAGCTCTAAGGGTAGCCTTCCCGTCAAATATCCGTGGCGTGTAAACAAAAAAAGGCAGGGCACGCTGCTCAGAATAAAATGCGGTAAGGCTATCTGAGGTCGTCGTTGTATTGGACCCAAAGAGACGTCCAACGATCTGCCCTTTAAGAAAGTCATTCTTTGGGTACATATTCATAGCAACACTCTGAGAGTAAAAGTAAACAAAGGCCTGCAACTCTTTATTTGCCTTCTCAGGTACCTCCTTGTCAAATCCCCTAAACCCATTGCCATTCATATTCTGTGCCCCCGATGACAAAGGCAGTGAAGTCAGGGAAATCAGACCGCAAAATATCAGAAAAAACCGGACAAATCCTGTCCACTCCGGGGAGATATCCGGTTTTTTAAATAAAGCTGACATCATCAATTATCTTCGAACAAAGTTTTGAACAACATTGGTACCAAAAGCACCGCCTGCTGTACTTCCAAATCCGCCTTCAGGAGTCGGAGGAGCAATATTGAGGGAAGGTTCAGTCTGTACCACTTCATACTTCATGGTCTTGTTGTCAGCAGATACCTCAAAAATACCTTCGGCAACAAGGGCAGTTGGAGAGGTTTGATTCAGCTTGATCTTATAAATATTACCTACACCTGACTTAGTCTGTACATAAGTACCTGTCAAAACGACTTTCGCGCCATCTTTATACTGATCTACCGTATAAGTCAGGTCAGTCTTAAATTCACACGCAATAGAGTCTGCAAATGAAGCGAGGACAGGAGCAACCGGATAAGAGAACCATTTGCCTTGAGTGCCTTCCAGACATGCACCACACACGCCACCGCAGTCGATACCGGTCTCATCCTGATTTTTGATTCCGTCAGAGCAGGTACCTTTGTTTTCTTCCTTTCCACAACTTGCAACCATCAGTGCCAGGCAAAGGAAAACGATGTTGAATAAATTAAATTTTTTCATGACTTACAATTAATTGTTTAGAATTTGATTAAGAATATAATGATTTTAATTTTTTACGATCAATTTTTCCACTTTCCGTCTTGGGTAGTTCTTTTACAAATTTAAAATATTTTGGCACTTTAAATTTAGCCAAATGAATCTTACAATATTCCGTCAGACTGTCAGGTATCAAGCTCTCTCCGTCCTGAACTACAAGAGCCATTCCCACCTCGCCCCAGGTAGCATCCGCAACGCCGATAACGGCACATTCCGACACTTCAGGAAGCTGAATCAGCACCCGTTCTATCTCAGCCGGGTAAACATTCTCAGCACCGGAGATAAACATATTTTTTAGCCGATCGACGATGTAAAAATATTCACCCTCCCGGCGGATAACAATATCTCCTGTACGAAACCAAAGACCATCCTCTGAAAAGGCCTTTTGCGTTTCTTCAGGATTATTCCAATAACCCGGCGTCACCATAGGTCCCCTTAACCATAGATCGCCAGGTGTATCGTAGGGAGCATCCATTCCTTCTTTATTGATGACGCGTGTGCTGACATAAAAGTTGGGTCGTCCAATGCTACCTTTTTTTGTGATGGCATCATCCTGATGCAGGGAGGTAAGGTTGGGCCCGACTTCCGTCATTCCATAGCCCTGTCGGATGAGGACACCTTTCTGAGCATACTTTTCTATTAAGGGAATTGGCATAGATTCGCCGCCGACTATGATATAATCAAGACTGGAAAGGTCAGCATCCGCAAATCCTTTATCCTGAGCCATAAATGAAAGCATGGTGGGTACGCCCATAAAGACGGTGCATTTATACTGTTCCAGGGCTTTAAGGATCTCGGCAGCATCAAATTTTTTAGAAAGATAAACGGTGCCACCGTGATGCAGAATCGGCATCAACAGTACGTTCCAGCCGCCTGTATGAAAAGGAGGCATGACGTTGACCGTGACACTGCAGGTGTTAATGATTAAGCTGATAGCCGTATTGATGCTGTTCCAGAATGCCATCTTATGCGTGTAAATAACGCCTTTGGGCTTTCCGGTGGTGCCTGATGTGTACAACAGAAAAAGCGGATCATCTTCTTTTATTTCGGGCTTCTTATTATCGGTATATTCTGTGATGGGCTTTAAGATGTCCAAAGAATGGGCAATATTTCCATATTCCTGATCTATGAGGTGACTGAATTTATCTGAAGTCAGGATAATCTTTGGCTGCGCATCCCTGAGAATACTTGTCACCTCAGCTGAAGCCAGGCGATAATTAAGGGGTACCAGAATAAATCCGTACTTCTGGCAGGCAAAAAGTAAGGCAACATACACATTGGACATTTCAGCCACAACGCAGATACGGTCTCCCTTTATCAGACCATGGTGAACAATCAGGTCTGTGGCAAGGCTTTCAGCATTCTGATTTAGCTCGTTAAAAGTCATGGAAGAGCCATCCTCTATCTGACTGACGGCGACCTTATCCGGGCTATAAAGTGCCCATTTACTCATCCAATCGTGCTGCCACATCGTTTCCATCTCTACATTTTATACAAAGATACTCCAAATGCAAGTCCACCTCCCGAGCCGATGAAGGCGACAATGTCACCGGGTTTCACCTTCCCCATATCCATCCACTGTCCAAAAGCCATCGGCAGACAGGCAGAACCCGTATAGCCATAATGATGCATGATGGTAGCTGCTCTATCGGCCGGAACATTCAATCGGTTCATAGTTTCAAAAATGGTATTGATATTAATCTGTGTAAAAAAATAATGATCAATATCTGCCGGCTCCAAGCCATGTTTGCGACATAAATCAGTAAGCATTTTTGTCCACATATCCGGGTTGATTTGTGGTGGTATTTTTTTTACAAATTTAAGTTTTTGCTCACCCTGTTCCACTGCAGCAGCAGTCACCGGGTGTCTGGTGCCACCATAATAGATACCCATCCACTCATTGTACTGCCCATCAGTGGCCAGTTTCGAACCAATCATACCGCCTTCAGACTTGTCACACCTGCTAAGTACGACAGCACCTGCACCGTCAGCGAATAATGTGACCGTCTTTTTGTCGTGCATATCAAGATACTTACTCATGGCATAGACACCAACCACAACGACATATCGGTACTGGTCATCCGACTGAATATATTTACTCCCAGCATCAAGAGCAGTGACAAATCCAGCACAGGCAGAATTAAGGTCAAAAGTACCCGCATTGGTCAATCCAAGCCTGTCCTGAACCACAGACGCTGTAGAAGGCGAGATAAATTCAGGGGTGTCCGTCGCAACAACGAGGAGGTCAATCTGCTCAGGGCTCAGTCCTGCATTGTCAATAGCTTGTCTGACGGCAGCTCCCGCCAGATCAGCCGAACTTTCTTCCGATGAGCACCACCGCCTTTCGTATATCTGCACTTTCTCCTTCAACCAGGTATCCACATCCTCTCCCAGCAGTGTATTAAAATACTGATTGTCATATATACTTGAAGGAGCAAACCATCCCGAGGATATAATTTTAGCATTATGTATCATGCAGTAATTTTCTTTTTTCTTTCAATTAATAAAAAGATAAAACCGGTCAAAAAGGCTGCCACTATCGCCAGTGCCGACGCTACAGCCGGATTGCGAACCGCCCCTGAGGTATATGGTGTCAGTCCCATATAGTAAACACCGAAATGGACAATAATCGCTACCAGAGAAGCGGCTACCACAGCTTTCGCAGGTGCATCCTTTACAAATATTCCGAATAAAACAGGAACAAATGCAGCTGAAAAAAAGGCATATACACCATTTTGCGCCAGGATACCTACGCTCAAATTGGGATGTATCAACTGATTGTAGCTAATCAGCGCCGTAACGATGGCAAGACCGATAATGACTTTACGATTCACCTTATTTAAATCGGTTTTTTCAGCACGCTCACCAAGGACAGGCCTGATCAAATCCTGTGTAATCGTGATGGACAGTGACTGAATCAATGACTCCAGCGTGGACATACCTGCTGCAAGTAAGCCAAAAACCACCAGCACACCTACACCTGTCGAAAAACGCTCCACCACGTAAGTTGACATAATGCCATCCAAAGGCAGTGCCTTCCCTCCAAATGTCAGGTCAGGAAACATCATCCTGCAATAGAAACCTGCCAGTAGAACCGAAAAAAACAAGATCAGCACAAGAATTGCATAAATCAAATACTTATTTACTGCCTGTTCGGAACGAAGGAGCAGGGACTTAGTGATGATGTGCGGCTGACATACAATGGCTACACCTACCACAAAATTGCAAAATACGACTTCAAACCAGTCCCTGAATAAAGGACTTGCCGGATTGTAAGTCTGTACAAGGGCCGGGTCGATATGCTTAAGTGCGGTAACAAAGTCCGAAATATTTCCTTCAAAATATCCGAATCCTGAGGTAATCAGGATGACAGAAACGATGAGCATTAAAACAGCCTGAACAAAGTTGGTATAAACCAGTGAATTTGCACCGCCAAAAAGCATATAACCAAAGACAAAGACGACAATACCTATCAGTACATAGACCTCACCTATGCCAAGGGAAGAACTCAGAATTTTTGTCAGGCCGACGCAAATAAGGACCAGAAAGGTGATGAGCAGAAGTGAAAAAACGGCCAGCATGCCTGCCAGCAGTCTGCTGTCGAATCTGTTACCAGCCCACTGAGGCAAGGTAAGTGCACTTGAAAAATGTCCGTACTTTCGGAAACTTTTACTCAGAATAATCAGCGAAAGAAATAAACCGGCCGGTAAAACAATACTCATTGCCACAAAGCCGGACCATCCATAGAAGGCCACAAAGCCGGGATTGATAATAAAAGTCGCCGCACTGGAAATACTTGCTGCCAGTGAAAAAGCAACTACAATCGCCGGGAAACCGGAACCGATGGCATAATCCTTTAGAGTCTTTGTCTGCTTAGCTCCGCGATACACCAAAAATAGCAAAATACCCGCATAGGCCAAAAGCAAAAGAATAGTCGCCTGTTTCAGATCCATTGAAAGCATTTTAAATTCAACTATGACAAAGTTGATGCATTCATTCATATTATTTTACTCAATAAATTACTATTTTTGATGTGACTTTTTAATATGTTGTTGCATATTATTTTGTTTATCATTATTTTATATTAAATTTATAACATGTGACTAAATAAATAATTTCAAACAATAATATTGCAAATCAGTGGGAATCAACACTATTTTTGCAGCGTTTAGTCAAGTTTAAAAAAATAAAATATTTTGTAATGAAAAATTTGGAAAATAAAATTTCTATTATAACAGGGGGAGGAAGTGGCATCGGCAAAGCAACTGCCTTATTATTTGCAAAACAGGGAGCATCCGTCATGATTTGGGATGTTATGGAAGACACGGGCAAGGAGGTAGCAGATCTCATCCGAAGTACCGGGATGACGTCCGAATTTTTTAAAGTAGATACAACCGATAAATCTTCTGTCGCGGAAGCTGCCAAAATCATTTATGAAAGATACGGTCGCATAGACATCCTCATCAATAATGCGGGTATAACCAAAGACGCTACCCTTCTCAAGATGACAGACGAGCAATGGGATCAGGTCATAGCCGTCAACCTCACCGGCGTATTCAACTGTACCAGAATTGTTGCACCTTATATGGTCAACAACAACTACGGCCGCATCGTCAATGCATCCTCTGTCGTCGGCTTGTTTGGCAATTTCGGTCAGACCAATTATGCCGCCACAAAGGCAGGTTTGATCGGGATGACTCAGACCCTTGCCAAGGAGCTTGGCAGGAAAGGCATCACCGTCAATGCCGTCGCACCCGGATTTATCGCCACTGAAATGGTCAGGCTCATGCCGGAAGAAGTTCTGGCCGGGATGGAAGCCAAGGTGCCCGTAAAACGCCTGGGCCAACCGGAAGAGGTTGCTGCTCTATATGCTTTTCTGGCTTCAGATGATGCCGGCTATATCAATGGTGCTGTGATCAGAATAGATGGAGGGATTGCTTTGTAACCGTTTAATTGGCTGATATTCCGTCAAATTTTACTACCATTTTAAAATGATTTAAAGTTACTTTTCTGTAAGTGAGTAAATTCAAAGACTTCGTTCAATCCTTGTTTCCGGGAGAGGCTGCCATCATACGCAGGTTTCAAACCCTGGTGGACGAAGACAAAAAGGAAATACTCCAGCAAGTCATTGAGTGTGCCGGTTATCAGCAGTCTGACTTTGAAACCGACCCAAAGATAGACAAGCGTAAGTACAGCTATATCAAAGCATGGTGCACCCGGCAGCTGAAGGTTATCAATGTGGACGAGAGGCTGAGCTGGTTGATGAAACTGGAAGAAAGTATCTTATCTGACAATATTCAGCCGGGACAGGAAAAAGAGTTTTTACATACCATACGCGACATCAGACCGGGGGATTTTAACTTTGTCAAGTACTACGAAATAGGCAGGCTTTACCGCCACTATCTCCAGATACGCTTCAGGGCAAAGGAAACAGAGCTGGTGACGGATTTTCTGAATAAATACCGTTACGAATATGAGGTAGGCCGGCAGCTAAACGATAAAATCCATCAGGCCACAGGAGAGATTATGCAGTACTATTCCAAAAAGAAGGATTTAAACAGGGAATGGGTTGACATCCTCAGCAGCATCTTTTTTAATGAGTCCAATGATGGCTACACTCGTCTGCTCGCATGGATCAGATTGGTATTTATCGCCAACAGCAGCAATGAATACACATTTTTACAGGAGCATTTTAAGCTCTTTGAGGCAAGACTGACGGATGGTACATTTTATTCAAGGCGCATAATGGCCAACTTTTACAGCCAATATCTTCTTTTCTATGCCCATCAACATGATTTTACAACTGCGGCTTATTACGGCAGACTGTCCATCAAGCTAAAAAACAATGACTACCTTTATTATTCCAATAATTTAGTGGCTGTTCTGCTTAGAGCCAAAAAGCCTGCGGAGGCATTGGAGCAGCTGAAGAAGACTGCTTCGCTGGCGTCGGCTTCATCCAACTTTCACAACAAGCTGACACATCTCTCATATTATATCAGAGCATTGACCGATTCAGGTAAACCGGCACTTGGGGAAAGCAAGGGATTTGTCTTTCATAATCTTCACAAAAATGAAATATTCAACTACCGATGGCATCTGTTTTTTACTGCGTGGATGCGCGCCATGGTCTATGCCGGAAAATATTCACAGGTTGTCAGGCTGATCAGATTCTATCCCAGATTATTGACTGGCGAGGCAGGTCAAATAAAAATACAAGGAGGCTTTCCCATACTCCAATGGATTTCAGATCTGGTTAAATATAAGACGGGAGATCTGCCCCTGGAAGATTTGGTGGTCAGGTATTCAGCAATAGCCATAAGTCATGGAGGCACATACTCCGAAGAAGCAACGGAACTTGGTAAGGCAGTTCTCGGCAGACAGTGGAGTCTGTGCGCCAAATCAGACTAATAACCATATAATTCCGCGTCGAACATGACCGTTAATCCAATCGGACACTCTCTCCCATCTCATCAAAGTTTCTCTGATACTCCACCAAAAGTATCATGGTGATTACAAAAACAAAGGAAAGCACGCCTATGGAAGTCTCAAAGGTAGGTTCAAATAAAAATGTTATACAATATAACACCATGGCAAGGTTGAATATAAAAAGCTTCTTGTGTCGCCTTAGTATCCACAGATATGTCAATGCCGCCATAAATAAAAACAGGGAAACCAATCCTCCGCATACCATGACCATCAGCCACTGATTATGCGGAATCTGATCTCCGGAAATATGGTACTTCAAACCATTCTCTTCCATTGCACGCCTGAGGTCACCCGAGCCCACACCCCACATTTTATTTTCCTTCCAAAGGAGCCAGCCATTTCGGAGTGAATAGATACGCTCACTATCAGAATATGTATCACCTTTGCCGGCCTTCCAGGATTTGAAGTCATAGATACTGTACCCTACTTTCATGCGGACGGAAGGAATCAACATGAACGCCATTGCAGCGACAACCAATATAATACCCAGTGCCGGAATGATCCGGATGAGTTTTTTTCTCAAGTAAAAATATTGTATCATCATCACCATCATTCCCACCAGCGTAATGAGCCAGGCTGTACGAATGGAAAGAAAAAGAATTATTCCTCCAAGATAGAGTGCACCAATCAATATAAAAAGCGACCACTTACGGGGATACCATTTGTTCAAAAGGGCATAGATACTTCCCAAGAATGCAAAGCAGACAAACATACCAAAACGGATATGAGGAATGGGTGTCGGAATGGGTTTGCCCCGGCCCATAGATGTGAGGATAGCATCACTGTTTAAAAAATAATTTATCCAAACAGCTAAAGTCGTGATGCATGCAGCTGAGACGGCAAAGAGAAGGTAATTCTTTAACTGAACAACTGAGACTTCAGGTGCATATCCAAGAATCAACGGCATCAACAAAAAAGCGGCATATAACCTCAATCTGACATAGGCAAAATCCATGACATCACTCCCTACAAAGGTCGAAAGGACGCTTAACAACATTAAAATTGCCACCGGAATAAAAGGCAAAATATGCTCCCATCGCCTTCTGAATTGTATTCCCGGCATAGTCAGGGCATTCAGCAAAGAAGCACAGCCCATCACAATCATGCCGCAAGCAATGAGAAAACGGCTTGCATAAAGTCCTGAAATCGTCAGATAAATCCCGGTATTGATTCCCCAGCCAACCAGTCCGGAAACACTGCCGAAATTACTTCTGAAGAATTGTATCAATCTATCCATGGTCATAATATAGCGATCTGACGTGTAATTCCCAGGGACATTCCATCCTTATTGAATAGAAACTTCATCCGTAAAGAACCAAACCTGAGCCCCGGGCAGAGAAAACCAGTCAGGAGCTATTTTCTGTGCATTTATCTGTATCAGAAGATATTTAACATACAAAGTTTTGTGGCGTTTGCGTTTTTTGACCATATTTCTGCCCAGCGTCTTTAACAAGGCATCAGAAATATCTACCCTGTAATGCTTGCGTAAATTTTTTACATCAAACTGGCCTGAATGATGCATGACAGACCCAATTTCCACCATGTGATTCCGGTCATTTCCGACAAAGAATGTCACTTTTTTCGGCAGGAAAATCCAGGAGACATAATCCTGCAAGGCAGACATGTCAATGGATTTGATTTCTCTTTTATTACCGAAATCAAAAAACATATTGACATCCTTTCCCTGAAATCCAAGCCATTTATCCGCCATAAAGGATAAATTGGCCGTATCCCCGTCAATCAATTCATCCGCCCCATTGAAGGTATATTTAGGGTCGGGCTGCGGGCTGAGTTCGATGGAAGCAATATCATGGCGCAGTGTTACAGATTGTTGAGTCACGGAAGACCAGATCCCATTGTAATTGGAGGCTGCCTTAATGAGGTACATACCGGGGTCTTTCAGGTAAAATGGCCCCTTGTACTCAATACCACTGATCCGGGGATCAAGGCTGTCAGTAGAATAATAAACTCTTGAATTTTCATGATCTGTAAGAACATCCACTTCAAGGAGATTCTTTCCGACTATCGGATAAGCAAGGATGTCCGGTCTGCTGACAAATACCGAATTATAAACTTCGGTGGAATCACCTGCAAGAAGATGACTGAAATAATCCGAAGAATCCCGCAAGCCGATATCCTTACAATTTAAACCAAGGCGAGAAGCCGCCAGCTGCAATATATCATCTATTTTAATAAGATTCTCCACATTCCTGACTGCAGGTATGCCGGCGTCCTTGATAATGATGGGAGTATTTTTATAAAGCTCCGTCGGTTGATACTGATGGCATGCAGTCCCGTCTGTGATGATAAATACAGAGGTTTGTTCCCATTTTTCTTTTTCCTGATAACTTTTAAATACCACCCCTATCAGGCTGTCGATGGTGGTAAGCTCACTGATTTGTTCGCGGGTGAGAAAAGATGTTTTCGTAGAAAATCGCCTGAAAGACAGAAAGACAAGGCGAACATTGGTACCGTTGTTATTATTTATAAAGTCCTTAACCATGGACTCATTGGAGCGGTAATTATTACGGATTCGACTAAATGGTCCGGTTATCGTATCATTAAAGATACCTACCGTGTTCATTGAGTATTGTCCTGAATGAAGGGTATCCATGCAACGTGCCATATTGCCCAGTTTCCTCCTGACGCTTTCTCTTCTTCCGGTACCGGCCTGTTCTTCAGGATTTTTATACTTTAATGAGCCCAAGAATCCGTTTTTTATCAGATACTTCATATTGGGGGTATAAGCTCTTTCCAGCATTTCATAGGTCATTCCCCTGATCTGGAAGATGAGGACATTGGCCTGGGGAGATTTTCCTCGTTCAGGCGG
Organism: Saprospiraceae bacterium; assembly: GCA_024103005.1. GTDB lineage: Bacteria > Bacteroidota > Bacteroidia > Chitinophagales > Saprospiraceae > Parvibacillus. The sequence continues at coordinate 69,061 of JAGFJA010000026.1, forward strand.
ATGATAGGTAGTGGCACCTGCCATTGATAAACAAAGTATCAGAAGAAAGACAAGGCTCGTACTTCTATGGCACCGGCTAATCATATCGCATCTTTTAATCTCTTTTTTAACGCAAATAATTCGTCTCTGTATTGCGCTGCAGTAATAAAGTCAAGGTCTTTTGCCGCTTTTTTCATCTTAGCTTCCGTCTCATTGATCATTTCCCTGATTTGGTCCTCAGTCATGGTTGACACTATCGGGTCGGCTGCCAGGCTGGGTTTTTCAGGTTCTACATAGAAAGAATCCTGCTTTCTGCCCCTGATATCAAGGATAGACTGACGTGCCAAAATTTCCTCCTTGGTCTTGGCGAGGTTAAGTGGGGTGATGTTATTGTCTCTGTTAAACTCCAGCTGAATGGCCCTTCGCCGATTTGTTTCATCGATGGTTCGTTGCATACTGTCGGTGATTTTGTCTGCATAAAAGATAACCTTACCATTGACGTTTCTTGCGGCGCGTCCTGCTGTCTGTGTCAGAGATCTTGCATTTCTTAAAAATCCTTCCTTGTCTGCGTCGATAATGGCCACCAGAGAAACCTCCGGCAAGTCAAGCCCTTCTCGCAGTAAATTAACGCCTACGAGTACATCAAATTCACCGATGCGCAAGTCTCTGAGTATTTCTACCCTTTCCAACGTATCTACTTCAGAATGAATGTATTTGGTTTTGATCTGCAGATTTTGCAGATACCTTGCCAGTTCTTCGGCCATGCGTTTGGTCAGCGTCGTCACCAGCACTCTTTCTTCGCGTTCTATCCGCTGGGCTATTTCTTCCAGCAGGTCGTCAATCTGATTAAGGGAAGGCCTGACTTCAATCGGCGGATCCACCAGGCCGGTGGGTCGAATGAGCTGCTCTACCAGGGTCCCCTGGGTCTGTTCGAGTTCGTAGTCGCCCGGAGTAGCCGAAACATAGATAACCTGATTAACCAGCGATTCGAACTCTTCAAAATTAAGTGGCCTGTTGTCCATGGCACTGGGCAGCCTGAATCCGTAATTGACCAGATTGACTTTACGGCTCCGGTCGCCGCCCCACATGCCTCTCAGTTGTGGTATGGTGGCGTGACTTTCATCTATAAACATCACATAGTCATCCGGGAAGTAGTCAAGCAGGCAGAAGGGGCGTGTTCCCGGTTCCCTGCCGTCGAAAAATCGGGAATAATTCTCTATACCGCTGCAATAGCCGAGCTCCCGGATCATCTCCAGATCAAAGTGCGTCCTTTCGTGAATACGCTTGGCTTCTACATATTTAGCTTCCGATTCGAGATAGGCTTCGTGTTCCTTCAGTTCGTGTTCGATGGAGTAAAGGATTTCATTCATTTTATCCTTAGGGGCGACATAGAGGTTGGCCGGATAGATGGCAGCAGAATCAATTTTTTGAATAGGCATACCGCTTTCCAGTTCCAGCATTTCAATTTCTTCGACTTCATCACCGAAAAATGTGATTCTAAACCCGTAATCTACATAAGGCAGAGCGATATCGACGATGTCGCCTTTTACCCTGAAATGTCCGCGGGAAAGCACATCTTCCGTTCTTGCATAGAGGCTGTCCACGAGTTTATACAGAAAAGTATTTCTGGAGATGATGTCACCCTGCTGAATTCGAATGATGCTGTTTTTATAATCTTCCGGGTTACCCATACCGTAGATACAGGAAACAGAGGCAACGATGATGACGTCGCTTCTGCCTGACAGGAGGCTTGAAGTGGCCCGGAGTCGCAGCTTGTCCACTTCTTCATTGATCAGCAGATCTTTTTCAATAAATGTATCTGTCACTGAGATATATGCCTCAGGCTGATAATAGTCGTAATATGAGACAAAGTACTCAACTGCATTGTTTGGAAAAAACTCCTTGAATTCGCCGTAAAGCTGAGCAGTGAGTGTTTTATTATGGGTCAGAATCAGGGTCGGGCGGTTGAGTTCTTTGATGACATTAGCCATGGTAAATGTCTTTCCCGAACCGGTCACTCCAAGCAATACCTGAGCGCGCTCGCCTGAACGGATACCATTGACGAGCTGACGTATTGCCTGAGGTTGGTCACCTGTGGGCTTATATTTCGATTCTAACTGAAAGGGCATGGATTATTTCTTTTTATCGGACTCATTGAGCCTTGTAAGAACTTCCTTGGTAATATTCAGTTTGGGATTGGTCAGCAGAATATTGGCGCCTTCGGTATAACCAAGGATATAGTCAGCATGATACTTATCCAGATACACCTTCAGCTCTTTCCGCATCTTTTTATTTAGCTCTTCCTGGACTTTCTGGGTTTTCTGCACGAGTTGGTCTGAAAGTTGTTGTTCCTGCTGAGCGAGGGCTTGTTGTTTTTCCGTAAGTGCTTTTTCAAGAGTCATTGCCTGCTGTTGTGTCAGTTCGCCTGCCTGAGCTTTCTTTTGATAAGAGATATAATCATCCTGAAGGGCCTTGGCCTTAGCCTTCAGAGTGGCTTCAGCCTGGGCGCCTTGTTTTTCGATGATGGCTTTCTGATTTTTGATATAGGTATAGTTCTGATTGATGGTATCGATGTCCACATACAGAATCTTACTACCTGCAGGAATGCCGTTGATTTCATCAGGAGTAGTAATAACCTGTGCAGAATCATTATCCGTAACAGGAGTCAGGGTAGTCACCTCTCCCGTCCTGTTAAAATGCAGATAGTAAAGTATGGCTATGGCAATAGCAAGAATGATGTTGAAAATATAAGATAGATTTTTCATGTAAAAGGATTAAGATTTCAAATATATTTAAAAAAATTCCATTCAAACAGAAAGAATGGGCAAAAGTAATGAAATTTGGGTAGGGGCAGAAAAGAAAGATGCGGGAAGAAATCGAGATTAAATCAAGCTCAAATTTGTTTTTAAATTTATTGCTTTTTCCAAACTGTCTCCCCTCCGTTACTTGTTACAAACTGATATTGCAAAATCAAATAATTGCTGCAAATTTTCAATGGAACGTAGGAATTCCTTTTTCCATCATAAATTCTATAAAATACTAATGCGGGTTCACTGTCTTCAGGATAGTCTGTTCCTGTAACATCTCCCTGTAAGAACACTTTGTACAAATAAACAGAATCCAACTTATTATTCTTATAAAAATAGGCGGTGTCATTGCTTAATTTCATCCCGAATGTATAGCCCTGATTATGTGGTGTTAGATATACGGTTTTTTGTAATCCGCGACTATAGCGTTTTTCTTCCAGCCAGGACCAGTCACCTTGAATATAGATTTTAGCCGTATCTAAATTTCTAGAAAGGGTGCATGGTATTCGGACAAGAACGTATTCTGATACAACATTTTCCTTATTGCAAGATAAAAAAAGTAAAAATGGCGTAATAATTGAAAAGATAAATTTCATCCTTTATTTTGAATTTGCATTTGTAAACTGAATCCACGAAAGTCCGGTCCCAATTTCCATTGAAATCGACTTTCTCGATGCGTGTTTGTCGTATCGTTATTACGACAGTATTCATCTGTCAATATGGATTACTTTTTTCTCGATTAAGTCCATGTTCGACTGCTGTGTAGAAGTATTTTTCCATTAGCTGTAAAAATTCCCGGCTATAAGCAGGCTGTGTATTTTACCACTTAACTATCATTATAAGCAACTATTGATTGTTTTGCACTAATATGTCATAAATAAACAAATCACCTGCTTTCATGCAATTGCTACTTTGTATCACATTCATTTCAATTTTTTTCTTACTACATAATGAGTATCCTGCTTTTTATGTATCTTGAAATCGTACCTTAAAAATAATTCCAAAGGGCCATTAAAATTACTGTTGTTTGATTCACCTTTTTGGGGATACGCCTCAATATAATCATAGTCCTTATAGGAATGCTCGTTAATAATTTTTTCAAGAATCATTTGGGCAATCCCCTGTCTTCTATAATCTGGATGTATTAAAAAACAAACAATTGAGAAAACTTTATCCTCAGGATTATCAATCAAATCAAAGTCTCGCATTAATCTCTTAAAGTTTGATCTGTTATTTGCATTACACCATCCAATTGGGTTATCCTTGTCGAAAACCAAATAACCCCTCAACTCATTCTCTTTGATACGATTTATAATCATTTCACGACTTGATTCTATAGTACATGATTCCACATCTCCAAGAAAGTGATAGTGATTACAATAACATTTAGACCAATCGGGGTTATCCTTGTGTATCATATTGTCAAAAAGAAACAAGTAATCATTTAATAAATCTTTAGACAAGCTTCTTATTTCAATGTCCATTTTATTCACTTTTTCTTATTAATATGGTGTGCGACTCTAATGAAAAAAGATACCTTCCGCCATCTCACCCGCAATTTCCATAGTATCTTCCGGATTGCTTCCTAAGCAGCCCCCCACCCGGGGTGTAAATCGTAACTCCGCTTCGAGCATTTAAACTTTACTTGTTGGTGGTTCGATTTATATTTTTAATTCTAGTTGTCTTCTGTGTCGTCAAAATAGTTTGATGTTGTGTCTTCTTTAGAACGTATTTTTTGGCTGTATTTTACTCTTGCACTTTGTTCCTTCATAATCATATCTTTTATACCTGATTCATTTTTTGCAAAAATCATTGTGTTATTGATTGAAAGTGATATAGCAATTTTTTCTACATCGTGGTCTGTTCCTATGTAGGTAAATGTCCACCGATTTTGTTTTAGTTCTTCAACAAGTTTTTTAATATCGTTGCCCGAAAATTCTTTTGAAGCATTTTCTTCTCCGTCAGTCAGAATTGTTACAAGAACATTATAATCAGTTTGCCCTTGTAAGGATTGTTTCAATTTATTTATGCTAAAACCCATTGCATCAAATAATGGTGTAGAAGCATTAGGCTTATAGATTTTTTCGTCTATTTGATTTAATTTACGTGCAGGGTCGATGAAGTGAATCAATTTTTGTCCTAAACTGTTGAAGGACACAAATGTGATAAAATGCTCTTGTTCCGGAAATTGTTTTTCAATCCCTTGAATTGTCTGAACCAATTCATTGAAACCTTGAATAATTGTTGATTTTATGGATTCCATAGAACCGCTTTCATCTAAAATAATTAAGTTATGCACCTGATGTTTCTTTTCCATACTTTTTGGTTTTTTTGTTATTATTGTTTGTTAAAGACGATATCACTTTAGGCTGAACGCCAACACAAAGGCATAGGCACTCTTCACCATTTCTATGCCCATATTTTTCAGTATCAATATTTTACCTACGATTCCCAATCAAGTTTCGGGATTGGACGAACCCGTAATTGCTATAGTGAGAATCAAATTTCTACAGCGCTATATTCTGATGCACAAGGTAATTAATTTATAAATTCCGGAAGCCATTTAGTCATACTTTCTTCAAATTAAAAAACAAGCGAATATGCCCTAAATTAAAATTACCGCTTTCAAAAACCTTCCAAAAATACCGACTTCACCTAATGAATGCCCATAGTATCATCTATGGTCGCTCTCGAAGCCTTTCTTCATTCGGGGTTTAAATCGCAACTCCGCTGCGCTGGGAGCAATTAAACCTTATCTGTAAGCGGCTCGGGTATTTGAAGAGCGTTTTATGTCATTCTTATCGTTTGTAAAAAATGTAGTCAGTGACCAAGGGTTCAAGTCCGTGATGTTTAAATTCTGTTGCGATTTGTCCTCTGTGATAAGTTGAATGATTCACAACATGAAATAAGATGTCACGAATACTGTTGCTAAAAGTCTGTTCCTTGCTATTTGAGTAGTTAATAGTTTCGGTCAGCTCAAACTTATCAAGTATTTGCAAGGTCTGTTCGTAGTTTGTTTGGTCAATTGCTTTTAAATCAGCAACTGCGTGAAGTTCCCAAACTCCGAAGATTGGTTGTTTAGGGTTAATTCGATTGTTCCAAATTTGATGAGCGTTTAAAATGTGATTAATCAGCTTTTCTGCTTTTTCAGATGTTCTTTCCGGGTTATCAATAATTACATCAACCAATTTTTGATTGAAGTGATGTCCGTATTCAAATAATTCTTTAAAAAACGTTTTCATTAGTCTGTGTCTTTTGTTTGGTTGCGGTTTATCTTACCTGTCAGGTAACGGCTATACTTACGCCACCATGACGTATATTTCCCATAAATATACTCCTTATTTATTACTTTTAAATAAAGGTCCGCAAACGAACTCATTACCCCTTTATTTTTCTTTGACCTGAAGATACGGCTGATAGTGATCTGTTATATTCCACACCTGGAGCATCTGCGAATTGAAATGGGTAAAATAAGGATTGGTTTGCGGCTCCCAAGACATTATGTTGCAGGGATTGTTAAGTCTGACTGTGTCTGTCTTCGCATTTGAAATTATCTCCAGTCCTTCTTTTTCACATAAATTACCTTTTTTAATCCGGATATCACGGACAAAGTAAATTAACAGCAAAAACGGAAGGAAAAAACTGAATATCCTTTTGATACCGGGGCGGAATGTCTGAATGGCAAGAAAATTGACTTGTGTAAATATCAGCATCAATATCATTAATGCAGGGATGGATGTGTCACTTCTGATGACGTATGGACGATAACTTCTATAGCCGCCAAGAGGCAACAGCATGATATATACCATAGCCAGGATAATGAGAATCAGATGGGTCTTTTTAAAAGCTTCATAATCTTTTGGATTAGACTTTAGGAGTATGAGTGTGAGGATAATGGTATAAACCAGCAATAACGAAAGACCTGCATCGTACGTCAGCAAAATATATATTCCCTGCAACATCAGTAAATATCGCGATTTTAAATCGGGGGTGCCGGGTACAGGGACGGATTCTACGTTAAATGTGCTTAAATAATACGCATAGAAACTGAAAATAATCGTAAACAGCAGAAATAGCACTTCCCTTGTTTGTATCATCTTGAATACATGTACGATGTTCTTGTCAGATGACCACTTAATCAGCAGTGAGAAAACACCGGCCAGAATAAAAAGCGGGGGCATCAAAGGTCCATCCAGTGAAATGTAAACCGAAGCCGGCACCATCAAAGCTAACTGCCATGAAGTAATTCTTTGTTTGCCTCCGGTACTTATCCATTTGTATATCGGAAAATAAAGGATCAAAAACAAGGATACCGGCCATAAATAAAAAAACACATAGGTCGTAGCCTGATCGACAGTCCGCATCACGTCATAAAAGCCGTAATACTGGATCAAAGGCAGAATAAGGATGGGTGTCAGCAGATATATCTTATTTTTTGTCCCAAAATGAAATTTATTGTAAAGCGTAAATGCAACTAAAAGCAGAATGACTGTCAAAAGTTTGAATATGGCAGAAGCGACATACACACTTTCTATGGGTGAAATAAATGTCTGCAAAAATTCAGGGACATAATGATAATACGTGTACATCGTCAGGTGAGCCATGTACCTGCCGGCACCGCCTATCAACTCACCTCCTGAAATCGTTTTGAGTCCTGTCGGATCCTCCAGAACCTTGGAGTACCACTCAGCCGGAAGGGCAATGGCTACCAGGTCGCCATCTATAGGTGTATAATAATACTGAAGGAAGTTGATTATCAATTCAACGATGATAAAAAGTATAATGGCTATCTGAATTAACTTTTTCACTTTAGAATTACCGGACAATAAATTTTATAATTCGAACATCAAAGGTAATCCGATAAATCATTATTCATGCCTAATTTTCATTACGTATCATTTTCCGATACAAAAGCTACTGAAAATTGCTCCCAGTACATCCTTATCGACATCCACCTTGCCTGTAATAAGTCCTAAATAGTAAAGGCAACTGCGAATATCCAGAGCGAGGAGATCCCCGGTCAAACCGTTGTCGAGTCCGGAGGCAAGGTCATTCAGGCTGTCCGCAACGTGTTTCAATGCTTCATAGTGGCGGGCATTGGTGACGATGGTGTCTTCTCTTGATACAGAGGAGCCGATAGCGAGTTTAAAAACTTCCTCTTTTAATTGTTGTATTCCAATGTCATAATGATTGGGATGAAGTAATATTTTGCCGGATTGCAGGATGGTACTTGCCGGTTGGTCATGATATTTTTCCTGATAAATATCAAATTTGGTAAAAACTTCAATGGTCTTGTCCTGATAAGGAGCTAACCAACCAATAGACTCTTCTTCATCGAGCAGATCTTTCACATAGATAATGATATCGGCTTTGCGTGCATTGAACATAGACCTTTCAATTCCCATGGACTCTATGACATCATCGGTATGCTGTCTGATACCGGCAGTATCGATGAGTCGGAAGAGGTATCCATTGATATTCAGGCTTTCTTCGATGGTATCGCGGGTTGTGCCTGCTATGTCGCTGACGATTGCCCTTTCTTCATTGAGCAATGCGTTGAGCAGGGTTGATTTTCCTGCGTTTGGCCGGCCTATGATGGCTACGGATACGCCATTTTTCATTGCATTACCCAGCTTGAATGAGTCAAGAAGTCTATGTGTTTTTTTACTTATTTCTGAAAGATAGGCACGGAAGGTTGTTCTGTCCGCAAATTCCACGTCTTCTTCGGCAAAATCCAGCTCCAGTTCAACCAAGGCTGAAAAATGTATTAATCTCTCTCTCAAGTCGTTGAGTTCGGAAGAATATCCGCCTTTTAGGTGATGTAGTGCAGATAGGTGTGAAGCCTGACTGGTAGCATGAATCAGGTCTCCCACCGCCTCAGCCTGGACAAGGTCCATTTTTCCATTGAGAAAAGCTCTTTGAGTAAACTCTCCCGGTAATGCCAATCGGGCTCCTGCCTCAATGCAAACTTCCAGTATCTGAGCCAATATAAAAGGGGAGCCGTGCCCGCTGATCTCAATAATATCCTCACCGGTATAACTATGCGGTGCCCGGAAGATTCCAATGACGACCTCATCAATATCCTGACTGTCTTTGTTGACGATATGTCCGAAGTGCAGTGTGTGGCTCTTCTGTTCTTCAAGCTTCTTGCCTCTGAAAATGTCGTTAGCTATGGTCAGTGACTTATTACCACTCAACCTGACAATACCGATAGCTCCCACGCCCGGCGGAGTGGAGATGGCGACAATGGTGTCATCTAATGATGAATATTCAATCATGATTCTATTTAAAATGTGAAGTTAACAAAAGTTACATTTGCAGCCGACGTCCCTGAAATTTTATTCCTATTTGGATGGTCCTGTCCGAATCACAGAGGCATTTTACGTTTAATTCCTTTAAGTAAAGTTTTAGAGTTGATAACTATAAGATAATCACACGATTATGGACTATAAAATATTTATATCTATTTACTTAAATTGTTGACTATAAATTGTTTATTATAATGTATGCACTTTCTGATAATATCCTGACTGTAATAAAATGTCGTTCAGCCAGCATAATCCTGATGTAAAAAAGCATAAAGTATGAAAGAGTTTGAAAGACTATCACCTGTGTGATGGACTATTGTCCGTTTGATGAGCCAAGGTTCGTTTGTCGGGCCAAACAGCGAAGCCAAACGTCGCAGCCAGCAAACAGCGAAGCCGGCAAACAAAGCAGAACAAGCTCTCTTAAACCAAATTCCTGAATTAAATCGCTATTCAGAAACATCTGTTACTTTTGATAATATGAAATAGCTAACTATTTCTTTATAATGTAGTATTGATAAGGTTAAATATTTTGAAAAACATTGATATATCTGTTGTAATGTCTATTTTTGTGATGGATTTGCCCTTTTTGTAAATTAAAAAGTCTGGTTTAACACAAATCCGGTCGGGAGGCTATGCGGTTATAGTGCAGTTATATAGATATTCAGGTGTGGTTTTTTCGTTAATGGTAGTGTTGTGTTTAGCCGATGAATGGTTCTTAATAAGTAAAATTACGCTATGTCGTTTTCCAACTTTTTAAAAATTATAATCTTTATATTTTTAGTAGTACCGGCCGGTGCTCAACCATGGTTTAATTGGGATTATATAGGGCCGGATACGATTGTCGTGGGCAATACCTGTAAGGCAGGATTATTTTGGGGCGGAGACAATAAGATTATTTGTACTCCGGTCAACCCGCCGGATCAGGTAGTCATAGCCAAAAATCTGAAATCTATAAGTGACGGATATTTTGAAGGAAACCTGATTCCGGGAGGCACTACCGTTACGGTTACTTACGAAGCAAAAGACAATCAGGGGCATACTGAGGATTTTAGTTTTACCATTTATTTTGCAGATAAAACGCCTCCGGTATTCAACCAGGCATCTTTGCCCGGCGATATCTCGATAACCTGTGCATCTTCCTTACCTTCAGTATCCATCACCGCTACAGACAATTGTACACCTGCTTTTCAGATTCAGATTACCGAAACGACCAATATTCCGGAACACGCTTGTAGCGGGGCGTTTCAAAGGTTTTTTACTGCAAAGGATTTAGCAGGAAATATTTCCGTCGATACTCAAAATATTACCCTACTTCCGGAGACAACACCACCCGTCATTACAACAGAAGCCGGGAATGCCACCTACCAGTGTGATTCGACGGATGCCAACACGGCCTTCAGCCAATGGATCAACAGTCATGGAGGCGCCGTAGCTACCGACAATTGTGGTATAGCCGGATGGACTACCATCCCGGCAAGTCCCCAACTGTCTGACGCATGCAACACTCCTACCTCCGTGACCTTTGTCGTAACCGATAATTGTGGCAATGCAGACAGTACAACAGCTACATTTGAAATAATAGATCAGCAACCTCCTGTCCTTGTGAGTGATGCAGTCAACTTTTTAACTACATGTGCTAACGATATAGATTCCTCTTTAGTCCAATGGTTGAATAATGCCGGCGGAAGCGTAATCACTGATAATTGCCTCAATCAGGATCAACTGATTAAAACATATTTCCTGGGAGGAGTAGAACTAACTATTGCAGAACTTCAGGATACACTGGCAGCTCAATTGGCCGGACCGTCCATATCAGCCGTAATCGAAGGTGTCCCTTATACCGGGCTTAGAGCCTACCTGCCTGTAGAGTTTCACCTTTCAGATTATTGTAATACAGGCGTGACGACTTCTGCAGTTTTTGCTGTGATCGATACCACAGCACCGGTGGTTTTAACTCCGGGCGTTGATACTACTACCCATTCCTGTTCGACCGGATCTTTGGACGAATTGTTTATGGAGTGGTACAATTCAGGAGCCGGAGCATCGGGAAGCGACGACTGCGGTGAAATCATCTGGGCAGGGCATATCAGCCTTGCGGAAGCCCTTGACTCACTCCACTCGTCACCTTCGCTTTGTAATCAAACAATTGCCGTAACCTTCAGAGCAAAGGATAAAAGTGGCAATGTCAGCATCGATAGTTTTATTTCAGTCTATCACATTGAAGATGTGTCAGGACCGTATTTCTCTGAATCTCCTCAGGACTTTAATCTGGTATGTATAGGTGGGGATGGAGTACAGGATACCCTTCAGAACTGGATTGAAGTAAAAGCAGGTGCACAGATTGAAGATTGCAACAATGCGCAGTGGGATCATTTTGAATGGCATGACAATCAGGGTCAATCGGGTACAGGTTTATTCGGAGAAGGCCCATATCCTCAGTTGGCTGATGTAGATTGCAGCGATTATTTTGTTGTATATTTTTATGCAAAGGATGATTGCTCCAATATATCTGTGGATAGTGCATCCTTTAATTTCGCGGATACAATAAAGCCGGTAGCTTCTAATATTCCATCGGATACGACCATAACTTGTGACAGTCCTTTACCTCAACAACAACCTGTATTTACCGACAATTGCGGAATTTCGGGAGATGTTGCATATCAGGAGACCAGCACCCAGAGCAACAGCTTGTTGGATTGTAGTCACTATACCTACCAGATAACCCGAACATGGACAGCTGTGGATTATTGCGGAAACTCCACAACCGTCACGCAGCAAGTTTATGTCATTGATACCATCGCTCCCACGCCTGATGCACCTTTTGATGATTTATTTCTGGATTGTACTGATAATATCGGTAATTACCTGATTAATTTTTCAGATCAATGCTCATTTGTACAGGTAGAGCAGAGCGGTTCATCTACACAATCTTCAGATCCGGCGGAATGTAGTTATTACAACTATCTGGTAGAACAAACATATACAGTTAGGGACGTTTGTCTGAATGAAAAAACCTATTCCAGAATAATTACTGTCAGTGACGATGTTGCACCGGATATTGACAATTCAGAACCATTGGTACTCAATTGTACGGACAGCGTTCAGGTTGCTCAGGTATTGAAGTCGCTGGCAAGTGACAATTGTTCCAATGAGTTAAGTTTTTCCGTACAAAGGTTGAATTCGGGAAATCCGGATAATTGTTCATCTGACAACTATCAGAAATGGTTGCTCACTGCGTCGGACCCATGTGGCAATACTGCTGAAGATACCATCCTTGTTAAACTGTTGGACGGCATCCCGCCCGAAATTATTCAATCGGCGGAGGATTTTGTATCATACTGTGAGGACAGTACCGATCTACCATTGGCATTTACAAATTGGATAAATAATAAAGCCGGTTCTGAGGCGGTGGATGCTTGCGGAGAGACATTTTCATTTGCTGCTTTGCCCGGCAGCTATGACTTGCAGAACCCTGCTTCATTCCCCGGACAGACGCCTGAATATACCGATATTGTAAATTGTGATGGAGGAAAAGTAGGCAAATTGCAGGTAGATTTTGTCTATTATGATCAGTGTAATAATGCGAGCGTTACTTCAGCGTCTTTTGAAGTAAGAGATACTATCAAGCCTCAGTTAATTGCCTGCCCGGATCAGGTAGAAATTATTGCTCCTGCAGGTCAGTGCAGTGTTGATTTTCAGCTCCAGCTGCCTACTGTTTACGATGGATGTGCCAATATTACATTTGATTCCACACTTTCCGTAGTTAAGGCAGTTACCTCAGTCAACCCGGGAAATAGCCTCACACCTGTGAGTGATGTAGAGATACTCTTTGCTGACTTGGCCACCGGCGGATCCTTTGCCTCTTTCGGCAGTGGTGTATTGGATATTGAAATCCAAAAGGGTGATATTGAAGCCTCCGAAGAATATTTTAATATATACGATGAAAACAATGAGTTACTTGGTCAGACCAATCATTCATCGACTCAGTGTAATTCATCTTTAACGCAATTGAATTTTACAGAGGCTCAGTTTGACAATTGGGTCGCAGACGGGAAAATATATTTTTATGCAAAGCCAAATGACCCTTCTCCTCTTGATGGCAGCTATACCATTAATGATATCTGCGGAGGAACAACTATCCGGTTTGCTTTGGATGTTGTCTGGAATCACAATCCTTCCTTAAAATATTCATTTAAGGTGGATACATTGGCTGCACAGTCTTTTGAAATTACAAATATTCCGGTTATCAACCTTCAGGAAGGCCATCATACCATCACTTATGAGATTAGCGATTGCGGCAACAACGTGGTTACCTGTACCCAGCAGGTATTTGCCAGAGATACCATACCTCCAGTCATAATCTGTGGAAATGATATACATGCAACACTCAATGGCAATGTTTGTGATACCTTATTGACCATACCATTACCGGTGAACATGGATGATAATTGCGGATTAGCCAATGATTTTCAATATTCTGTTCCCGCAGATACGGCAAGTGCATGGCTTACCTTTGCTGCCAATCCAAATTTACAAAACTATATTGCACAGGATAAATCCTATACCTTCAGTCAGGTTGCCGGCAATGTGGCCTCTCCGGTATTGCTCAATGTATATTTACGCGGAGACATTGATAGTGGTGGCGAATATTATACAATTTACGGCGAAGACGGAACTGCTCTAGGAATCACAGAGGCCGGCCAGGGGAATGTACTAACCGGTAATTGCAACAAGGTTTCGACTGCATATTTTAACATCCCGCCCGACAAGTTCAATGTCTGGGCTCAGGATGGAAGTATAACTTTTAATGCCGTATCAAACAAGGATTTTAACATTCCTCCGGGAAATATGCAGAGTGGTATCAATCCATGTAGTGGTAAGATTCTTACAATGGACGGGCAGACAGACAGTATTAGTTTTATGTTTATGGAGTTGAAATATAAGACATTTACTCCACCATCATTCTTCGCAACAGGAGCGACAGTAATACCTTTTCAACAACTGGCACCGCCTTATGAAGCTCCCAAATTTGCTTTCACCGCCGGCACCACTCATTTCTCCTATACCATAGAGGATCGGTCGGGCAATGTGGATACATGCACGATAGACATCGTGGTAAGAGATACTATCACTCCGGTAGCTGTATGCAAAAACGCCATTTTACATATTCACCCGAGCGGAATATTTCCTGGGATTCTCACTCCTCAGATGATTGATGGAGGCAGTTATGACAACTGTACAATAGATACAATGTATGTTGACAAATCACTTTTCAATTGCAGTGACATCGGCAGTCAACAGGATGTCGTCCTCTATGTCAGGGATGAAGCGGGATTGACGGATTCCTGCCGTACACAGGTATTGATTGACAAAGCCTTGCTGACGCCAGGTTATAGCCTTGGATTGTGTGATAATGACAGCCTGAGACTATTTTCTAATCTGCCGGATCTGGATTTATTTGATCAATATATTTATTCCTGGACAGGTCCGAATAACTTTAGTTCCAATGAGGCGAATCCGGTTATTCCAAATGCCTCTTCCATTAATTCAGGTACCTATAAACTCATTGTAACCGGATTTAACGGTTGTGGCGGAGAAGGTGTTGTCCAGGTATTTATCAATAGTGAAATCAATACACCAATCATCGGAGCTAAGGATACATCCGTATGCCAGGGACAGAATATTGTCTTATTTACACAGACTTATACAGGAAATATAAAATACAAGTGGTATGAAGGATTTGCGCCAAATGGTCAGCTCCTCGATTCTACCCTTGTTCCTCAGTATATGATAGATAAAGGACCCGGCACATATTATTTCTATGTTATTGTTTCAGAAAATGACTGTGTAAGTAATCCGTCAGCCAGTGTTGAAGTAGATGTCGTAACCAACCCGATTGCTTTAGTGGATGCTGACCTGATACAGGTTTGTGAGGGCGGCGTAATTGCCTTGGGTAGTCCAATGGGAACTGACTTTACCTATAAGTGGACAGGTCCTAATGGATTTGTATCCGATCAGCAGTATCCGGCTGTGATCAGTCCTGCACTTCCGGTTCATTCCGGCATTTATTCGCTGATTGTAAGCAATGGCAACTGTAAGTCAGAGCCTACGGAAGTACAGGTCCTTGTATCTCAGAGACCTGAAAAACCGGCACCTTCATCTAATTCTCCTGTGTGTTTTAACAGCGAGTTAAGGTTGAAATCAAATATTTCAGCCGGCGTTGATACTTTTATCTGGAAGCGTCCCGACGGTTCATTAATTCTAACAGATACCAATACATTAATCATACCTAATGCAGGTACAATAGATAATGGAACATGGACCCTGACACTGCAATCCGGTGGTTGTAAATCCCTGGAATCAGAACTTTTGACAGTTGAAGTGACATTGGATAGCAATATTACTATAACGTATGACGGGCCGGTATGTGAAGGAGATAGTGTGAGGCTTTCAACCAAAAAATTTGCAGGAGCGACTTATAAATGGACAGGTCCGGGTGGATTTGTTTCGACCTTACCTGAACCGGTTGTAGTGGCTGCTCCCGGCAGCTACAGTGTTACTGTTACGACAGCGGCAGGATGTGTTTTCACAAGTTCGGTTAATCTTGATCTTAATCCGAAACCGAGAATTTCAGGATTATCCTCAACAGCACATGATTGCCAATATCCTGATGAATCAGTAACCTTTAACTTTACCACTAATATTCCTGAATCAGAGCTGACCTTTGCCTGGAAAGGACCGGGTGGATTCAACAGCACTGAAGCCCATCCTTCCATCATTCGTTCTGAACTTATGAATGGGGTCTATTCAGTCGTTGCTACATCTCTTCAGGGCTGTATTTCCGATACAACCAGGGTAACCGTCAACAATACCATCGCTCCGGAACAGCCCATTATCGTCGGGTCTAATAAGGTATGTTCAGGTGATACATTGGTGCTGAAAGTGTCAAACCTCCCAAATGTCGGCAAATATGTGTGGAATACTCCGAATGGGGTCGTTACCACTACAACCAATATCCTTACCCTGATTAATATTCAAGCAGGACCGACCAATACCTACAGCGTAGTCTTTGAAAGTAGCGGCTGTCAGTCAAGACCTTCAGCTTCATTTGAGGTGCAGGTTGTACAGACACCTTCCAGACCGGTTATCATAGGCGATCCGACAATCTGTCTGGGAGATTCCATTGTACTGGAAATAAGTAATCCACCTGATTATGAATACAGTTGGACCGGACCGGGAGGGATAACTTCCAGTCAGACAAAGTGGGTAATCTTTCCGTCACAATTGGCACATGCCGGCAATTACTTCCTTACACTTTCCAATGAGGGATGCGTATCAAAAACATCTGATGCTTTCACCATTGCTATAAATCAACCGCCACCGGCACCTAATATGGCTGACCTGGCTGATGAGTTATGTGTCAGCAATGCTGCAACCGTACTTACACTTTGCGTTACAGCCGAATCAGCTACTGCCAATGCAAGCTATACTTTCTATAACACAGCCCTCAATACGCCTGTAGCCGGACCGACCAACGGATTATGTGCCAATGTTACAAACTTTAGCCAGCTGAGTGACGGAATCAACAATTTCTATGCAGTAGCTACGCTCAACACCTGCCCGTCCGTACCGGGCATTCCGGTTTCTATCAAACTGAATTATCCGCCCGAAGAACAAGCAGATACCGATAAAGAAGGATATGTTTGCTCCGGAAATGAAGGCCAATTGCATGCCAAAGCACCATTATTTTCAGTAGGAAAATGGTCAAGCCCTGATCCTGAGGTTGTCATTGCGGATCCGTCTGACCCAAATACGAAGGTAACATCTCTCTCCAAGGGTAAGAATGTGTTTATTTGGTCATTAGATTATAACAATTGCTTTAACTTCTCCAGAGATACTATGATTATTTGGGTGACGGATGAACAAACGGCAAACCGTGACCTTTACCGTATTGAACCGGGACAATCTATCGATATGCCGGTATTGCATAATGATGTGTTTAATACGCCTGTTAATATCAAAATCGACCAGTCCCCTTTATTTGGTCAAATAAATATCGAGAACAACGAAACAATCCAATATGTACCTAACGGAAGCCAGAATTATGACAAATTTATTTATAGTATTTGTGTAGTCGGCTGTCCGGAAATATGCTCCACTGCTGAAGTAGTAGTGGATGTAGAAAACAAGGGAGACTGCATGGTTCCTAATATTATTACGCCCAATCATGACGGGGTAAATGATTTTTTAAGAATACCTTGTCTTGAAAATTCACCGGTTAACACTTCTAAATTGGCCATATTCAATGAATGGGGAAGTCAGGTATTTGAGGCTTCACCGTATTTGAATGACTGGGATGGGAAGTATAAAGGATCGGATTTACCACCTGGAACGTATTTCTTTGTATTTGAAAGAGGCGACCAGAGCCCGGTTCAGAAGGGTTATTTAATCATCAAAAGGTAAGAGGAGGTAATATGAGGCATATCAATTCTAACAATACTTTTAAAACAATTCGGTTATTCCTCCTGTTTTCGATGGTATGGGCAGTGATGACTGATGTGATGGGTCAGCAGGAAAGGCAATACAGTCAGTTTATGTATAATAAATTGGCGATTAATCCGGCATTTGCCGGCTCGGTACCTTCAGGGGCATTTACGGCATTGTACAGAAACCAGTGGATGGGATTTGAGGGAGCACCAATAACACAGGCTTTATCGGCCAACTTCCCTTTTTTAAGTCAGCGGGTAGGTGTGGGTGCCAATTTAATCAGGAGCACAATAGGCATTTCAGAGATGTGGACCTTAAGCGGTATGTATGCATACAGGTTGCCGTTAGGAAATGGATATATCAGCGGAGGCATGGAAGGAAGCTTGCGTTATTATGGGGTCAACTATAACAATCCGTCATTGCGTGCAGACCAGAACCTTGCTGCCGACAATGCACTGATCGTTGAAAATACACATGTTTTGACACCAAATGTCGGACTTGGCGTCTATTATTCAGATAAGCAATTTTATATAGGGTTATCTGTGCCGCGAATATTAAAATCTAAGATGGATTTTAAAAATGACCTTCTGGTGTCACGCGAAGTAAGTCATTTCTATGTAATGTCGGGATATTCAATTGAATTTGCCCAGGATATATCTTTAACACCACAAGTAAATCTCAAATTTGTCAAGCAAAGTCCTGTCAGCGTGGATGCCAATGTGATGGTGGATTTTGGAATGAAGTATAATGCAGGCCTGTCCTATCGCTCCGGAGGAATCTATGATGCCTTGGGAGAATCAATAGATGTATTATTTGGATTGAAAATAGTCGATCCTTTGTTTTTAGGGCTATCTTACGATATACAGTTGGGAACACTCGGGAAATATACCAAGGGTACCATAGAGTGCTTTCTAAGATACTCATTGCCTGTCAAGGATGATGTTCAGGTTCAGAATCCAAGATTTTTTTAAACCACAGTATGTTCCAAAAACAATTCATATTTAGAAGACTGCCTGTTTTTCTTGCCATAACTATGATTTTTATGGGGGTAAATCAAGGATATACTCAGGTTTCAGATGTGCTGACGGATATAATGAACAGTCAGTTTAAGCATTACGAAGTAGTCAATCAGGAAAACATAAATACTGCGGATCTGGAATTTTCACCGGCTATATACGATTCTTCTGTCGTATTCCTTGCTAATGGAAGAAGAATATCCGGGATGTCCAGGGCAGAGGCCAAAAAATATTTCAAACTATTTGTATCGGCAATAAATGAGGATGGCAGTCTAACCTCAGAACAACCTATTCAGGCCTTTCGCTCTGATTATAATGAAGGCCCCTTGTGTTTTAGCCATGATGGACAGGAAGTATATTTTACAAAAAATATTAAAATTGATGAGCCAAACGGGTCAACAAGACTTAACCTAAGCATATTTTATTCTCAGAAAGTAAATGACCATTGGACTGAACCTATTGAACTGCTCAAAGCTGCCGGGGATGTCAGTTTTTGTCATCCGGCGGTAAGTTCAGATGGGCAAAAGCTTTATTTTTCTTCCAATATGGGTGGTGGGTATGGCAAATATGATATTTATTACATCAGAAAAGTTGATGGTAACTGGTCTGACCCGGTCAATCTAGGTCCTGAAGTAAATACGGATGGCAATGAACTATTTTCGACTTTATTGTCGGATAATTTATTGGCTTATAGTGCCAACATAGTCGGTGGATTGGGCGGTTACGATATATATGTTGCACAGATGGCCGGAGGTAACGTCCTGAATCGTATTCACCTGGATCAGCCTGTAAACAGTGAGGCGGATGATATAGGATTGGTAGTGGCTCCGGGGAACCGATATGCGTATTTTTCATCATCCAGATCCGGAGGCCGGGGCCAGGATGATATTTATTTACTTAAGTCATTGCCTGCAGAAAGGCCGGTTGAAACCAATCAATTGGTGGTCGTCATCGATAGCGCACGGTTACAAAGGCTTCAGGGTATAAATTGTATCGTAAAGACAATAGATGGACAACAGGTAAGTAATGGAGAAACAAACAAAAATGGTGAGTGGATCACACCTTTGATGTCAGGTAAAAGTTATCTGCTGAAAGTGACGTCCACAAAGCATCTGCCGTTTAGTACACCGTTTATTTGCGGCGCGAAGGTTCAGGTTAAGCTGGTACCACTTCCTTGTATAACTCTAAGCGGAGTTACATTGGACCAGGAAACCAACCAACACCTTACCGGGGCAGAAATAAGGTGGGTCAATAACTGTGGTGAACGGGAAGTGAGCACCTTGGCAGATAGTTCCGGCTATTTCAATCTTTGTTTGCCTCAGGGTTGTTCGGGAATGCTGATCGGTACCAAAAAAGGTTACAGTATGGTGAGAATACAGGTAAATGCGCTGGTAGATGACCTTACGCTGAATGTAAATTTTTCAAAACAAATGCTTTCGATTGTCAAAGAACCAATAAAGAAAAACAGTAAATTAATCCTCGAGAATATTTATTTTGATTTCAATGAATCCACTATCCGACCGGCAACCGATCGTGAATTGAAGGAGCTCGTTATATTGATGAATCAATACCCGGAAATGAGAATCAGGATAATAGCTCATACAGACTCTAGAGGTGAAGCAAAGTTTAATTTAACCCTTTCACTGAAACGGGCATTGGAGATAAAAAAATACCTCATAGCTAAGGGAATTGACGAATCAAGGATGGAAACGGAAGGTCGCGGAGAAAGTCAATTACGGAATCGATGTAAGGATGGAGTAAATTGTACTGAAGAAGAACATCAATATAACAGGAGGGTTGAGATTCAAATTTTAGAAAAATAAGAAGTACCTGTTCACTAACTTTGCACCCTTTAATCAAAAACTATGTCCAATAAAAACAAATTACAGAGATTTGCTGAAATAGCCAGGCTTCCTAACGTGTTCGAGAATTTTGATTTTCATGATCCCCATATTAATGATATTCAAGGCAATCGGATGGATATTAAGGGTAATTGGAACAAGTTAGTTTTTCAGAAAGAAAAACCTATCGTATTGGAATTGGCATGTGGCAAGGGTGAATATACAACACACCTGGCACAGGCAAATCCCGAAAATAACTATATCGGGATAGACATCAAGGGAGCGAGAATATGGAAAGGGGCTACACTGGCAGATCAGGCAGGGCTTACCAATGTAGCATTTTTGCGGACAAGAATCGAACTGATTCAATCTTTTTTTAAAAAAGGGGAAGTATCTGAAATATGGATAACATTTCCGGATCCTTTTTTACGTGATTCTAAGTCCAATCGGAGGTTGACATCTCATCCTTTTCTTGACAGATATACAGATGTACTCAAGCCGGGTGCGATATTGCACCTGAAGACGGACGATCCGACACTATATGCATTTACATTAAAGGTATTAAGTGAAAGAAAGGACTACAGAATTTTGGAGAGCACAGATGATTTTTATGGTGCTGTGGTGCCGACTCCTGAGACTCATTTGCTAACATTTTATGAAACGCAGCATCTTGCGGCAGGAAAGAAGATAACTTATATCCGATTTACATTAAATGGGTAGGAAGGCAGTAGAAAGGAAATTGATTTGTGAGAAATAAAAAAGCCAGATAAGTAAATCCTTACCTGGCTTTTTTATAAGTGTGTGAGACTTTAAATCGCGGCAATATGTTTTGTCAGGCTACTTTTAAGGTTGGCAGCTTTGTTTTTGTGTATATTGTTGTTTTTTGCCAGCTTATCAATCATGCTGATAACCTTAGGCAGCATTTTTGTTGCTTCTGATTTATCATTCAGTTCCCTGAGCTTTCTTATCAGGGTGCGGGTAGATTTTTTATAATATCTGTTTTGGATGCGACGTTTAGCATCTTGTCTGATTCTTTTCAATGATGACTTGTGATGTGCCATATTAAAATTATGTTTTAAAGTATCTTTTTTAACTAATGGAGCGCAAAGATAGAATAAATAAATTGAAATCAAAAAATTATTTTTCAAATATTTCATATATGGAAAAACCTAATTTGCGTAAGGTATAAGAAAATTAGAAGTTTTGAGGGGTCAAAATGGGTGTTTTTTGCGTTTGGCGTGGGTTTTATGTGTTAATATTTACTTAAAGGTAGTCATAATGCGGTATCTAAACGAAAAATGTTGAATAAAAAAGTATAAATAATGATATTAAGAACTATCTTTGCGGCATTAAAAATTAATAATAACTAAATCAATTTCAAAAATGAACAAAGGAGATTTGATCAGCAAAATCGCAGAATCAGCTAAAATTAACAAAACTCAGGCTGGTAATGCACTGGATGCAACTCTAAAAGCAATCACTACAGCTTTGAAGAAAGGCGATAAGGTTACACTTATTGGTTTCGGAACATTCTCTGTTTCTAAAAGAAATGCTAGAACAGGTAGAAACCCACAGACCGGTAAGCCAATCAAAATTGCTGCTAAGAAAATCGCTAGATTTAAGCCGGGCAAGAGCCTTTCTGATACTGTATCTGCTGGTAAGTAATCCGGTATGTAAAGGAAAAAAAGGCAGTCCTCAAGGACTGCTTTTTTTTTGTTTATTAATGAGGAGGAGATAACGGATTATCTTATTAGTAGAAAATAACTAATGAAAAAATTCATTTTAATCCTATTTCGCCTTCTGAGACTATTATGATTCATACTTTTTGTTATATTTTATCCATCTACCTAAAAGGGACCATCCATTTAAAAAATCATAATTTTGCAAACTTATTCTCTATTATATGCAAAAAGAATTAGATAGTCTGTTGTTGACCAATGCCGCACATGAATTTGGCACACCGCTATATATCTATGATAGCGACAGTATCAGAATGCAGTACCTTAAACTTATCACAGCATTTAAAGGTATAAAATCAAGAATCTTTTACGCCTGTAAAGCACTGACTAATATTCACATTCTGAAGCTGATGAATGAGTTAGACTCAAATATCGACTGTAGCTCAATAAATGAGATACACCTGGCTATGTTGGCAGGATTCAGCCCTGAAAAAATTATCTTTACTTCCAATGGCGTGCTGTTCGATGAGGTCATTGAAGCTGTCGGATTGGGAGTGCACGTTAATATAGACAACATCTCTACCCTTGAACGATTTGGCATGACATTTGGTGGAAAATATCCCGCCAGCATCCGGCTTCGGCCCAACATCATGGCTGGAGGTAACATCAACATTGCCACCGGCCACGAAAACAGTAAATTCGGTATCCCGATTGAGATGATTGACTCCATCCTGACCATCGTCGAAAAGTATAATATTGAGATCGACGGACTGCATATTCATTCCGGAAGTGATATGAATGATCAGCACGTCTATGTCAAAGAAGTCGAAATAATGGCCGATTACGCCAGATTTTTCCCTCACCTCAACTGGATTGACTTGGGTGGAGGACTGAAAATCCCCTATGATCAACACGAAAATGAAACCGACATAAACCAATTGGCATTGCGACTCGCTGCCCTTTTTAAAAAATTCAGAAAACCCGACGGATCAGAATATGAAATCTGGCTTGAGCCGGGAAAATTCCTCGTAAGTGCCTGCGGCTACCTCGTCAGCAGAGTAAATGTCATCCAGAAAACCCCCAAACAAACCTTTGTTTACCTGGATACCGGCTTTAATCACTTGATCAGACCTATGTTCTACGGAGCTTTCCACAGGATTACCAACCTGAGCAATGAAGGTGGATTGAAACAGCCTTATAACATCGTTGGCAATCTGTGTGAAACAGATACCTTCGCCGAAAATCGATCCTTACCTGAAATTTCAGAAGGGGACTACCTGGTATTTCACAACGCAGGAGCCTACGGTTTTGAAATGTCCATGAATTACAATGCCAGATTAAAGCCGGCAGAAGTCATGGTAGAAAACGGCAATACAAGGCTTATACGACGTAGGGATAATTTGAAAGACCTGCTGCGCAACCAAATAGACACAGAAAACATGTTTTCCTGAAATTGATTCCCTACTTGAAATCTATGCATTGTAAATCTTATATTTATATGTAACGCAAATTCTTATTTTGTTAACAGCAGGATATTTTGATTAAAATTGAGTAATTTTGCTACTCATTTTTTATGATAGAAACGTTAATTTCATCGAAGACAAGAGTAAAACTGCTCTTTAAGTTTTTCCTCAACAAGGAAACAACCGCCTATTTACGCGGTCTTGAGAATGAAATGGGCGAATCTACCAACGCCATCAGGCTGGAACTAAATAAATTTGAAAAAGCAGGCCTCCTCAAAGCGGAAACCAATGGGAACAAGAAGGTTTTTTCTGCCAATACCACCCATCCACTTTTCCGGGAAATACACAACATCCTCCTCAAGCACATCGGCATTGACCAGATTATCAATAATGTGGTCGAACGCCTTGGTAATGTGGACAGGGTCTATCTGGCAGGCTCCTTCGCCAGAGGTATTGACGGACCGATCATTGACCTGATTATGGTCGGCAATGTCGAAAGGGAATATCTCTCCCAATTAGTAGCCAAGGCAGAAAACATGATTCAAAGAAAAATACGCTATGTGATCTTCAATGAGACGGAATACACTGATTATTTGACCCAAATAAGAGACCTGGAGCCTCTGTTGCTTTGGTCGGACAAAAGCTGACAATGAAGATGAATATTCAGGAAACGAAGCAATGGTATGCTGTCAAGGTAAAATACAAGAGTGAGAAAATCGTTATCGCTCAATTAAAGCGCAAATGTATTGAGGCATATACCCCTATGCGCAGATATACCCGCAGATATGTTCGGAAAATTGTGCATCGGATGGTGCCTGTCTTGTCCACTTATGTATTTGTCCATATCGATCGGAAACAATATATTCCTGTTTTGGAGACCGAATACGTCTTCGGTTTCGTGAAGATAGGAAAACAATTATCACCGGTGACACAGGAAGAAATGGACATCCTGCATCGTATCGAAGGCCTGGATGAAAATTATGTGCTGAAAGAAGTCCGATATCAGACGGGCCAAAGGGTGCGGGTCAATAATGGCGCCTTGTTCGGTTTACAGGGCATCGTAAGTGAAATAAAATCCAAGGGCAAGCTCATTGTCAACTTTGACAGCCTGGGTGTTGCTCTCCAAATAGAAATCAATGTGAATCAACTCGAACCATCTACTGTTTAATTGATAGTTTATAGATTTATTTATACATAAGTAATTTATAAACAATTATATAGATCATTTTTTATTGGACAATAAGTGCGACTTATTGAGGGCGAAGCCATGTTTTTCAATGAAATATACCTTAGTCCTCATTTTTTATCTTGCATTGAATCAAAGGCATAAGTTATAAATGAATATTTCTGTTATAGGTACGGGCTATGTGGGTCTTGTGACCGGGACTTGTTTTGCCGAGACCGGGAATAACGTATTATGTGTGGATATCGACACGGAAAAGGTTAATCGGCTTACTGCCGGTGTCATGACCATATATGAACCGGGGCTGGACATCATTTTTCATCGAAACCTGGAGCACAAAAGGCTTGCATTTACGACTGACCTGGAGGCCGCTGTCAGATTTGGCGAGGTGATTTTTCTGGCGTTGCCGACTCCTGAAGGTGAAGATGGTTCGGCCGATCTGTCGTATGTCCTGGATGTATCCGGCAGACTTGGTAAAATGATTGACGCCTATAAGATCATCGTCGATAAAAGTACGGTTCCGGTAGGAACGGCTGACCTGGTTGCCCGAGCCATCTCGGAGAACGCACCGAAGGATTTGTTTGATGTCGTGTCAAATCCTGAATTTCTGCGGGAAGGTGTGGCTGTTGATGACTTCATGAAGCCCGACCGGGTCGTCATAGGTACCAGCTCTGAACGTGCACGAGATGTGATGCGCCGACTGTATCAGCCATTTGTCAAGCAGGGTAACCCGATTTACTTCATGGATGAGCGCTCGGCAGAGATGACCAAATACGCTGCAAATTCCTTTCTGGCAACCAAGATTACCTTTATGAATGAGGTGGCCAACCTGTGTGAACGCGTGGGGGCCAATGTGGATATGGTTAGACTTGGCATGGGCGCCGACTCACGGATTGGAAAGCGATTCCTTTTCCCGGGTATCGGCTACGGCGGCTCCTGTTTCCCAAAAGATGTCAAGGCACTGAACAAGATAGCGGATCAGAATGAGTACCATTTTGAGATACTGGATGCCGTAATCCGCGTCAACGAACGGCAAAGAACCATCTTGTTTGATAAGGTCATGCATAGGTATAAAGGCAATCTCACCGGAAAGACGATTGCCGTATGGGGTCTTTCCTTCAAGCCAAATACGGATGATATCCGCGAGGCGCCTGCCTTGTACATGATTGACAAATTATTAAATGCGGGTGCTCAACTTCGAGTATTCGATCCTGAAGCGATGGATAACGTCAGGCGTATATATGGCGACAGGTTGTTTTATGCCGGCGATCCTTATGAAGCGTTGAATGGCAGTGACGCCCTGATGATTATGACGGAATGGAACGAGTTTCGCTCACCGGATTTTGAGGCAATGGGCAAACTGATCCGCGATAAAGCTATCTTTGACGGTAGGAATATCTTCGAAGCAGCCGATATCAGAGCAAGAGAATTTTATTATGAAAGCATCGGACGACCATAAAAAGGTTCCAGGGCAACTTGACCGGACGACTATGCGTATCATTTTTTTGATGAAAAAGGCAATAATCTGACGTATTGGTTAAATCGACCCCGACAACGACCGGCTGCTGCCTGGAAGCTTATTTGTAAGGTGTAAAGAATTGAATATTCAAATAAAAGAATGATGGAAAAAACAGCATTCAGGATGAGAAAGTAAAGTGATGAATATTAAATTAAACACGAGTCCTGGAAATGGCGACTTGTTAAATTATGAAACTCACACAAGAAGAAATTTTTAAAAATAAACTATACAAAATTTGGATACAAAAATAGCCGTTATCGGCCTTGGTTACGTTGGACTGCCGCTGGCCGTAGAATTTGCTAAAAAGTTTGATGTCGTAGGATTTGATATCAATGAGGGGAGGATTGCTGAGTTGCGACAAGGCATTGACCGTACACTGGAAATTGAAGAGGACAAATTGAAAGCCGTATTGGGCAGAAAGGACAATGTTGGATTGACATTTGCAAATGAATTAGAAAAGATTAAGGACAGAAATCTCTTTATTGTCACAGTCCCTACTCCGATTGATAAATACAATAAGCCGGATTTTACACCGCTCATCGCTGCAAGCAAATCTGTTGGAAAAGTTTTGTCAAAGGGCGATATTGTGGTTTATGAATCTACCGTATTTCCGGGCGCTACAGAGGAAATATGTATTCCTGAATTGGAGAAAATGTCCGGCCTGAAATTCAATAATGACTTTTATGCAGGATACTCACCTGAAAGGATCAATCCCGGAGATAAGGAGCATACAGTAGCTAAGATTTTAAAAATAGTATCCGGCTCGACTCCTGAAATTGCAGATAAATTGGTGGATATCTATAGTCAGGTCATTACGGCAGGCGTTTATAAAGCTTCGTCCATGAAAGTGGCTGAGGCAGCCAAAGTGATCGAAAATACACAGAGAGATATTAACATCGCTTTTGTCAACGAGCTGGCCAAGATATTTAATCGCTTGGGCATTGATACCAATGAAGTGCTGGAAGCTGCCGGTACAAAATGGAATTTCCTCAAATTTAAACCCGGATTGGTTGGTGGCCACTGTATAGGCGTAGATCCTTATTATCTCGCTCAAAAGGCGAGTGAGGTGGGCTATCATCCGGAAATTATACTTGCCGGACGCAGGCTCAATGACAGCATGGGCAGCTTTGTGGCGGATGAAGTAATTAAATTGATGATTCAAAAAGATATCAATATTAAAAACTCAAATATCCTTGTGCTGGGCATTACTTTTAAGGAGAATTGTCCGGATATCAGAAATACAAAGGCAGTGGATGTTATCAATGGTCTAAAATCATATCACACGAATGTTACTGTCTTTGATCCTTGGGCAGACCCTTTGGAAATCAAACATGAATATGGATTGGATAGCTTGACGGCACTTCCGGAATCGGCAAGGTTTGACGCTGTCGTCCTTGCGGTTTCGCATGATGAATTTAAAAATATTGATTTGACAAAGATCACAAATCAGCCAAGTGTAATTTTTGACATAAAGAGCCTGTTCCCTAAGGAGGTTGTCGATTCAAGATTATAATTATGGGTAAAAGAATATTATTGACCGGGGGAGCAGGTTTTATCGGTTCTAATGTTGCGGATGCTTTGTTGGCCGATGAAAGAGTAGATTTTGTAAGGGTTTTGGATAATCTGGCGACCGGAAAAAAGGAAAATATTGAACATTTAATCGGTCGTCCCGATTTTGAATTTTTGGAAGGAGACATCTGTGATGTCCATATCTGTAATCAGGCGATGGAGTCAATCGACCTCGTATGTCATCAGGCGGCTTTGGGCTCAGTCCCGCGAAGTATCGAAAATCCATTGAACACAAATGCTACAAACATAACAGGTACGTTAAATATCTTTGATGCAGCACGACAAAACGGCATTAAAAGGATCGTTTATGCAGCATCCTCTTCCACTTATGGCGACAGTAAAAGTTTGCCCAAAGTCGAGGATAAAATTGGCAATCCATTGTCACCTTATGCCGTGACCAAATATGTCAATGAGCTATATGCCCGAGTATATGGCCAATTATACGGTTTGGAGCTAATCGGTCTAAGATATTTCAATGTGTTTGGTCGTCGGCAGGATCCGAATGGGGCTTATGCTGCCGTAATTCCATTGTTTGCAAAAGCCGTCATTCAGAACAACGCACCATACATCAATGGAGATGGCGAACAAAGTCGTGATTTTACCTATATTGACAACGTTGTCCAAATTAATAAATTGGCTTTATTCACAGAAAATATCGATGCGGTTAATCAAGTGTATAACGTGGCTGTCGGCGACCGAATTACAATCAATGAAATGTGGGAAATTTTAAGAAGCCTTAGTGGATCTGAATTACAGGCTATTCATCGTCAACCACGCCCGGGAGATGTGCGGGACAGTCTGGCCGATATTTCCAAGGCCAGGGCTTTATTGGGTTATGAACCCAAAGTTCACGTCAGAGAAGGTCTGGAATTGGCTTTTGATTGGTACAAAAATAATTTATTCAATGACAAATAAAAACATCCTCATCACCGGCGGCGCCGGCTTCATCGGCTCTCATGTGGTGCGCCGGTTTGTCAATGAATATCCGGATTATCAGATATTTAATCTGGACTTGCTGACCTATGCAGGCAATCCGGAAAACATTAAAGATATTGAGCGAAAGCCCAATTACCACTTCATTAAAGGCGATATCCGGGACCTGGCTTTTATCAGAAATATATTTGTTGAAAATAATATCACAGACGTCATCCATTTGGCTGCCGAAAGCCATGTGGACCGGTCTATCACTGACCCCTTTGTTTTCATTCAGACCAATGTCATGGGCACGGCCAATCTTATCCAGGCGGCAAGAGAGCATTGGGAAGAAAAGTGGGATGGTCATTTGTTCTATCATGTGTCCACGGACGAAGTTTATGGCGCGTTGGGTGCAACAGGATTATTTACGGAAGAAACCAGATACGATCCTCATTCGCCATACAGTGCTTCAAAAGCGTCGTCTGACCACATAGTCAGGGCATATCACGACACCTACGGCCTGCCGGTATTGATATCCAATTGTTCCAACAATTACGGCCCAAATCAATTCCCCGAAAAGTTGATCCCCCTCTTTATCAACAATATCGTGCATCGTAAGCCACTTCCCGTGTACGGGGATGGATTATATACCCGGGACTGGTTGTATGTCATAGACCATGCCATTGCCATCGACCTCGTCTTCCATAAAGGAAAAACGGGCGAAACATACAATATCGGTGGCTTCAATGAGTGGAAAAATATTGATCTCATCCGCTTGCTCTGCTCCATCATGGACAAAAAACTGGGGCGACCGGAAGGAGAAAACGCACAATTGATTACATATATCA
Source organism: Saprospiraceae bacterium (assembly GCA_024103005.1). Lineage (GTDB taxonomy): Bacteria > Bacteroidota > Bacteroidia > Chitinophagales > Saprospiraceae > Parvibacillus. Next base: position 98,675 of record JAGFJA010000026.1, read on the forward strand.
AGGATCGCCCGGGCCACGACCGTCGTTATGCCATCGATGCCGGCAAGATCAATCGGGAACTGGGATGGAAACCCTCTGTCACCTTTGAGCATGGCCTGGACAAAACCATCGATTGGTATCTTGAAAATGCGGAATGGCTCAGTCGTGTGACCAGCGGCGAGTATAGGAATTATTATGAGGAGATGTATGGCAAATGATCGGTGTTAACTTGAAAAATACATGTAAATTTCAAGTTTACCTTGAATATTGCATGGAAATTTCAAGAATCATTAAAATCCAAAAAGATGGTAATAGAAAATTTTCCACCGAATAATTTGGTTGAATTCAGATCATATCGACTTTTTGCAAGATGGGATAAATTGACTCAATGATGAAAATAATGCCACCCCTAACGGGGTTATGTTTATTGCTATTGCCTTTGGGCTATAGCAATGCCACCCCTAACGGGGTTCCGATAAGGTTACATTGAAACATAGGAGGCATACAGCATTAAGCCTATATTTCAGACTCTTCACCGTTGGTACTGAAAGGGTAAATTGAACCGTCCTTGACAGAATGCTCAAGATCACCCGAATAAAATCCCGTTAGGGA
>JAGFJA010000043.1 GCA_024103005.1 Saprospiraceae bacterium
CCTTGAATTTTCATCAAAGTAATTATTACGACAACATCCGGAAAAATTCCAATTGCCCCGACAGTGGGGCAGACCATGGCTCCGGTCGCAGATTTCGGAAGTATCAAAACTAATTTACCGGTCGCTCTCATGGCTGCCGCTCTATCCATGGAACCGGGAATATTAGAAGCGGGTTAAAATGTAAATTCGATTCGATGTGAGCGGATAAACAGTATTTGTTACAAGCTTTTTTTATTCTGTCTAACAAATGTTTCACTATCGCTAAACCCGTCATTTTTTATAAAATCTTTAAACTGCTTTTTAGTTACTGTAAATTTATTAGGCGCAACAGTATCTGTCGGAGTTTCCGTTATTTCTTTAAGATTGTCAACGTCAAGTTCTGAGGAAATACTACTTATTACAAGTTGCCCTTTTTTTAATTCAACCTTCTTAACTTCCCAACTTGTCTTATCGTAGCGTTTGTTTAGAAAGTAATATCCTTTGAATTTTCTAATAACATTGTCGTAGTCCATTTGAAACAAAGTATCAATCGAATGAATGTGAGTTATCAAATTATTTCCTACACGCCTTATTATTTGCTTTTCGTTTGTCTCTAGGTTAATAAGAGTGTCACCTGAAAGTTTTGAAGTGCTATCAAGTTGGCTTGGATTGACCTCAAGGTCAAAGTCGTAAATTCTTTGTATTAGTTTGTCACTAATTAAAAGTGTAGAACTATCTTCAAGGCTCAAATATAGTCCCTGTAAACGCTCTGGAATTATAGATAAATTTTCTGTGTCAGTAGGCTGCGGTTCATTAAAAATCACAGGTGGCTGACATGCAAACAAGCTTGTTAAAATGATGACTGTAGTTATTAATCTCAGTTTTTTCGATTTCATTGCTAAAGCGTTTTAAATTATTTATGATGATAAAGAATTGGTGTAGTGTGAGTTTTGTCAAATATTTTTAGCTAAGTTAACCATATATTCTATACAAATAAATCCAATGATGAAATTTTTTCCCATATATTGCAATTACCATGATTAATCGAGCCCCCGCCATCTCATTGTCCCCGGCATATTCTCCTTTTTATTTACATAAAGCATAAACCTTATTCCTCTCCAAAATAGTCGCTGTCAATTTTTTTGACTTCATAAGTCCGGTGTGTCGGGCAATCAGGATTGTAGTCAATCATCCCTTGAGTCAGTTGTTCACCATTGATGCGAACTGTTTTGTTGTCGTCTTTCAGACTAACAGCTAAGATAAAAGAAAATGAAAAGCAACCGGTAAATCAACGCATACTTTTCCGAATAAAAACGTTATTTGACAGACAATACAAAATAAATTTGGCACAAATCCAGCTATTTTTAAGCCCTTGATGCCAATTGTTGTTTATATTTACATTTATTTGATTCCGATATAGAATTTATGGCAGAATATCTTTTTCAAGGTGGTTATAAAAATAAGGCTGCTGAAGTAAAGGTCAGTTTATTCCTTATTCACTTCAAGGATGAAAACGGTATAAACTTTATTTATTCTCCGCATTTAGATTTAACAGGTTATGGAAACAACTTAAGGGAGGCAAAAAAGTCTTTTGAAATCGTTTTCGAGGACTTCATTGATTATACCTTAAAAAAGAAAACCTTAGGTAAAATTCTCATAAATCTTGGCTGGGAATTGAAAGGTACATTAAAAAAACCTAAAAAAGTTTTAGCACCGAGTATCACTTCGGTTATTGCTAATAATGACTACGTTTCAGAAATTTTCGATAAATATCCTGTCAAAACTTTCCATCAAGAAGTCGGTATTCCAGCATTAGCATAAAGCTCAATTCCGATGTCCACTAAAAAGTTATCAAATATACCTTTAAAGGACTTTCGTGATTTTTTATCAAGTCAAGGGTTGAATGTTATTAAAAGCCCAAAAGGTCGTGGAGGACACGAGAAATGGTCGAAATCAGGAATGGATAGACCAATAACTATTCAAACCCACATCGACCCTGTTCCTGAGTTCATTGTAAAACAAGTACTTCGACATTTAAGCATGGATAGAAACGAGTTTTTCAAACAGATGGAGAAGCTGTAATAATTATCCAGTATATTTTATACGAGACCATCCACCAACCAATCCTCTTATTTCTCTACCTGTTCCCTGAAACACACATTCAACCCACCTCATGGAATTGAAAATACTTTTTCCGCCACCCTATAAAGATATTCGCCTAATGATAGTTGGATGAATTGCACAATTTCCTTACCTCATGAATCACGAGCAATGATTATTTCCGGCTATCCACAAGCTCAACCGGACGATATTTCCATGCTCGGACGATGCACATTAGTGATCGTGATCTAAGGTGTTGGATTTTGAGATGAAATATACCTAAACTCCAATTGTATCCGGAATAAATTCTTCCCTATACCTGACTTATCTCATTACAAGTCCATAACATTTACCGGTCGCTCCCTGGGCTGCCATTCTATCCCTGGAATGCCGGCAATATTAGAAGCGGGGTAAAATGCAAATTCGTTTCGATGTGGATGATAAAAACTTAGTGATGAGCTCTGGTCTTTATTATTTCTTTTATTTCATCAACTGAAAATGCAGGTCGTTTTGCATGAATCATTGCATGGCAGTTCGGACAAAGGGGGATTAAGTCCTCTTTCGGATTGATTTCATATTCTTTTCCAATGTCTGCGATTGCGTTTATATGGTGGACATGAATAAAACCCTTTCCAATTTCACCAAATGTTTGCTCAAAATTGAACCCGCAGATTTTGCAAGAATATCCAAAGTGTTTTAAACATATTTTCCTTGCTTGTGGATTCCTTTCATAACGCGTCTGAATAACTTCTTTTGATTTTCCTTCCATATATGACGCTGTCTCGTCTGAGTCAATATCATTTGAAAGAAAAGCAGTACCGATGTATTTGTTCTCTCGAATGAAATCAAGCCAATTCGATTCTAATGAAGAAGCAATTTCCGGCTTGATTTCAATTCCACTTTTTTGGGGGAACCATTGCTGAGTTTTGTTCGGATCAACATTGTTCAAATCATCAGAAGAAAACAATTTGTTTTTTTCAGGATTGATTAATATGTCAAATTCAATGTCAATATAGTTTGCAGTTTTCCCTACAGTTCCATCCCAGTGGGGCGCAACGTAATAAGAAGATTTTGCATATCCACTTCCCATTATCCCTCTTGGCTCCTCTCCGAGTCGAACGAGAAAAATCCTGTCTCCTTTTCTAATGTTTTTTGAATTACCACAACTCCACTGTATTAGAAAATAACCAACTTTTTCGAGATGGTCAATGTTTTCTTGCAAATCAACCCAGTTCCATTTTTGCGGATTCCATGTAAAAAGAAAAGTCTTTGTGTTTTTATCTACGTAAGTTGAAAATGAATTTATGTAAGATTTTATTTGATTCAAAAGTTGATTTAAAACGTCATCATTTTCTTTGTTTGTCCAGGAAGGTGTATCTTGATAGGAGTCAATAGTATTTGGCTTAACAAATTCAGTCAGTTTGTGAAGGGGGGAAGATTTTCCGGTAACAAAGCCAATTTCACAATCCTCGGCATCTGTCAACGGTTTTATGTAAAATTTTTGTGTATTTACTTTGTAGCCCTCTTCTTCAAATTTATTCACAAGCCCTGGATGGACAAAAACCAATTCAAATTCTTTTCTCTTTTGTCGGTGAGGTCTTTGTTCTCTTTCAAACACAAAACCTGCATCCTCCATTTTTTGCCTTAAAGTCTCGTATATTATTTTTCGATCTGTCATATATTCTCGTGTTGTTTATAATTACTGATATCGGTTGGAAGCCGAGGCGATTCCGCCTTATTTATTATTGGAAAATACCTTATAATCCAGGCCATCAAACCCTTTTACTGTCATTAATAAATTTGGGTCAATTCTACCGGATTTATATTTTGAATTGGTTTATCTGAGGAAAAAGCAGCTAGGAGATTCGCTCACCTTAGGTCCTTTTTCAATTAAAGCTCATACTCCATCCTCTTGAAAACATTGGTGTTATTATTTATCATACGCATTTAATTAGATAAACAATATAGCTTAATATTTGGTTGCATTTCTCAATGGATGACAACGCTGACTAAATGATATGCCATGCCACTCCGGGGCAGCATGGCACATCATAGTCTTTATTGTAGCCCGTTGTTCTTTTGTTTGATTTTAGAGGGATAACCCTAATTTCAAAACCAGATTCTGTGGAGTATCGTAAGTTATTCCCAATGTT
>JAGFJA010000073.1 GCA_024103005.1 Saprospiraceae bacterium
CAGACTCACTAAGAATCAAGGCAGAGTTTTCAGTTTATCGCCCAGGGTCAGCGACTATCGGAAGTCCAAAATGCTGTTTCTGTTTTACTGTCAGCACTGGGATGGTTCTTTCAATCGATGACAACGGTCGAGTGTATATGCCGTAAGGGATTAGAATCGGTTCTCTATCCACCACTACATGAGCTTGAGCGAGCTATAATGTCTGAATAATCACTACAACCCTTATGGCATATACACTTTGTTATAGGGCGTTTTCCAATCCTAATTTTGGTTACTTGAAGATTGAATACTTATAGTTTCAATGCTTTCATCGTAAAATTATTTTTCTGATTAGAAATATTAATAATGTATATACCCGGTGTCAAATTCTCGCCTTCAATAAAAATATTGTTGCTTATATTTTCTACTTTATTTTTGAATAATAATCGGTTATTCATGTCGAATAATGAGATGTAAAGGTCATCTTTTAATTCTTGTGGAAAAGTCAAATTCCATCCAGACAATGTTGGGTTGGGCGTAAGCAGGAATTTCCCATTAGAATTAGCATCTGAATTACTCAATGGTGGTGAAGGCCATATATCATCACAATTGCTGTTTTCAGGAAATTCCAATAAAATATCATCTGCTGTATAGCCACATCCCCAGTCAGCACGGGCATATACCCACATGGATGTATGATGGGGTGGAAGCCAAAATTCTTTTGATACTGCTCCATTGGTGTACGAAACCCCATTTGTACTCCATTGGTAGGACAATGGTATTTTTCCGGTAGGAGTGGTATTGATCGTAACAAGAAATCTACACTCGTCCTCATCGAGGGCAGATGTGAGGTAAATATTAGGTTTGCCAACTTGCACTTGAAAGTTTTGAACTACTCTGTCACCACAAGCATTTATTAGTGTAGCTGTCACCATACCTGATCCATTAGCAGCGGTGATCTTTATTCCTGCCGTATTGCCGCTGGTATTGTCTATAGCCAGGTCGCCCGTTACCGTCCATGTCAATGTCTCACCCGTACCTATGCCGCCATTAAATGTATAGGTATGTACAGTACTGGTATTGCCGTCACAGATACTCTGGTCGCCTGTGATAGAAAAAGTACCGCATACCGGGTCACAGCCCGCATCGCCATGAACGAACTGGTACTCTAGCCAGTTGTAGATATCTTCTGTGATGGTGATATGATCCTGATTTGACCCACTAATCTTATATGCATGGAATGGTATCTCGCCTGTACACACTAAGTCTCTATTGTTCAGTACCTGACCCCAATCCACATTGGTACTGTTAAAAGCTAAAGAACTGATTACTGGCATGAAAGTATGATTTGGAAACAAACTGAGTTCTGTGACCGTAATTTTTGGTCGTGTTTTATTGATTCCCTCCAAAATACCGTTAAATACTTCTTCTGTTGAATTTAATTTGCTTCCTGGTAATACATCTAAAGCACCTGCAGGATTATCATTAGGAATAGTATAAGAAATACTACTGGATGTAAAAAGATCCTTCCTGACAAACAAATCCAAGACTTTAGAACTCAGATTATAATCATCCATATATTTCACCGTCAGATCTATAGCCCTGAATAGAACTCCGGTTTTACCTTTTATTCTTATGATCTGTTGTCCCGGTGTGCCGGTCAGAACGCCCTGGTCAGAGGCATTTGCGACAGTTATCCTTCTGACATTGACAGGCCATCCGTCTGAACCTGATTCACCATTTGCTGAAACACTATTTAGATATGCCTGCCTGACCGGTGATGAGCTGTTTTGAAATACTTCTATGAATGTACCAAAGGGGAATCCGGGATCGGAAATCAAATCAGCGCCAACCTGCGTTATCAGGTACTGACGTGCTCCGTTTGTATTAATTTTTGTCTTGAATTTTTCGAGAGCGTCGGCATTATTAAACCGGGTACCCAGTTCCGCTAAGGTCAGCATACTGCCTACGGGTATATTTGCCCCGTGATGCGGACTATCGAAGCTACACCATACCCTCGTATTGTGCTCCATATCAGGTACGGATGCTGCATGTTGTTTTTCCATATAGGCCAGGGCATACCTCGTCACCTGGCCGCCACCGCTGGGACCGAGGATGCAAAGCTTTTCCGTACTGCTGTTTATTGCAAGCTCTGCATTGACCATCTGGATGAGCTTGACCATGAGCATGGCATTGCGCTCGGTGTAGTCGGAGCCGCCGTCACGACCGTGACGGTTTACATAAGTCCCACCCGGTATCCTGACCCCTGACCTGTATTCCACTTGTTCACTACCGATCTTGGGAAAGTTCATGATGATGATATCGAAGCCTAAACTTCGTAACTTACCAATTCCATCGATTAAATTAGAATTAAGATCTTCAAAAATGAAATAGCCTTCAATTTCGCTAATATCCCTACTATCCTGTGGATCATAACCATCACATATGATGATGGGCTTTTTCAGGATTTGCTCACAATCGCCATTTTCATCCAGGTGATAATAAAAGTACACATCAGCCAGTGAAGTCGTAGCCACATCCTCACCCGGTCCCTGCCAGGGTATATCAGACTCGATGACGACCCTGCCACCGTTGCATGGATCGCGCGGAGGAGGCAGATCACGTACTGTTATTTCCTGCTTATTAATAAAATAACTGCCGCCTGAGAAATTGATCCTGACAGTTATAAAAAACTTCCCAGTATCGGACAGCTCCAAATAGTCAGATGCACCCGGTGTGAGGGTAATGTTGATGCCATTCACCGGCTCCGTGACCTGTATGCTCTGCACGGTGAGCCTGTCCGTATTCTGTATATGAGTGCTCTTCAGCTCCAGCCTGTATTTTTTTCCTGTTTCAAGTTGCGATATCGAGATGGCGCCCATCGTTACATCTTTGATAAGATATGGCGAGGGCCATCCTGTCACTTTCGCCCAGCCCAGCGATGTGCTGTCCAATCGACCGTCTCTGTACGCCAGGGTATCTATTACGGCCATTTTCACAGCTATAGCGCTGAGAAGGATCCTGTCATTCATACCTGCCGATTCTGAAGAATCAACTAACCTTCTATATGATGAATACGGGGGCACAGACATCAGGTTCCTTCGGCTAAGCTCAAGTTCATACCAACCCTGCCTGAATCTATTGAAATCTGTCGTATCACCGGAAGCAGTCATATCCAGAGATGCCCATGGGAAGACACGGTCATACAACCGATTGTACGGAAAAGAATCTACCAATAGCGGCGCATGTATCGAATCGAAATCCATTTTAAATGGTTTGATATAAAAAGTGTCTGTCTGTGCAGATATACTTCCATACAGGAAAGTTAACAGTATAAAATTAAGGGCCTTTTTCATTTCGAGGTGTTTAATTTATTTTTAAAATATTCTAATTACTAATATCAAAGCGTCCGTCTGTAATATGGATAACCTTACCTGTTTCACTGTCTATTGCATCGAAATAAAAAGTACCTGATATAATTTTACTGTCTAATTTCAAAAGTTTCAAAAAGCCATAATAAATACTATCTGTTTTATATATATTTCCTCCCAAATCAGAATGGTCAATTACAGAAACCTCATCATAGTGCCATATATCATTATTTAATTTATATTCTTTCAACACATTAGATTGATCAATTGGCAAATAAATTGAAATTGAATTAATTGGATTTGAGTTTTCTGCACTACCTAAGAGATATATTATTTCTCCATTTATAATTCCCCCTTTAACGCCCACAGAAGAAAGCCCACCATGTTTCCCTTTTATATTCACTGGTACTCCATCCACATAAAAGCCCATCGTATTGGCACCCGTAGTGGTGATGGGTACAAGATCGGGTTCAGGTTCTTCTTTATGGCAGGAGGAAGCGGTAAGTACCAGGACGGAGAATAATAGAAAGAGATGTGAATGATATTTTTTCATAGTTAAGTGCTTATATTTTATGATTAAGTGATAAAATAATGAAATAAGTTCTGAAACAGAGTGATATTAACATATAGATGTTTTAAATATATAAAAATGGTTTTTATATCAGTTCATACCAACCCTGCCTGAATCGATTGAAATCTGTCGTATCACCGGAAGCAGTCATATCCAGAGATGCCCATGGGAAGACCATGTCATATAATCTATTGTATGGCACAGTCCCTGATATCAGAGGGAAATGGGAAGAATCGAACTTGGCGGTGTAGGAAGATATTGAAACCGTATCAGTCTGGGCATATATGGTTGCAAAAGCAAAGACCAAAAGAAATAATGTACATAGCTTTTTCATTTCAAAGTGATTTTATTTGGTTAAAAAAATTGTATATCAAAGCGACCATCCGTCACATGGATGACCTTACCGGTCTCGGGATTGATGGCATCAAAGTAGAATGTGCCAGCTGCCATGTTTTGCTCCAATCGAAGGAGTGTTAATTTTCCGTTATGGATAGAATCACATCGATACTCTTTGCCACCCAAAGGGGAATCGTCAATAATAGTGATTCGATTTTTATCCCAATCTGAACCATTTAAATCATATTCTTGTAATGGATTATTTATATCAATATGTAAATCAATTACAATGGTTACTTTTGGATTTCCTCCCCCCCCATAAATATGTAAAACATCTTCTTCTGAAACACCTCCCCTCACTCCATAAACATCACTCCAAGTACTTTGTCCTTTCTTGTTATGCGGTACACCATCCACATAGAAGCCCATTGTATTAGCACCAGTGGTGGTGATAGGTACGAGGTCGGGTTCTTTTTCTTTCTCACAGGAGGAAGCAGAGATAATAAAAAATGCGAGAGCCAGAAAAAGCAGTTGCGATAATGTGTTTTTCATATTTTTATTATTTTTTAATTTCACAAATTTGCTGAGCATTTATATTTTATTAACAGTGGATAGTTTACGAAAGTTTCATTTTTTTAATGCCCTATAACTAACCAGGTACTGTCCAGTCTGCCATCTGTATAGGCAAGGGTGTCGATGACAACCATCTTGACTGCTATGACACCGATATGAACTTTATCCTTAAGGGAAGCACTATACGTGGAATCTGCTCAACTTCTATATGAAGCATAAGGCGGCACTGAAAGAAGAAATCGACTAAGCTCTAACTCATACCATGCCTGCTTAAATAATGTAAAACTCACTGTGTCACCTGATGTGGTTTGATTTAGTCCTGCCCATGGGAAGACTCTGTCATATAATCTGTTGTATGGTACAGTCCCTGTTATCAGAGGGGAATGAGAAGAATCAAATTTGGCGGTGTAGGAAGTTACCGAAACGGAATCAGTCTGGGCATTTACGGTGGAAAACGAATAGATCAAAAGAAATAATGTACATAGATATCTCATTTCAAAGTGATTTTATTTGGTTAAAAAAATTGTATATCAAAGCGACCATCGGTCACATGGATGACCTTACCGGTCTCGGGATTAATTGCATCAAAGTAGAATGTGCCAGATGCCATGTTTTGAGTAATTTTAAGGAGCTTAATTTTGCCAGAATGTAAATGATCTGTATTGTATTCACTTCCACCAAGTGACCCATCATCAATAAAGCTGACTTCATCAATCCAAAAAATATCTTTATCCAAAACATACTCATTATTATGATTTAAAGAATCCAAAGGAATATAAATATTTAAAGAACTAACAGGTTCTCCCCCCCCCCATGAATATTTAAAATCCTATCTTGGCTGATACCACCAATTACACCTTGTGGTATAAATCCTCCATATTTCCCCTTTTTATTGTGCGGCACACCATCCACATAGAAGCCCATGGTATTGGCTCCTGTGGTGGTGATGGGTACGAGATCAGGTTCAGGGTCATCTTTGTGGCAGGAGGAGGCAGAGATGATGAAAGTTGTTAAGAGTAGAAAAAGTAGTTGCGATAATGTGTTTTTCATATTTTTATTATTTTTTTATTTCGCTAATTTGAAGAGCTTTTATATTTTATAAACAGTCGATTGTTCACGAAAGTTTCATTTTTGAATGCCCTATAACGGAAAACGGCTTTGCGAAGGAGCGGAAAAGGAAGCACAAAAGTTCAGTTTAGCACTACCGTAGCATAAGCCATTTTCTATTTGCTAAATTACAAAAAAGGAAATAAAAATGGCTTATGCGGTAA
>JAGFJA010000076.1 GCA_024103005.1 Saprospiraceae bacterium
GAAACATAGGAGGCATACAGCATTAAGCCTATATTTCAGACTCTTCACCGTTGGTACTGAAAGGGTAAATTGAACCGTCCTTGACAGAATGCTCAAGATCACCCGAATAAAATCCCGTTAGGGATGAAATTATTATAAAGCCAACCCTAACGGGGTTCCGATAAGGTTACATTGAAACATCACCGGCAGGATGCACCAAACCACCCAAATAAAATCCCGTAAGGGATGAAATTATTATAACATAAGATGGAATCCAACCCCGTTAGGGGTGTAATTATTATAATCATGTCCTTTACTCTATCAAATAAATCCATACTCATCACCGGCGGCACCGGCTCCCTCGGTAAAGCCCTGACCTCGTACATCTACGAAAAATATCCCGATATCAAACGACTCGTGATATTTTCCCGTGACGAACAAAAGCAATTCCAGATGGCCCAGGATTATCCTAATCATCGGTATCCCTCCATACGCTTCTTCATTGGAGATGTACGCGACCGGGACCGTCTCATCAGGGCCATGCGAGGCATCGACTTTGTCATACACGCAGCGGCGATGAAACATGTCCCCATTGCAGAATACAACCCCGACGAATGTATCGCCACAAATGTCGGCGGAGCACAAAATGTCGTCCATGCCTGCCTCGAAACCGGCGTCCAGCGTGTCGTCGCCCTGTCAACCGATAAGGCATGCGCCCCGATTAACCTCTATGGTGCGACCAAATTAACCTCTGATAAATTGTTTGTCGCAGCAAATAATATCAGTGGAGAAAATCCGATTAAATTCTCCGTCGTCCGCTATGGCAATGTCATGGGCTCCAACGGTTCCGTAATACCATTCTTCATCAAAAAGAAGAAGGAAGGCCGTCTGCCCATCACCGACTCTAACATGACACGTTTCAATATATCCCTTCGTCAAGGTGTCGAAATGGTCATGCATGCATTGGAACATGCCTGGGGCGGTGAGGTTTTCGTACCTAAAATTCCTTCCTATCATATTACCGATGTAGCTACCGCCATTTGCCCTGATTGCGAACAGGTAATCGTTGGAATCCGACCCGGTGAAAAGGTGCATGAAGAGATGATCACACCATCAGACTCATTCCATACTTATGATTTGGGAAAATATTATACCATTCTGCCGACAACACCACGATGGAATCTTGACGATTATATCAACCGTTTTAAGGCCAAGGCTGTCCCTACCGGATTTTCATACAACAGTGGAGAAAATACCGAATGGGAGACTGTGGAGTCGCTAAGGAAATTGATTCGGGAAAATGTAGATGATTCTATTTGATGAAATCTAATTGTTTAATATATTATACAATAATCAGTAAATATTGTTTATTTTAATAAACATTTATTGCTTATATTTGTCTATCTAGATAATCAGCTATGGATGTTTTAGTAGATAAATATCTTCAGAAAATCAATTTGACTCCGACAGAATTCGTGCGTTCCATAATGAATCAAATTCAATGGAACGCACGACTGATTGGGATTAAAGGTGCAAGAGGAACAGGAAAGACGACGCTTCTTTTGCAATATATCAAACTAAATCTTTCGGATCGTCTGGAGCAAACATTGTATGTATCCCTTGATTCCCTTTGGTTCAACGAACATTCACTTCCGGAATTGGTGGATCAATTTATAAAGAGAGGTGGGAAATATCTGTTTTTGGACGAAGTACATCGGTATAAAGATTGGTCACAGCTACTTAAAAATTTTTATGATGATTATCCGGAGTTAAAGATTGTTTTCACAGGTTCGTCCTTGCTTGAAATACTCAATGAACGTGCCGACCTAAGCCGACGGGCCATAGTATATCACATGCAAGGCCTTTCATTTCGTGAATATTTGTCATTGGAGACCGGAGAGGAGTTTGAGATTTTACATCTTCACGATATACTTCATCACCAACTGGACTATACCAGGAAAATATTGCAACAGGTACGTCCATTCAAATACTTTTCCGGATACCTTCAAAATGGATATTATCCCTTTTACAGGGAAGAAATAACCTTGTACCAAAGGCGGCTGACAGAAATTGTCAATATGATCCTTGAGGTAGAATTGCCCTTACTTCGAAGCGTGGATATTGCTTATGTGGAAAAGATAAAGTTACTAATGAGCATCATCGCAGAATCCGCTCCATTCGTTCCCAACACAAGTAAAATTAGTGAACGAATTGGCATTAACAGACTAACGCTGCTCAGTTACCTAAAATATCTGGATGAATGCGGGCTCACACGCAACCTTTTTAAAAATAGCCAGGGCTTGACAAAACTACAAAAGCCCGATAAAATCTATCTGGAGAATACCAATATTGCGTATTTATTCTCCGGAGGTAAAACAAACGTTGGATACGAGCGGGAGACCTTTTTCGCAAACCAACTGGCTTATCAACATACAGTGACTTATTCAAATGCAGCTGATTTTATGATTGACAATCAATATACATTCGAAATAGGCGGGAAAAATAAATCCCAAAGTCAGGTCATGGGCATAAAAGACAGCTTCATCGTTAAAGATGGTATAGAGTACGGACAAGGCAATGTGATTCCATTATGGCTCTTCGGCTTTCTCTATTAAGTATTTATTAAATATGTTTACTGTATTAAACAAAAATAATATAATATTGTATATCGCACCAAACAAAACTTTACCCTTTACCCTTTACCCTTTACCCTTTACCCTTTACCCTTTACCCTTTACCCTTTACCTTTAACCCTTTACCCTTTACCTTTAACCCTTTACCCTTTACCCTTTACCTTTACCCTTTAACCCCCAACCCAACCCCCATGCCTAAAATCCCATACGGCCGTCAGCACATCACTGACGACGACATTCGCGCAGTCAATGAAGTACTGCGTTCTGACTATCTGACACAAGGCCCGAAAATCGCTGAGTTCGAACGCGCCTTCGCTGATTACATCGGAGTAAAATACGCTGTCGCTGTATCCAATGGCACTGCGGCACTCCATCTATGCACCATGGCACTGAATGTGCAGCCGGGGGACAAGGTTATCACAACGCCAATCACGTTTTCAGCCTCAGCAAACTGTGTGCGGTATTGCGGTGGAGAGGTTGTTTTTGGAGATATTGATCCGGAGACGTATCTGTTGGACATTGATGCAGTCAGAAAGATTTTGGAAAATGATCTCAACGGTAATTACAAAGGCATCATACCCGTGGATTTTGCCGGCAGGGCTGTGAATTTGGAGGCATTTCGGGCATTAGCGGATGAATATGGACTTTGGATCATCGAAGATGCATGTCATGCTCCCGGCGGATACTTTATCGACCATAATGGAAATCAACAATGGTGTGGCAATGGTCAATTTGCCGATCTGGCTATATTTTCGTTCCATCCGGTCAAGCACATTGCCTGCGGTGAAGGCGGCATGGTGACGACCAACGATGAGGAGCTATACAAGCAACTCAATCGCCTTCGTTCACACGGCATCACAAAGGGTGACGATCCATACATCAACTCCATGGAATTTGCCGGCTCCGTGGAAAACGAATATCCTGCATGGTATATGGAGTTACAGCAACTGGGTTACAATTATCGTTTGACAGATTTTCAAGCAGCTTTGGGGTTGAGTCAGTTGTCCCGGGCTGAGGGTGGGCTGAAGAGAAGAAGACAGATTGCTCATGTTTATAATGAATATTTTCAGGATAAACAATACATCATTGGTCAGTCGGGCGTTGTCGAAGGCCATGCTTACCATCTTTATATCTTAGAAGTACAAGACAGGTTAGGGCTCTATAAGTATTTAAGGGAAAATAATATTTTTGCCCAAATACATTATATTCCGGTTCATCTGATGCCATATTATCGACAATTTGGCTGGAAAGAAGGCGATCTACCACACGCAGAGGAATATTATCGTCATTGTATCAGTCTGCCGATGTATCCGACGTTGAGTGAGGAAGAGCAGGAATTTGTGATGAACACCATCGATCGTTTTTATCATGGCTAGGCTGGCAATTATACCGGCAAGGGGCGGAAGCAAACGTATTCCCAGGAAGAATATTCGACTGTTTCATGGTAAACCGATTATCGCCTATTCTATCCAAATCGCACTAAACAGTGGACTTTTCGACACCGTAATGGTATCGACTGATGATGATTCAATCAAAGAAATTTCACTGAAATATGGAGCAGCGGTTCCATTTATGCGATCAGAAAAGAACAGTTCCGATACAGCGACGACACTGGATGTGATAAGAGAGGTTTTGAAACAGTATCATGATATCGGCCGGATATTCGATGAAGTGTGTTGCATTTATGCTACTGCACCCTTGATACAGGTAGAAAAATTGATGGTGGGGCTGGATATGTTGGAAGGCGACGTTGCCAGTGTATTTCCGGTTGTAGCCTTTTCCTTTCCCATCTTTAGATCATTGAAGGTGGATGATGAAAATTTTGTATCTATGAACTGGCCGGAATTCGCTCAGAGCAGAAGTCAGGACTTGCCTGCTGCTTATCACGACGCCGGTCAATGGTATTGGATAAGGCCGGAACTTATCACGGATAGTTTATATACCAATACATCTAAAGCCGTGATTCTTTCCGAGATGGAGGTTCAGGATATTGACAGTGAGGCCGATTGGCAGATGGCGGAGATGAAATTTGGTTTGAGGGGAAAATTTTAAAATGTATTCAAATTGAGAATGATTGCAGGTTAAATCCTGAATAAATTTTGGTTGAATAAGGCCGCTCCTACAGAGCTTGGATATTTCCCTGACCTATTTTCTACCAAATGGCCGTGCTTGCAGCACTTTGATAAATATAGCACCAAAAGGATGTTGGACAATAAATTAGATATTTATTCCAGGTAAAATAATATTGTTTAATAATCATTATTCAGAGACATTAAAATAAAAAAGCTCCATCGGAGCGACCGTTTGGTAGCCGCATAGGGACGACCTTATAAAATTAAGCATCACACAAAAAATAATTTGACCTTCCCATCCACATACAAAATTCTTCCTCAACGAAAATTTTCCCACGGTGAATTTTCCCTGATACCGATTCGATACGAAGATCGACTTCTCATCATGCAATGGCGCAACGAGCAGATTTACCATCTCCGTCAACAAGAACCCTTGACCCGGGAAGCGCAGGATAAATATTTCAGCGAGGTGGTGGCTCAATTATTCGAGAAAGAGCAACCCGATCAATTGCTGTTTTCCTTTTTGAAAAATGATAAATTAATCGGTTACGGTGGACTGGTGCACATCAATTGGAAGGATCGAAATGCAGAGATTTCCTTTATCATCAATACCGAACTGGAGAAGGAATATTTTGAAGAATATTGGGTGATCTATCTGAAACTGTTGGAACAGGCAGCATTCGAACAATTGCAACTGCATAAAATATATACCTATGCTTTCGACTTAAGACCGCATTTGTATCAAGCGGTAGAAAGGGCAGGATTTATCAAAGAGGCAATTTTGAAGGAACATTATCTGTTTGAAGGATCTTTCAGGAATGTCGTGATACACAGTAAAATCAACAAGGCTGATGCTCTTAAAATGCGAAAGGCAGGAATGGAAGATATGATGCTCTATTTTGATTGGGCAAATGATGAAACTACCCGCCAAAATGCGATTCATACATCTCAAATAAGCTTAGAGGAGCATCGTTCTTGGTTTACAAAAAAAATACATGACAAAGACAGCAAACTCTTTGTATTCTCAACCGACGAAAATGATATCGGTCAATTGCGATTGGACCGGGATGGGAATGATTGGATCATCAGCTATACCGTGGATAAAAGATTTCGCGGACAGGGATGGGGTAAAATAATTGTCCAACAGATAATAAGAAATTTTCCCCAATTGTCGATGAAAGCCCTTGTCAAGGAAGGCAATATCCCTTCTGTTAAGATTTTTGAAAGATGCGGCTTCCGACGAGGAAAGAACATGGAACTGGATGGTAGAAAGTTCCTCGTTTTTACGATCCATGAGGAATAATGGCAAGAATATTATTCTTCATATTCTGAGCCTTTGTTTACATAGAATTTATAGATTAGAAAATTAATAAATGGAAAAAGTCTATATCATTGCAGAATTGTCCGCAAACCACAACGGGAAGCTGGATGTCGCTTTGGAGACCGTAAAGGCCGCTAAGGACGCCGGTGCCGACGCCATCAAACTCCAGACTTACACTGCGGATACAATTACCATTGCTTCAGATAAAGATGATTTCAAAATCAAGCAAGGGACGATCTGGGATGGCAGAATGTTGTACGAATTGTATCAGGAAGCATATACGCCCTGGGAATGGCACAAAGATATCTTTCAATATGCGTCAGAGCTGGGAATAGACTGTTTCTCCTCCCCTTTCGACAAGACGGCAGTTGATTTCCTGGAGGATTTAAATGCCTCAAGGTACAAGATTGCCTCCTTCGAAATAACCGACATTCCACTCATCGAATACGCAGCTTCCAAAGACAAACCGATGATCATATCCACAGGAATTGCAGACTATGACGACATTAAGCTGGCGGTGGATACCTGTCGTAAAGTCGGAAATAATGACATCACCCTGCTCAAATGCACATCTTCTTATCCCGCCCCGATTGAAGAAGCCAATCTGATTATGATGCGCCAATTTGCTAAGGATTTCAACGTTCGGGTCGGCCTTTCTGACCATACTCCGGGCATTGTCGTTCCGGTAGTTTCCGTCGCCATGGGCGCCACTGTCATTGAAAAGCATTTTATCCTCGATAGAAGCCTCGGTGGCCCGGATGCATCATTTTCCCTGGATGTTAAGGAATTCACTGAGATGGTGCGTGCTGTACGCGATGCAGAGAAGGCCATCGGCAAAGTCGATTACACGCCGACTGCCAAACAGTTGAATGGCCGCAGTTTCAGCCGTTCGCTGTACGTGGTGGAGGATATTGCAGAAGGCGAAGTGTTGACGGAAAAGAATGTAAGGTCAATTCGACCTGGATTTGGGTTGCATCCGAAGTATTATTGGGAAGTGTTGGGGAAGAAGGCGAGGAGGAGATTGGACAGAGGGGAGCGGTTGAACATGGATGATTTGGTATAAATTACGTGTTATTAATTACGAATTACGAATTAGTAATTCGTAATTCGTAATTCGTAATTAATAATTCGTAATTAAAAAAGGTTTATATTTGAGCCATTAATATTAAATATTTTGAACTAAATATTCGAAGAAAATTAATAATGAAAAAACGGAAAATCAACCAAAATGAAAACAAACAACATTATCCAGGAAAAATCTTTCAATTTTGCTATTGAAATAATCAAAACATCAAGAGAAATAACAAATACCCAGAAAGAATTTGTATTAAGCAGGCAATTATTAAGGTGTGGTACGTCAATAGGTGCAAATGTAGAAGAGGCGATCGGGGCTCAAAGCACTAAAGATTTCTTTGCAAAGATGACCGTTGCTTATAAAAAGGCACGCGAAACGTTGTATTGGCTCCGATTGTTAAAAGAAACGGGAATAATAAGCTACCAAATATCTGAAAAGCTTATTCCTAAAGCTGAAGAATTATGTCGGATTATCGCTACCATTCAAAAAACCGTCAAAACAAAATTAAATAATTGAAAAATTGCAAATTACAGATTATGAATTGATACGTAATTTGTCATTCGTCATTCGTAATTCGCAATTCTTCATTCGTAATTTGTAATTCTTAATTCGTAATTCGTAATTCATAATTCGTAATTCATAATTCGTAATTAACATGAAGGGCATAATCCTCGCCGGAGGCTCCGGCACCCGACTCTACCCCATTACCAAGGCCATCAGCAAACAGCTCATGCCGATCTACGACAAACCGATGATCTATTATCCCCTGTCTGTACTCATGATGGCGGGCATCCGGGAAATACTGATCATCACGACACCGGAAGACCAGATCCAGTTTCAGCGGCTGCTTGGAGATGGTAGTGGGATAGGTTGTAGTTTTAGCTATGTAGCGCAAGAAATACCCAACGGCTTGGCGCAGGCCTTTGTGTTGGGAGCGGACTTCATTGGGGATGATAAGGTCGCATTGGTATTGGGTGACAATATTTTCTATGGAGCCGGCCTTGGTGAACAATTGGAACGACTGACGGACATTGACGGTGGCTACGTCTTTGCCTATGAGGTATCCGATCCGCATCGATACGGCGTCGTCGAATTTGACGAAAAAAATAAGGCTATCAGCATCGAAGAAAAACCGGCACAACCCAAATCAAACTTTGCCGTTCCCGGCCTCTACTTCTACGACAACCAAGTTGTTGAAATTGCCCGCAACCTCAAGCCATCCGCCCGCGGGGAATACGAAATTACCGATGTCAACCGGGAATATCTCAGCCGTAGTCAGCTTAATGTCTCCATCCTTGGTCGTGGCACCGCTTGGCTTGATACAGGTACCTTTGAGTCACTGCACGACGCCTCGGAATTCATCCGCGTCATCGAACAGCGCCAGGGCTATAAGATCGGCTGTATTGAGGAGATTGCTTATAGAAAAGGATTCATCGATCGGGAACAATTGAATAGATTGGCGGAAGGATTGATCAAGAGTGGGTATGGGGAGTATTTGAGGAGGGTGGGGAAATAGTTAAGGATTGAAAGATTTTTATTTTTGAAATATATCTTAAAATCACCTAAAATCCTCAATCTTGGAAAAATTTCCCTCTTTGGAGGGGGCGCAGGATGTGGAACTAAATAATTACGAACGTTGTCTTGTGTCTATACCGAAATTTCGGAAATCCCGGTTGGGATAACATTATTATAAAAATGATCAAAACGGACGGAAATCAACCCCGTATGGGGTGCCATTATTTAATCTAAGTGTAAACATTTTTCAGGACGGGTTAGGTGGTCAAACAACTTGACACAAACGCCCATAATTTCGTTCATTTTTATAAGGGTAACAAGACCTATTCAGATTTTAAGGAAAAAGTAATTAAATTTTAACAAAGGGAAACGAAATAATCCTATATCATTCTGACGAACTTGCCAAGCAAATAGAGGTAAGGATTGATGAAGAAAATGAAACCGTTTGGCTTAACCGGTTACAAATGGCTACTTTGTTCGGTCGCGATGTAAAAACAATAGGCAAGCACATAGCTAATGCCTTAAAGTAAGAATTACAGGATAATTCAGTTGTCGCAAAATTTGCGACAACTGCAGCAGACGGAAAAAAATACCAAACCGAACACTATAATCTGGATATGATTATTTCCGTTGGCTATCGTGAATATCTTTATTGATTGAAAAAGTTGTCGGAGAATGAAGACTGACTTATGAAGAAATCAGATATAATTAACTATGATATAATGTTGATTATCACTTACTTTATAAGATAAAACAGATAAGATTTATGTCATAAATAGTTGAATACCATAATCTTATTTTATGCATAATTGATAACTAATATGATAAATGTTAGAAATAAATGTTAGAATAATTCCGTTGTATTTAATTTATTAAAGTGAAAAAAATTAATTATTTATCCTATTTTAATTCATTACCTAAATTATATCAGGTTATTATATCTGATATTTTTAAGCTTAAATGGATTGTCCTTTTTTTTTGCATAGCCATAGGCGTCGCTGGCTATTTTTACGCAAAAATGAAACCGTTTATATATCCGGCAAAACTTACTTTCATGGTTAATGAAGATGAAAGTTCCAAATTGACTGGTGGTCTTGCTGTTTTATTGGGTAGAGTTGGAGTAGGAAGCTCTGGGAAGATTAATCTAGATAAAATGATAGAGCTTTCTAAATCGAGGAATATAATTCAGAGTGCTCTATTGGCAAAAGTAAAAGTAAATGAAAGGACTGATTATTTTGTCAATCACTTCATTAATATTTATGAACTAAATAAAACTAATAAAGATGGAGAGGAAGATGTTTTATTTACTCATTCAAATGTAGATTCTTTTACTATTGAAGAAAATCGTATGCTTATAAAAACGTATAATTTACTTACAGGAGAAAAGGGCATACTATCAACTAATTATAGTGAAAAAAGTGGCATAATGGAAATGGCTTTGAATAGTATTAATGAAGAATTAAGTATTAACTTTGTCGATACACTATTTCAAAAATTATCAGAATTTTATATCTCTAAATCAATAGAAAAAGAATATAAAACGTATAGTATTTTAAAACAAAAAGTCAGTAAATTATTCGCTGAAATGAACCAAAAAGAGTATTCCTCTGCAAGAATTGAGGATCAAACTTTAGGAGAGTGGAGGAAAACAGATAATGTTCCCGTTGTATTAAATAGACGCGACGCAAATGTACTACTGATGGTATATGGTGAGGCACTTAAGAACCTGGAAATTGCAGAATTTTCCCTTAATAGCAAAACACCTACAATACAAATTATAGACTCACCAATTAAACCTATAAAACCGATTGTTACATCAAAAACTATTTATACAGCTGTGGGATTTATGGCGGGCTTACTTTTATCTCTTGTATTTATATTTATTAAGAATGTTTTAAATAGCATACATTGAATAGAGTAATTTGTTTATTGATCCTAATTGGTTCATTTAACCTTTCCAGTTGTAGCCTTCTTAATCCTAAAAGAAGTAGTTATTTTAAGATAGGGAAGAACGATATTAATTTTTCTCAAATTTTTATAAAGTTTGATACCATTTACTTTCCTGCTGGTACATATTATATTAATCAACTAATAATTCCTGATAATAAAACTGTAATAACTGATGGATTTAACACAATATTCAAGTCAAGCGCTACTAACCCAAATACCCCAGCTATTTTAATAAACGGTTCTAATGTTAAACTGGGTAAATTGTCTGTTGTAGGCAATATAAATAATGCATCAGGTGAATGGAATCATGCGGTGGCTGTTATAACAAACAGTAAGGATATTAAGAATGTAGAAATTTTAGGAATCCGTGCTAAAGATATAAGAGGGGATGGACTTTACATAGGATCGTCTATCAAAGGAGGAATACCTTCCGCAATAGTGGCATCAGATATTGAGGTAGATAATTGCTACCGAAATGGTGTTTCCATTGTTTCAGGATACAATATAAAAATTAGGAATGTCAAAGTTGAAAATGCTGGACTCTTCGGTTTTGATATAGAGTGTAATCCAGGTAGTCTTCCTTTAAAAGATATTCAATTAAATAATTACATAGGTGGACCTATAGGTATAATTGGTGATGATATATTGGTATCAAATGTCAAAATGAATTCTATATGTGTAGATGGAAATAAAAAAGGATCAAATCCTAGTTACCCCATTAAAACAATGGATGGTCTTACTTTTCGCCAATGCTCTAAAATAAAAATTGATTCTTTATCAATTATGAATTTTGAACGATGGGGTATCAATAGTATATGCGAAAAAGGTGAAATCTTGATTAATGAAGTTTATTTATCACAAGTGCAAATTCAAAATGTTGCTACAAAGAATAATGACTATAATAGTTATATCAATTTGATGGGATTCAAAAAACTTCAAATTTTAGGGTTAAAAGCCTCGATTCCTAGCAACAGATCTTTATTCCTTGGGAACGATAATCCACAGGAAAATTCTCAGGTAGTTAAATTAATTAATGCAGATGTAGATGGAGGGTATTTAGCACGATATTGCCAGCTGGAAGGCGACAATCTTAGGTTAAAAAATATGCATTATGTGTCACAAAAATTACACCCGGGATCTTTTATTAAAAACAGTAAGATTACTTGTGAAAATGTTGATTCGGGGTCAAAATCTTTGAGGATAGTAAATTCTAAAATTGACTATAAAAATAGTTTTTGTCCTGATTGTGATAAAAGAAGTTTGAAATCAAATCAAATTAAACAAGTTAAATAGCTATTGGTCTGGGTAATAATATATTTCTGGTGTGTACTCATCGAGAACATGATAGGAACTGATGCTGTTTTGTTTTCACTAGGATCAGGCCTAGAAATAAGATTTTCACTTATTCTGAAAGTCTTATTTTTTTTTATGAATATTATGGTATTTGCAAAAGACGGTAAAATTGGAAAGGTGTTTATGCCTTTCATTATTTTATCTGCTCTAATACTTTCTTCTTGCATATCAGTTTTATTTCAAAATAAAACATACTTTCTAAATAGCCTTTCTGTTTCAGCACATATTATTCTTACTTTAAATATTGCCCTGTTTATATACAATTTTGCTAAGGATGAAGATGATATTCGGAGGTTGTTTAATGGTATCAGACTGTTCGGAATCATCAACGCCCTTTTAGTAATACTATCCTATTTAAAACCAGATTTATCTAATTTCTTTGAAGCTGGAGTTGTCCAGGGAGATACTTCCAGAGCCTTTGGCATTATGGGTGATGAAGTTTCATTAATAATTGTCTTCTTCTCATTGGATGCTGTTGTCAGGAAAAAACTAATTCTATTCATTATTTACTTTACAGCGTTACTTTGTACTGGAAGTATTGGAGCTACTTTTTCATTTGTATTTATAATGGTCTTGTATAGCCTCAGAAATTTTAAATTTAATGTTGCGCATTTAGGATACTTGTTTTTCGGTGCATGTATAATTCTTGGCAGTTTTTGGAGTTTAAAAGAACAAATCGAACAAATAGGTGTGGTGAAACGAATTAACACTACTCTTCGCGACCCTGAATCTGAAAATGGTAACTTACGCCTTGCTTCTTTACTAACAGCAAGTGAGATGGTAATTGAAAAACCTTTTTTAGGATATGGTTTCGGGACTTATCAATACTATGTCAAAGAAAGATTTGAGCCTGTTTTTAGAAATTTAGGACTCTCATGGAAATTTCCATCTGCTATGACTATATTAGGCTCCGCATTTAATCCTTATATTCAGATAGTGTGTGAAGCCGGTTTGGTAGGACTTACTGTTTTTTTAATTTTTATCAGAGGGTGTTTCAAGAACGCAAGA
This sequence comes from Saprospiraceae bacterium, assembly GCA_024103005.1. Classification (GTDB taxonomy): domain Bacteria; phylum Bacteroidota; class Bacteroidia; order Chitinophagales; family Saprospiraceae; genus Parvibacillus. Next base: position 12,907 of record JAGFJA010000076.1, read on the forward strand.
GAAATGTATAGAAAAAACAAAGAGTCTGATGATGAAGTGAAAAGAGAGATTAGTATAATAGTTTACTTCTGGCTTATCACCTTTTTTGTGACTGTTATCTCCGCTAACTGGCTCTTACCAGCTTCTTTTCTATTTATCTTATTTGTTACTTCATATGGAATGATAAGTTGCCTTTCGAGAAGTCAACTATCTAATTAACCCTATTTTCAAAATTATCATTTTTAAGGTATAACTATTCTATTTTATTTCATGTCGTTCTTTAAAAAAATGCTTAAAATAAATACCTGGAATCTTGCTTATTCCTTTTTTTCTTTTTTAAGCAATTTTATTATTGTTAGGACAATTGGAATAGAGGTATTTGGAGAGTTTTCTATTCTTTCAGTATATATAGCATTAGTAGGATTAGTTTTTGTCCTTGTTCCACCAAATTTAGCGGTTTTTAAATATCAGGATAATGAAAAGTTTATAGAACTATATTACTCCATCTATTCGTTATTTTCATTCATCTATATTATAATTTTATTGATTGTTTCTTCTATAATTAAGAACCTTGATGTCAATCCGTTTCTATTCATTTTTTATGCCATCAGTTTAAGCTGGTATAATTACCTGGATGTAACGATGCAGGCTCAGGGAAAACTATATCGCTATTTTAAGGTGCTGGGCTTATCAGCTCTTTTCAAATGTTTGATCATAATAGTTTTTTATTACCTGAATATGCTGAAGGATATTGGGAGTTTGTTGCTGGCAATTTCTATTCCGCAGAGCATCATTCTGTTAATAGCGTTATTCGACGACCCCTATTTTCGATTAAGAAATGTTTTTAGATTTCGACAAGCATTTGAGTATATTAGAAAGAATGTAAAGGAATTCTTACCCTATTATTTAAGTACGTCATTAAAAAAACTACAAGGCCAGGTCAATGTGTTTATGTTTCAGTTTTTTGTCTCCAAAGAATTGCTTGGCTTATTTAGCCTTATCCTAAAATCTGCCACATTTGTAAGCTCTATATTACGAACCCTGGAAGCTTATTTTGTGAATCGGGATAATTTTGGCAGACATTATAATCAGGTGGTGCGCATCCGATATCTACTTAGCTTTTTAGTTGTTTTGTTTTTTATTGGGTTTACTAACATTTACTTGTATGCCATGCTTAATAGGACATATTTAGCTGAAACGCTTGTGGCAAGTTTCTTTTTTGTTTTTTATATTCCTTCGTTGTTGGTACGGCTTAAGCATATTGCTAACTATAACATGACATTGATCAATCTGTCACAAGTGGCGTATATTATTACCTCCGTTTTATCTATTGGCTTTATTCATTATATGTGGGAGTTTTCTCTTATGAGTCTGTGTATTGTATTTATCATTACAAACATCATTCAACAGTACATTATGTTATATTTTAATAAAAAAGTTCAAAATGAAACTATTTAATTTTATAATTTCATTTTTTGTTTATTTTAAATATAAGAAATTAAAATTTAAATCTGTTGGAAAGAATAGTAATTTTAAATCGATTCGATCAAACTTTCTTGTACCTTCTAATATTGAAATAGGAAAGAATGTAAATATAGGGCCTGGTGCTGACTTTGATGGAACCGGTGGAATTGAAATAGGAGAAGGTGTAATATTTGCACCTGGAGTAATCATCTACTCAAGGACACATAATTTTAATTCTCCCGATCTGGCTGCTATCCCATTCGACAATATTTTTTTAACATCAAAAGTAACAATCAAACCTTATGTTTGGGTGGGAAGAAATGTAATCATACTGCCCGGAGTTACTATAGGCACAGGCGCGATAATAGGTGCCGGAGCAGTGGTCGCGTAGGATATTCCAGACTATGGTATTGCAGTAGGCAACCCTGCAAAAGTTATTAAATACAGGAGCAATATTGATGTTTTTGAAAAACTGCTACATGAGCCAACTCCTTTTGTGTATGAAAAATTTGGCAGAAAGAAGATAAAGCGAGAATTAAAAAAATGAGTAAGAAATTAATTTACATTTTAAATCATTATTCCAATAATTCGGATCAGCATTTTTTTCATGTGATTAATCTCCTGGAAGCCATTGCAGATCTCGGTGTAGAGGTGGCTTTGGTCATCGAAAAATGTGAGGCAAAACCCGTTGTTAATTCCGGAATTATTAAAGTGTATGGCATTCCATTAAATGTTTCCAAATGGAGAAGGCCTATATGTCTTTTTAATATTCTTAGAAAATTATACTCTAAAGGATATACAAAAGTCTTTACGAGGATATCAAAGGCTGGTATTATTGTTCCGATACTTTTCTCGTTTCTGTACAGAAAAACAGAAACTTATTATTGGCACAGCGGTACAGTATTCGAGTTTAATAGGAAAACTAAAAGCAGGTATGCGCTTTTACGAGACGATATTGAATTTTGGTTTATCAAAACCTTTGTTACCTGTTTTGTTACCGGCCCTGAAGCAATGAAAACATACTACAGTGATGTGGCCGGGGTAAAAGAAGATAAGATAGTCATTCTATACAATGATATAGACTTGCTGCGTTTTAATGTCAATAAAGGGGAAGATTTGGAAAGAGCCAAAAAAATGTTGAATTTAGGTTTGCCTAAGGATGCAAAAATCATCTTGTTTGTGCACCGATTATCCCCTATAAGAGAAAGCTTATTCTATCTGCCCTATGTGCTGGATAAGTTTTATGAGTCGGAAGGAAAACAAAACTTTTATTCGATTATAATTGGAGGCGGAAGCGATAAAATTAAACTGGAAAAACTTTTAACTAAATCAACGCATAAGGATAAAATAAAGATATTAGGATCTATGCCTAATGCCGTCATTCAAGACTATTATTCGATAGCTGATATATTTATTAATCCGACCATGGCAGAGGGATTCCCCAGAGTAATACTGGAGGCTGAAGCCATGGGGCTGCCCATCGTATCTACAGATGCCGGTGGTATTAGGGATATTATGCCGTTGGAACAGCAGCCTTATATTGTTGCTAAAACCGATAGGGACAGTTTTGCAAAAGCATTAATAGATTTAGCAGCAAGGCCTGAGGAAAGAGTCCGGTTGGGAGGAATAAACAGGGCATTTGTAGAAAAATATGCTACACCGAATGTGGCAAGTATGTATGTGGATAAATTATTTAATGCATAGTGATGGGAATTAAAATTCTGCATATTTCTGCCAATCAGTTTCCAGCATTAGAGGTAGATCACTTTACAAAAAAAATATGGAAAGAGCTGGCTAAAGGCGCTGATGAGTATCACGTATTAGCAAGAGCCAAGGATAATCGTTTACATCATTATCAGGAAGGAAACTTATACCTGCACTTAGTGCCGGCTATAACTAAGAGGCAATGGAGCTTTATCATTACAAGCTGGATATTATTCTTTTATATACGAAAGTATAAAATTACTAAATTGGTTGCACAGGATGCAATTTTTGGAGGATTTACGGGTGTTTTGGCTGCAAGAATATTCGCAATTCCAATAATGATTGAAATTCATGGAGATATTTATTTTGACTTTTTCAAAGAAAATACGTTAAAAAAGAAGTTTCTCTCTCGTTTGTCAAAATATGTATTCAGAAATGCAACTAAAGTAAGGTCCCTTAGTTCAGTGATGTCTGAATTGTTATTTGAAAATGTAGGATTAAAGAATATTTGTTTGATACCAAACCGAGTGGATTGTAAGTTATTTTATCCTCCAAAGGAAGATTATTTAATTAAAGATGAAGCAATTATCATTAGCGTGGGTCGGTTTGTAAAGCAAAAAGGATATGACTTTGCAATTCGGGTTTGTAAAAGTCTTTCTAAGAAGTATAGAATAAAATTAGTTTTAATTGGAGGTGGAAAGCTAACACATGAGTATAGAGATATAATTGGGTCTGATACAAATGTTGAATTGATTGAATGGATAGAACAGAAAAAACTAATTGCCTATCTAAAAAAAGCAGACATTTATATACAGCCGTCGTTGCCTTATTATGGCGAAGCAATGCCACGTACAATTTTGGAAGCTATGGCTATAGGACTTCCGATCATTTCAACGAATGTTTGCGCTATTCCTGGAATTTTAAATAATGCAAATTCAATATTGATAAATTCAAATTCAATAACAGAGCTTGAAATAGCAATCAGTAAATTAATAGAAAATCCCCAGTTAAGAGAGCAACTGGGAAGGACAGCACTGCTTGATGCTTATACAAAATATAATTGGGAAGATATGTTCATATTGTATAGAGAGGAAGTTCAAAATATGAATTAACAACTTAATTTTTGTTTAAAAGACAGATTTTGCAATTCTTGGAAAACCTAAATTAATTTCTATTGGCAGGTTTGTAGAAGCTAAAAATTATGAATTCCTGATCAAATGTTGCTTAGAGAATAATTGGCAACTAACATTAATTGGTGGTGGAAGTCTAAAAACTAATTACGAAGCAATGATACCTGCAGATAAATGGGAAGATATTATCTTGATTGACTGGATTCCACAAGCAGAATTAATTGATTTGGTAATACACTCAGATATATATACAAAGTTCTATTAGCGAAGGTATGCCCAGAACCTTGCTTGAAGCAATGGCTATGAACATGCCTATTGTTTCTACCAATGTAGGATCAATTGAAGGCATTATTATTGATAATGAAAATGGATTATTGATAGAGAGTGTTAGAGATATGAATGAGTATGTTGAAATGATTAATTCTTTGTTAAACAACATTTCTCTTCGTACATTTTTAAGCTCAAATGCTTATTCAAATGCTGTTCAGAATTATGAGTGGAACTCTATTTTTGATAGGTATAGATTAACTCTAAGAAATTTACATTAGACAACTTTAATTCTCTTTATTTTTGAAAATTTTAAGAATATATACCAAGTTACCCCCTATGAAGGGAGGAATGGAAAAGCACATTTATAATTTAAGTGTTTTCCAGAGTAAAATTCATGAAGTTACCATTTTTTATAATCAAGGTTCACCTCTTTCTACTAACGATGTTCAAATATTACCTTCTTTAAAGGTAAATAAAATTAAACCACAGTTTCTCGGAATATTAATATTTTATATGACCTTACTATATAAATTATTTATTCGTCATGAAAAATATGATGTGATACATATTCATGGAGACTGGAGTTCATTAGTTTTTTCAAGACTATTAAAAAAAATTACAAAAGCCTGCATTATTGTTTTTTCGTATCATGGAATGATACAAGATAATAAGTTTAAAAGGCATTTATTAAAATCAAACTTAAAAAAGACAGATATTATATTTGCCACAGGATATGATTCTACTGTAGCAATAAAAAATCTAATTCAGAAAGAGATTTACTTCCAACCAAGTGGAATAAACGGTATTTTTTTTATAAAATCGAATAAAAATATTAAGAAGGTAAATTTTCATGTGGTTACAGTGGCTAATTTGGTTAAAGTAAAAAATCTGGAGCTTGTAATTTCAATAGCTCAAAAATTACCTGACATTGATTTTAGCATCGTAGGCAAGGGCGATGAAGAAGAATCTTTAAAAAAAAGCATAATAAAGAAAAATATAAAGAATGTTACTTTGATGGGTTATAAATCCCATGAAGAAGTAAAGGAGCTATACGATAGTTCCGATTGTTTTTTGTTGACCTCATTGGCCGAGGGTACGCCCACTTCTGCCCTCGAGGCCATGGCAAGTGGATTACCTATAATTACATCTAATGCGGGAGGAATTGAACATATCGTGCAAACGGGAATTAACGGATTCGTAGCTTATGATTATAGGCCAGAAACATACATAGATTATATTAAAACATTGGTCAACTCTCCAGAATTATGCAAAAAGATATCCTCACTTAATAGAGAAATAGCAAAGGATTTTAAGTGGACGAAAGTCGCAGAGAGTATTACTACGAAAACTATTGATTGTTATAACAAAAAAACAAAACATTGAAAGATCATAAAATACTTCAGATAATTACTGGATTGCGGCCCGGTGGTGCGGAGCGACTATTATTAGATCTCTGCACTAATTTAAAAACAAACGGTATAAAAACTCTTGTTTATTCCGTTAGTCCATTGAATCAGCTTTATAAAAATTTTATTGAAAATGGTATTGAAACAAATATCGTGGTTAAAAAGAGGACCTTGTTCTCTTTTTTTCAAGGAATATCTATGATCTATAAAAGAATAAAAAAAGATGAGATTGAAATAGCACATGCTCATATGTTCCACAGTTTAGTGGCGGCACTAATTATAAAAATTTTTTACCCAAAAATCAAAATCGTTTTCACTCCTCATACTACGAATTATTCTGGGAACGCTGCAGACAAACAGGGTCTTAACAGCATAATGCGAATGAATTTTATGAGAATAACAAAATCTTTAAGATCTGCTGATATTATCTTTGATACGACCATGAGATCGAATTTTTTAAAAGATAATGCTTTTGTGATTCCTAATGGTATTGACACTTCAAAATTCATGAAACCAATATCGAAAAATAAAATATTTACTTTCATTTGTGTTGGAAGAATTGATTATGTAAAGAATCATCAAGTGCTAATCCCTATCGTTAAAGAATTAATAAAAGAAGGATATGAATTTCAAATCCACCTCGTTGGTCATGGTATTTTGTACGAGGAGTTGAAAGTTAAAATCAAGACTAATGGATTAACCGAAAAAATACATATGCTAGGCTTTCATGAAAATATCGTAGATTATTTATTAGAATCCCATGTCTTTTTACTCCCTTCTTTATGGGAAGGCATGCCTTTATCTATATTAGAAGCAGGGGCGAGTCGTTTACCCATCATCACTACTCCAGTAGGTGTCATTCCTTCAATTATTTCCACTAACGAGGGTTATGTCGTTCCCTTAGATAATTTTAAGGAGACAATGAAACACACAATGGATAATTATTCAGAAGCTTTACTAAAAGCCTCGTCTTTCCAAAAGAAGGTCATCAATAGCTATGACATCGAGGTTACAACCCGATCTCATCAAAGACTATATGCATCCTTGATAGAGCGATAACATTATAAACTACATATATTTGTATTTTAATATCAATGCTTTTAGAATTATAAGTAATTATAAAATTAACTGGAATCTTACCAATCCGTTTTTTTTACTCTCAAGCATTGAGACGATTCATGCATTCAGTAGATAAGATAGTAAAGTATATTAGTTGAATATGGCTACTTTTGAGAATGGAATATTCACAATCTCTTTAGATTTTGAATTACATTGGGGCGTTGCTCCTAGGTGTTCTATTTCTGAGTATAAACAAAATCTAGATGGTACTAGAGAAGCGATAGAGGGTATGTTAAAAATTTTTGAGAGCAATAATATCCACGTAACATGGGCGATTGTTGGCTTCTTGTTCGCTGAAGATAAAAAAGAAATTAAAAGGCTTAATCCCCTCAACCTGCCTCACTACAATAATAGCAAATATGACAACTATCGAATCATAGAGGAAGTTGGGAATAATGAAATAGAAGATCCGTATCACTTTGCATCAAGTATAATAGCTAAAATTTTAAAATGTCCAAATCAGGAAATAGCTTCTCACACCTATTCACATTTATTTCATTTGGAAGATAATATAAATTTTAAAGATATAGAAAATGATATTGTTTCTTTTAAAGCAATAACAGAATCCTTAAATGTGCCCATTAATACAATTATATTTCCAAGAAATCAATACAGTCATGAAAGTTTAGACCTCTATTACGAGAACGGATTTCAATTTTTCCGTGGTAACAATGACAATTTCATAAATCGACCGAGAAAAAGGTCTGAAGAGCACCCAATTATTCGGAGTTTGCGATTTCTTGATAGTTTTTTCCCAATCTTCAACAATTTAATTAAACCGCCGCAAAAGACCTCAAATATTTTAATAAATATAAAAGCAAGCAGGTTCTTACGACCATATTCTACAAAATATAAGATGTTGGAAAGGTTAAAAATGAGAAGAATTAAAAATGAAATGAGTAAAGCCGCAAAAACTAAGAAATTATATCATTTGTGGTGGCATCCTCATAACTTTGGTTTAAATACATTGGAAAATTTATGTATGTTACAAGAAATAGTAAATCATTTTAATAGTTTAAAAAAAGAGTACGGTATGATTTCAGCATCATGTAATGAATTTGATAATCTTTAGATATGAATGACGCTTTAGGAGTATATATATTTTGCGGAAAAGGCAAATCATCTAATTATGTTTATAATTATCTAAAAACAAATTTCAGAGTTTCTGCGATATACATAGAAAACAAACCAAGTAAGTACTTGATGATGAAGAGAAGGGCCAAAGTACTTGGAGTGAAGAAAGTATTAGGCCAATTACTATTTTTGTCTCTGATTCTTCCCATTTTGAAACTTTTTAGCAAAAGAAGAATAAATAAAATTGAAAATGAATTCCATTTAGATGATAAAACCATCCAGTCCGATACTTTACACTATGTTGAAAATATAAATGAAATTGATTTCTCCAAAGTATTTAAAAACGAAAATCGCGCAATTATCATAATTAATGGGACGAGGATTATATCAAAAAAAACATTAAAAAAAATCCCATTTCCTATAATAAATATCCATGTAGGAATTACTCCATTGTTCAGGGGTGTTCATGGCGGATATTGGTCTCTTCGAACACAGAGAGCTGATTTATTTGGTAGCACATTGCATTTTGTTGACAAAGGTATTGATACTGGCAATGTGATCAAGCAAGTAATTGGATCCCCCACAAGCGAAGATAATTTCAGCACATACCCGGTACTGCAATATGGTCTTATATTACCTGAATTACTCGAGACTATTAAAGACTATTCATCAGGATTAGATATTGAAACCATTGCACCAATGGTTAGCGAAAGTAAACTAAATTACCATCCGACTTTATCACAGTGGTTATATGGTTATATTAGATATAATATAAAATGAAGAAAATTTCATTTATTATTAATGTTGATTGGTTTCTAATCTCGCATAGACTTCCCATTATAATGGAAGCTAAAAAAAGAAATTTTAAAGTGAGCATATTAACAATCAATACTGGGCAAGCCCATATTCTAAGAGAATTAGGCTTCGAAGTTGTTGAACTCCCTACAAGTCGATCGGGTCTAAATGTATTTAACGAATTGAAAACGTTAATCAGAATCATTTCGCATCTAAGAAAATTTAAACCAAACATCGTCCATAACGTAACTTTAAAGCCAATTATATATGGCACCTTTGCCGCACGAATCAATAGGGTAGAAAAAATTGTGAACGCATTTTCGGGATTAGGGTATGTCTTCACTAACGATACCAGAACGTATGGTCTTCACAAATTAATTCTATTTATATTTAAATTATTATTCAAATCAAATAGAATAACGTTCGTTTTTCAGAATAATGACGATATTAAGCTATTTCTAGATTCCCAAATTTTAGTCAAATCACAAATCAATATCATAAAAGGGTCTGGGATTGATTTAAACCAATACAATTACATTCCTCCCCCGTTGAATCCTATAGTTAAGTTCTTACTACCCGCTCGAATGCTATGGGATAAAGGAGTTTATGAATTCGTTAAAGCTGCATCAATTATAAAAAAGGAAAATCCCGAGAATTTTCAATTTATCCTTGCTGGAAAAATCGATGAGGAAAACAAAGCACATATTCCTTTAGAAAAAATTCTTGAATGGGAAAAAGATTATCAGATTAAATACCTAGGATTCGTTCAAGACATGAAACGTCTTATAGCGGATGTTGATGTAGTGGTTTTACCATCTTATCGAGAAGGACTACCTAAGTCTCTCATTGAAGCTTGCGCAATTGGTAGACCTATAATCACAACAGATGCACCAGGGTGCAAGGACGTTATTGATGACGGAAGATCGGGGATTATAGTACCAGTAAAAGATTATTTAGGACTTTCAAAAGCAATGTTATCTTTGGGCTTCGATAAAGAGAAAAGGTTAAATATGGGGTTAGAAGCTAGGAAAAAGGCAGAAAAGGAATATTCTATAATTGACGTAATAGATAAGACATTTATAATATATGAAGAACCAATTTCCTGAAGCTAGAATAATCACCAGCTACGATTTTTTATCTATTGATATCACAGAAATCCATATGAAATAAAATTTTAAAACCTCTTTTCTCAGCTTAATATAACAATAAGTATAATTCATATTCTACGAAATAATCAAATATGATAATTGCAATTAGCGGATCATCTGGCTTTGTTGGTCAGAATTTAAAGGAGTACTTTGATTATAATGCAATTGAAGCTATTGAAATTGCCCTAAGGGATCCAAATTGGCAATCTGCTTTTAAGCTTTTTCCTACTGCCGTAATCCATCTCGCCGGCAAAGCTCACGATACACAAAACACATCTTCCTTAGAAGAATATTATAAAGTAAACAGGGACTTAACAATCGATGTCTTTAATGAATTTTTACACTCATCAGCTACTGATTTTTTCTTCTTTAGCTCAGTAAAAGCCGTTGCCGACAAAGTTGATGGGTTATTAAAGGAAGACTATACGCCATCACCTCAAACTGCTTATGGAAAATCAAAACTCGAAGCTGAATCTTACTTATTAAATCAGGTTCTTCCCTCTAATAAAAGACTCTTTATTATCCGTCCATGTATGATTCATGGAAAGAATAATAAGGGTAACCTTAATTTGCTATATCATTTTATAGAAAAGAAATTACCATGGCCACTGGCTGCTTTTGACAATCAAAGATCATTTCTAAGTGTTGACAATCTCTCGTTTCTAATTTTACAAATGCTAAAAAATAAAAACATTAAGTCGGGAATATACAACTTTGCAGATGATGGATTTCTTTCTACTAATGAATTAATACAATTAATTGGTAAAAGCCAACATATCAAGCCTAAATTGTGGAAAACCCCCAAACCCATTATTCATGCACTGGGCAGATTGGGAGATCTGTTACATCTACCGCTTAATTCCGAAAAAGTTAAGAAACTAACAGAATCATACATGGTTTCTAATGAGAAAATAAAGAATGCACTTGATCTCTCAAAATTGCCAATGTCTATTCAGGATGGAATTAAAAAAACTCTGGATAGCTTTAGTATCAATAACAAATAAACTTGGATCCAAATTAATACGATAATTATGCTGCTTTTTAATATAGAAAAATTTCTTCGCGATAATATTACTCAAAGATCTGAAAGTCTATTGAAGAAAGATATTGACGATAATAGGATTAAATTGGCACAAGAAATCGATGGAAAAAACTTTCTTGTAATTGGTGGGGCCGGTACAATTGGCTCAAACTATATTAAATCAATCCTAAGATTTCAACCGAAAAGCTTGGTTGTTGTGGATCAAAGTGAAAATGGCCTGACCGAATTAACACGGGATTTACGTAGCAGTGTAAATTTGAATATTCCGGAATCATATATAACTTATCCTTTTGATTTTGGTGGTAAAATTTTTGAGCGTTTGCTGAAACGGGAAAGGTTTGATGTAATCGCTTGTTTCGCAGCACACAAACATGTTCGAAGTGAAAAAGATCATTTGGCAATAGAAGCTATGATTAGGAATAACATTTTCAATACCATGAAATTGTTAGAAAACGTTAAAGAAAATCCACCGGCACACTTCTTTTCTGTCTCTACCGACAAAGCTGCTAACCCGGTCAACGTGATGGGAGCCACCAAGAAAGTCATGGAACATGTTCTGATGGCTTATACCAAAGAGATAAAAATAAGTACAGCAAGATTTGCCAATGTGGCTTTTAGTAACGGTAGTTTGCTTTATGGATTTATTGAGCGTATGTTGAAAAGACAGCCGCTCTCTTCTCCCTCAGACGTAAAAAGATATTTCGTTTCCCCCCAAGAGTCGGGTGAATTATGCATGCTGGCTTCATTATTGGGCGAATCAGGGGATATCTTCTTTCCACATTTAGAAGAAAATTCTATGATGAAATTTTCCACGATAGCTGAAAGATTTCTGGAAGAATTAGGATATCGATGCGATTATTGTCAGACTGAGGAAGAAGCTAAACAAAAGGCAGCTACTTGGACTTCGGATTCTGATACTTATCCGGTATATTTTTTCGAATCAGATACATCGGGCGAAAAAATGTACGAAGAGTTTTACACGGAAAGCGATATTGTAAACAACGATCGTTTCAAATCTCTAGGTATCATAAAAAATGCACCTCGACTCCCACAATCAAAAATTCACAATATTATTGATCGCTTTGAAGAATTATTCGAAAAGGAAATCAATAAGTCCGACATCGTAAATTTATTAGCTGATTTATTGCCGGATTTCCACCATATAGAGACGGGAAAATCTTTAGATCAAAAGATGTAACCTAAACTTGTTTTAATATGTACAAAATTATTAAACGTTTGATAGATATTTCCCTTTCGGGACTTGCTATCCTTATCCTAAGCCCACTCATGATACCAATTATGATTGGGTTGAAATTGACAGGGGAAGGTTATATTTTTTATCTCCAAGAAAGAATTGGCCTTAAGAACAAACCTTTCCAAATGTTTAAATTTGCCACCATGTTGAAAGACAGTCCCAATTTACCCGGAGGAATGATTACAACAAAAGGAGACCCGCGTATTACCCCAATGGGCGGGTTCTTACGAAAAACTAAAATCAACGAATTACCCCAATTGCTTAATATTCTATTTGGAGATATGAGTATTGTCGGTCCTCGACCACTTGTCAAAGAAACACTGAACCGCTATCCGAAAGAATTGAAAGATAAGGTATATAATGTAAAGCCGGGGCTTTCCGGTATTGGGTCAATCATTTTCAGAGATGAAGAAACAATAGTTACAAAAATTAAAGAAGAAGGAAAAGATCTGGAATCGTTCTTGTTAAACAAGTTATCCCCGCACAAAGCCGAATTAGAAATGTGGTATCAAAAAAACCAATCTTTGTGGGTTGATTCCAAGATTGTAATTGTTACTATATGGGTCATTATTTTCCCGTCTTCGGATATTGTGTATAGGTGGTTTAAGGGATTGCCGGAGAGGCCGTTTTAGGAGGGGAATAGTGAATAATGGAAAGTGTCCGAAGGATTCCTTTGGGAAAAATTGAAAATGAATCAAGACCAGAAAGGCCAACACAACAATCTTGAAAGTGGTGACACAACTTCCAACTTCTTAACTAAACGGTATTAAACCATATTTCTATTTTTTGCACAATATAAATCCTTAAATCTGCACAATACACCATAAAAAGCCGGAATAAAAAATCCCATGAAACAACTAACCGTAATTATCGAATGAAATGAGGATGCGTTTTTCGCTTATGTTAGAGAGATAGACAGTATCGTAGCGGGTGCCTTGGATTATAAAGTGGTGAAATCAAATCTCGAGGAGATGTTGGCTATTGCTCAAGAAGAAGATGATCAGACCAAAAGGTTATTGAGCAAGGGGTACAAAATAAAGTTTGAAGTTGATCTGTAATCTGTTTTTGATTTGATTCCGGAAGTTAACATCAGCCAACTGGTTAAAACCGGAAACATCAACCCCGAATTGTTGAGACAATATGTTTCGGGCAGCAAAAAAGCATCAGAGGCTCAGACAAAATAAATCATGAAAGCAATTAAGGAGGTGAGTGAGAAATTGAATGCTATAATGTTGAGTGTAGGAAATTGAGAAACGAATATTGCGAGGAGAGATTATTGAAAGCTGTATAGGCATAAAAGCAATCTCTCGTGCCATAAGAGATATAGAAAATAGAGAATTTCGAATCCATGTCGTTTAACGAGTCCAATCAGGATGAAAAAGGCCTGAAAGGCCTATACGACCCGGCCCGGGGTGTAAGCCCCAGGGAAAATGTCGAAGACATCCAACAGCCCTGAAAGTGGCGACGCCATCGTAAACCTATTTACCAAACACCATTATATCTCTATTCCTAATCTCTGTAAATTAAGATTTCTAAAATCTGCACAACGAAAAGTCTAAAATCTGCACAATGAAAATCCTTAAAAGTGCACAATAAAATATCTGAAATCTGCACAATGAAATCTCTAAAATCTGCACAATAGTAATTTGTTTCTTATCTTTGCTCCATAAACATTGCATATCAATTGGGATACATCAGAAGATTAATTGAAGATGACCTGCAGAACAAATTGTTAGCTTCGGGTGCTTTGCTGATAAAGGGACCCAAGTCCTTCGGGAAAACAGAAACTGCAAGACAATATGCCAAAAGCGTATTGAATATGGATAGAGATCCCCAAGTGCCGGGGATAATGGCTACCAAGCCGCGATTGTTGCTGGAAGGGCAATCTCCGCGGTTGATTGATGAGTGGCAGGAACATCCTGAAATATGGAATTATGTTCGGCATGAAGTGGATGAACGTAAGGCGAAAGGTCAATTTATCCTCACCGGGTCTGCCAACCCGTCAGACAATGTAAAGTTACATAGCGGTGCGGGACGTTTTACTGTCTTGCAAATGGATACAATGAGCTGGCAGGAGCTGGGTTACTCGTCCGGAACTGTAAAATTGTCCGATTTGCTCCAAGGCAAAGTGAATGATTATTATGAGCCGGCTGTTTCCCTGGAATTCATCATTGATAAATTATGCAGAGGCGGTTGGCCGGCTTTAGTAGGCGAGAGTACAAAAAACGCCCTCATTATGAATCGCAGTTACGTGGATCTTCTCTGCGAGGTGGATATGAGCCGCGTTTCTGATGTGAAAAGGAATCCCCTGAAAGTACGCAGTTTGTTACGTTCTCTATCTAGAAACATTGCTACTTTGGTTGAGAATAAAACCTTGGAAAAAGACGTAGCTATCAACGAGAATAATGAGATATCAAGAAATACCATAACTGATTATTTGGATGCTTTGTCGAGATTGATGATATTGTATAAACAGCCCGCATTCAATCTACACATTCGTTCTTCAGCATCGTTGCGCAAGTCACCCAAAAGGCATTTATGTGATCCTTCATTGGCCGTAGCTGCTTTGGGTTTGGACGAAGAGGCCTTGATTAAAGATATAAACTATACCGGTTTCTTATTCGAATCTCTTGCTATCCATGAACTCCTGGTGTATGCCAGAGCCAACGATGCCACTTTGTTTCACTACAACGACTCTTATGGAAATGAAGTGAATGCGATCGTACAGAAACGCAATGGCGATTACGCCGCTTTTGAAGTGAAATTAGGCGTAGGCTTCATTGAGGAAGCAGCCAAAAACCTAAAAGTATTTGCGGACAATATCGATACCACGAAAACAGGACCTCCCCAATCACTCAATATTATTACCGGAAACGGTATGAGCTATCGCCGCCCCGATGGAATAAACGTAATTTCGTTGGCTGCGCTGGGAAGGTAAGAGTAGGTCGTTGGCTCTTGCTCAGGAGGAAGATAATCAAATCGAATGGTTACCGAGCAAGGAATACAAAATAAAGTTTGAAGTTGATCTGGGAATTTAAATCTTACTTAAAACTCAATGAAAAGCTACAAATACAAAATTGTCATTTACCGGAGTGAGGCCGATCATGCTTTCATTGCCGAAGTTCCGGAATTGGCCGAATGTAAGTCGGACGGGGGACCTGAAAACTTTTTCTAGGAAGATACAATTTAGCAAATAAGCGATTCAGTAAACAAACGAATCAGCAAATCAGCAATTCCACAAATAAACAAAACACCAAAAATTTCGAAACAATCTACTTAACAATAACTGGAATTATCGTATATTTGCTTTATCGCGCAACGGAAAACCAAAAATCTATGAATGATTAAATCATCGATTTCGCGAATTAGTATTTTTGCATACAACTAAACCAAATCAACCACTTCATGCACCAATTCTATTTCGAACGCCTCCAAGTATGGCAAGAAGCCCGTCAGCTAGCTAAAGATATATACATAACGACAAAGGACTTCCCCGTTGAAGAAAAATATGGCATCACCTCCCAGATAAGAAGAGCCACATTAAGCATTTCCGCCAATATCGCAGAAGGTATGTCTAGGAGTACCGATAAA
This sequence comes from Saprospiraceae bacterium, assembly GCA_024103005.1. Taxonomy (GTDB): domain Bacteria; phylum Bacteroidota; class Bacteroidia; order Chitinophagales; family Saprospiraceae; genus Parvibacillus. The sequence goes on from JAGFJA010000076.1 coordinate 28,884, forward strand.
AGAAAAGCATGGTTTATCAATATAGCATTCGGCTCTACAATTGAAGTAATTAACTTCCTAATCATAGCCAAGGATTTCAACTGGGTAAACCAAGACCAATACGACCATCTGAGGAAAAGTTTGGAAAAAATCAGCAATCAACTCAATAGCCTGTATGGTAGATTGAACGGTGACTCTGAAAAATAACTTCACGTATTGCAAAATCGCTGATTCACATAGCCGCATACTGCAAACTGCAAACCGCCATTCAGCCATTCAGCGATTCAGCGAATTAGCGAATTAGCGAATCAACAAATCAGCAAATCAGCAAATCAGCAAACCAGCGAATCAGCAAACCAGCAAACCAGCAAACCATGAAAATAGACATTATCGCCGGCGCACGGCCCAACTTCATGAAAATCGCCCCCATCATCTCCGCCATTGAGAAAGCTCAGACCAATGGTGCCGACCTGCAATACCGCTTGGTTCATACCGGTCAACATTATGACAAAAAAATGAGCGGCGACTTTTTCGAACAGCTCGGTATCCCTGAGCCGCATCTTAATCTCGGTGCCGGCGGTGGCTCTCAGGCAGAGCAAACGGCAGCTATCATGCAAGGCTATGAAAAAGCTATCATAGAAGACAGACCGGATCTGGTACTAGTAGTGGGTGATGTCACCTCAACCATGGCTTGTGCCATCACCGCCAAGAAAATGAATAACATCAAAGTCGCACACGTCGAAGGCGGCATCCGCTCCGGGGACTGGGCTATGCCGGAGGAAATTAACCGCATCCTCACGGATTCTATTACGGACTATTTCTTCACCACCTCAGATACTGCCAATGAGAACCTGCTGAAGGAAGGCAAGACCAAAGGCCAAATCTTTTTCGTCGGCAATACCATGATCGACACATTGCACAAAAACATGAATCGCCTTCGCAAACCTGAAATATTCGACCAATTCGATTTGCAAGAAGGCAATTATATCGTCATGACCCTGCACCGTCCCGCAAATGTGGATCAGGAATCCGGTTTGGTTCACCTCATGCAGACCATCATCGACACTTCGCGCGGCATTCCGTTAATATTCCCGGTTCACCCGAGGACAGCCAAAGTGCTGGAACATGCTTCCGTTTCAGCACCTAACCTTTATCTGATCGACCCCTTGGGCTATCTGGAATTCAACTATCTGGTGAAGCATTCCAGGGCAGTCATCACCGACAGTGGAGGCATCACCGAAGAGACCACTGTCATGGGCATACCCTGCATGACCTTGCGTGACACTACCGAACGCCCTGAAACCTGCACCATCGGTACCAATGAATTATTAGGTACCAATCCGGCTGAAATCCCTCCGGCGATGGATACACTTTTTGCAGGAAATTGGAAAAAAGGGTCGATTCCCGAAAAATGGGATGGAAAAACTGCTGAGAGGATCGTGGAGATACTGCTGAAAATGTGATAAAGCAAATTGTTAACATCAACAAAATCAAAGTGATTGTCTTTAGTGTTGTAGGCACGACCATTTGGTAGAATATTGTCCATGAACAAAATTCAAGCTCCGTAGGTACGATCTTTTTAAACCTATGCATTTCTCGATTACCGGGATTCGCCCTATTCCCCAATTTTAATATAATTCAAGGAACGCATTCACCGGTTTCAATGAAATTTGGTGAAAAGAAATCCTGTGTGAGTTGCAATTTCAAAATTGAAGCCATGTTATTTCAAAATTTTTATCTAATGTTAAGTAAATCGAAAAATGCCATATCGCAAAAAAACCTATACTGCTGACAATCAACTATTCTTAACTTTTCACTATTAACTTTTAACTTAACACTAATACAATCCAGTTTTGTCACAACACCCCTTGTTTCGTTACAAGATTTCCCAAAAACATCCCTTATTTTGTTACAAAATGTATATCTTTAATGAAACTGAAGAGTAGTTGAATTACAAATAAACACATCAATAATATCGCGATTCAGCAATCCTGCGAGCCAGCGAATTAACAAATCAGCAATTTCGCGAATTAGCAAATAAACAACCAAAACAACCAACCACATGTCAAAAACCGCACTCATCACGGGAATCACTGGTCAGGACGGAGCCTACTTAGCTGAATTCCTATTGAATAAAGGCTATACCGTTCATGGCATAAAGCGGAGATCTTCCCTTATAAATACGGATAGGATCGATCACTTGTATCAGGATCCACACGACACAAATGTGCAAATGACACTCCACTATGGTGACCTGACAGATTCGACTAATCTCATCCGTATCATTCAAGAGACCCAGCCGGATGAGATATACAATCTGGCAGCCATGAGTCATGTACATGTCAGCTTTGAGACACCGGAATACACCGCCAATGCTGACGGAATAGGGACCTTGCGTATTCTGGAGGCGGTGAGATTGTTGGATATGGTCAAGAGAACAAGAATTTATCAGGCGTCAACCTCCGAGCTTTACGGCTTGGTTCAGGCAGTGCCTCAGTCGGAGACGACACCGTTCTATCCACGTTCGCCCTATGCTGTGGCAAAGTTGTATGCTTATTGGATTACGGTCAACTATCGTGAAGCCTATAATATGTTTGCCTGCAATGGGATTTTATTCAATCATGAGTCTCCTTTACGCGGTGAAACCTTTGTGACAAGAAAGATAACGCGAGCAGTGGCGAAGATAGCACTTGGGATGCAGGACAAACTGTATCTGGGAAACTTGGATGCGCAGCGTGATTGGGGACATGCCAAAGATTATATAGAAGCAATGTACCTAATATTGCAGCAAGATCAGCCACAGGATTTTGTTATAGCCACAGGAATAACCACCCCTGTCAGGGAATTTGTGAGAAAGGCCTTCGCAGAAGCCGGTATAGAAGTAGAATTTTCAGGAGAGGGAGCAAGCGAAAAAGCCCATGTTGTCAAATGTTTAGACTCCGGGTATCAATTGCCAGTTGGCAAAGAAGTGGTCGCTGTTGACCCCCGATATTACCGCCCGACAGAAGTAGATCTACTTATAGGTGACTCATCCAAAGCCCGGCAATTACTTGGATGGCAACCAAAATATGACCTGAATGCACTAATCAAAGAGATGGTTGTGGCGGATATAGAGTTATTCCAGCGTGATAAAATGTTGCGTGAAAATGGATTTGATACATCACATGAATATGAATAGAAAGTGCAAGTCATACATTATATCCCAATGAGTTAACCATTGGGATATAATGTATCCATTGGATTACAACCCATTAAAAATTATCTGAACCTTCTTTACCACAGAAACATCTTCATCGATTATTCTGAGACAATATAATCCGGGAGTAATTGAATGTACAGGTATAGTAAAATTAGGATATGTAATATTATCCTTATAAAACAAGACTTTCCCTGAAATATCAGAAAATATCAAGGAATACCCGCGAACTGATTTTATCGATGGATAACTGATATATAATTCAGAAGACGCGGGATTTGGATATATTTTCCAATCCGGCTTATTCGCCGTCCCGGTTAGATGTATAGCACTGGTAACCTGGTTGAAGAAATTCCAGAAAAGTACAGGAGCACTTATGGGGAAATTGTCTCCGTTGGGATATTGATGGGTCATACCCTTGACCAGAGTAAAAATAAAGGGTTGGGATTGTTCCTGTCCCATACTTTCAGCAAATGAATAAGTATGGTTAATAGGAGTTTCTGAAAATGTGAAATTTTCTGTAAGTCCCTGACAAGCCAAAACTCTAACGAAATATGATTTCAAGTAGGCTAAAATAGTATCCCTTCCATAAGGCACTTCCGTTCTGGGAGGATTGTAAAACCTGTCATCCAGATTTCCGACAACATGCCACAAAGGAATTCGATTGACAGGTCGGGAAGAATCAGATTGGGTAAGTCCTCCACTAGTCCCGGCGGCAGCTGCAAAGACATCACCTGCTTCATTAGCTAGTTTGTGAACCATTGCACATCCATTGGAGAATCCACTGACAAAAACCTTTTTGGGATTAATAAGTATTGAATCCTTAATTTTCTGAACCAAAAATTTTAAAAACTTGACATCATCCACATAGTCCTGTGGAGGGCCGGAGCATGGATTTTCAGTTAAATTGCCATTGACCCATCTACTATTATACTTTTCTATACCTTCATCCGTGAAGCACCATTTCAGTGAGCTGGGAAAAACAGTGACAAAATTTTCTTGTTCTCCCAGTTCTTTCCAACCGGATATATTGTAGAATTTTTCTCCATCACCACTGGTGCCATGAAGCATCATTACTAAAGGATAACCATCCGATGGCGGTGTATGACCTGGAACGACAACAATACTTTCGCGCAAATGACCATCCAGCATAAAACGGATGTTGTGTTTTGTTTGTGAAAAAATAAATATAGAAATCAGAAGAAAAAAAAATGTTGCGGTAAAGGTTTTCATGGCAAATGATTTTGTACAAAAATATTTGAAATATTAGAAAAAACCAAATAATAAGCAATATATTTAAAAATATTTGATTGTTTATTAGTTGATTTAATTTTATTTTTTCTAATATTAATTTCTGTTATTGGATATCAATAATGTCAATAATTGCAATTTTGACATATTTTTGCTATTTAATTCTTTCAAATCAGGACAAATTTTATGATAAAGACCTCAAAAATATATGTCGCAGGCCACAATGGAATGGTTGGCTCGGCCATAGTACGCAAACTCAGAAGTGTAGGCTATGATAACATTTTGGTCAGAACAAGTGCTGAATTGGATCTTAGAAATCAAGCAGCTGTCGATGCATTTTTTGCAGAAGAAAAACCGGAATTTGTTTTTCTTGCAGCTGCCAAAGTGGGCGGCATCATGGCCAACAATACCTTTCGTGCTGAGTTTTTGTATGATAATTTGATGATAGAATCAAATATTATCCACGCCTCCTATCAAAATGGGGTCGATAAATTACTCTTTCTGGGCAGTTCTTGTATCTACCCTAAACTGGCACCTCAACCCCTCAAAGAAGAGTATCTTTTGACCGGACCACTTGAGCCTACCAATGAGCCCTATGCCATAGCCAAAATCGCCGGCATCAAGCTCTGTGAAGCATACCGTGATCAGTACGGATGCAATTTTATCTCCGCCATGCCGACCAATCTATACGGGCCGGGAGATAATTACGATCTTGAAAAGTCACATGTCATACCGGCCTTGCTGCAGAAGATCCACAACGCCAAGATCAATGGAGATAAAACTGTTGAAATCTGGGGCAGTGGCAACCCTCGACGTGAATTTCTGCATGTCGATGACCTGGCTGATGCTTGCTTTTATTTGATGCATAACTATGAGGAGCGGCCCTTTGTCAATATCGGCACCGGCAAGGATATCTCCATCCGAGAACTGGCGGAATTAATCGCCAAGATCGTCGGTTACCAGGGTGAATTCGTTTTCAATACCGAAAAACCGGATGGCACGCCGAGAAAACTACTCGATGTCAGCATCTTGACCTGTAAACAATGGAGCCCGGCAATTAGCCTGGAAGAAGGATTGAGATGCGTGTATGAGGAGAAATTTCTCGTCTCGGCTTAAGTTAAAAGTGAATAGTGAGTAGTGTCGGATAAACGCAACGTTGCCAGAACATGATCTACGATTGGATATATTCCTCTTGTTTAGCTTGATACTTGCATTGTTTCGGGATAGACCGGATACATCTAGGATTTTCAAAAGTTAAACCAATGAGTCGTAATTTTGTATAAATAGGTACAATTCGGGAATAATGACCAATCAAGAATTAATCAAACAATTCAGTCCAAATCTGTTTTGGGACTGTGACCCAGCTGATCTCGACTTTGACCGGCATAAGGAGCAGATAATCCTCCGTGTGTTGGGATATGGCGTGATGTCCGATTGGAGGTTGGTAAGGAAAATATATTCACTGGATACTATCCGGGAAACTTGCGTCAAAGCCCGATACATTGATGATGTTTCACTGAGCTTTTTATGTCTTTTACTTGATCTCAAAAAATCTGATTTCCGATGTTACACCATGAAGCAGTCGAACCCGAGTTATTGGGAATCCTGAACTATCTGATGGGGATTGCCGAACTGGAAAATTTAAAAATGGTTGGCGGGACTTCATTGGCATTGCAAATCGGGCATAGAAAATCTATTGATATTGACCTGTTCGGTTCAATTGATTTCCAGTTTTTTGATATTCAGGTGTTGTCTGAAAACTATGAAATTACGCAGCTAACAAAGTCAAAAAATATCAATATTTTTACCATCAACGGCATAAAAACTGATTTTGTAAATTATACCTATAAATGGATTCGACCGGGCACAACAATAGATGCCATCAGACTTAGCTCACTCGAAGATATTGCAGCTATGAAAATTAATGCAATTACAGGAAGAGGGTCAAAAAAAGATTTTATTGATTTATTCTTTCTTTTAGATAATTTCAGCATCAGTGAAATGCTGGGATTCTATATAGAAAAATATCCGGAGGCATCCGAATTTATGGCAATTCGAAGTTTATCTTATTTTGAAGATGCTAATAAACAAGCAATGCCTGAAATGCTGCGACAAGTTGAATGGCACGATATTGTGAATAGAATTAAACAAGAAATTAAGCCCTATCTATAACCATTAAATGAACCACAACCACTACATATCCATCATGGCAGGCGGCGTAGGCAGCCGCTTTTGGCCGGCAAGCAGAGAGGCCAGACCAAAGCAATTTATCGACATGCTTGGGATGGGGAGATCCCTGTTGCAGATGACTTACGACCGTTTTGCACCGATGATTAGGCAGCAAAATATGTACTGTGTCACCAACCGGGCTTATGAAGGCCTTGTAGGTGAACATTTGCCTGAATTGCCTGCCGTAAACATTATTGGCGAGCCTTCCCGCAACAATACCGCACCAAGTGTTTTGTTGACTGCCTTAATAATCTCCCGTGAAAATCCAAATGCTGTCATCGGTTTTGTGCCATCCGATCACCTGATTGTTAAAGATGAACATTATCGACAACTTTGCCAGGAAGCTTTTGAATATGCCGCAAATCATGAGGCTATAGTGACCCTTGGGATTCATCCGAGCAGGCCGGATACCGGTTTCGGGTATATCAATTATGAAAAAAGATCCGTATCGGGACATGTCCACAAAGTTTTGTCATTTAGAGAAAAACCCGATTTGGCCACGGCAGAACAATTCATCCTGTCAGGCGACTACTTATGGAATGCAGGTATGTTTTTCATGAGTATAAAAACTTTGTTTGCAGCATACGAAAGGCATGCACCGGAATTATACCGGATTCTGCTGCCTTTGCGAAATGCCTCAAAAGAAGAAGTTGCAGGGCTTATTTCCGACCTGTATCCTCAGACGCCGAATCTATCCATCGACTACGCTATTATCGAGAAAGCTGAAGATGTTTATACGATTCCTTCCGATATAGGCTGGTCCGACCTTGGTACATGGAACTCCTTATTTCAACAGATAGAAAAAGACGAGTCCGGAAATGCAGTGATGTGTGACCATATCATCCTGGAAAACGTTACCAATACATTGGTGCGGAACAATACGGATAAATTGGTAATTTTGAGGGATGTCAAGGATCTGATCATCGTGGAAGAAGAAGATGTATTATTGATTTATCCTATGAATAAGGAACAGGAAATCAAACAATTGGGAAATAAGGTCCGGGCTAATTTCGAACGACATTTATAGTCTTGAAAAATAAAAAACCATATAAGGTTGCCTTGGTGGCCAATTCAACCTGGAATTTCTTCAATTTCAGGATAAATATCATTAGGTCTCTTAAGGAACGTGGCTACGAGGTAGTGCTGATATCGCCACCTGACCAGTATTTGGGGCACTTGCTGGAAGAGGTCGAGGTCAGGCATATTCCCCTGAAAAATCTGGATCGCAAGAGTGTCAATCCTTTTGGGGAAATGGCATTGTACCGTGAATTCAAAGAAATTTACAGAAAGGAGGCACCTGATCTCATCATGCACTATACCATCAAACCAAATATTTATGGCAATATGGCCGCAAAAAAACTAGGCATTCACTCGATATGCGTCATAACCGGGCTGGGATATGTGTTTTTGCACGAAAATATCTATAATAAAGTGGCAAAAAGACTTTATCGGAAATCCCTCCGCAAGGCTGACCTCGTCGTATTTGAGAATGCTGAGGATAAGGATCTCTTTGTTCAGCTGACACTAGTTCCGGCAGGCAAGACGGCGGTCGTCAACGGTTGCGGCATCAACCTGGAATATTTCAAACCCATCAGCTATCCGGACAAGTCGGGAGCAAAGACTGTATTTACCTTTATCGCGAGATTGATTCTGGATAAAGGTATTATGGAATTTATCGAAGCAGCCAGATCCGTACGAAGCCGTTATCCGGATGTCGAATTCTGGGTGGCAGGTGAAATCGATGAAGGTAATCCGACATCAATCAGCCACGAAACCCTTTACGAATGGGTCGAATCAGGTATCATCAAATATTTTGGTCATGTGAAAGATGTCAGACCAATCATCGCAAAATCGGATTGCATCGTCCTCCCTTCATACAGGGAAGCTATGGCCAGAACACTGACAGAAGCCCTGGCTATGGAAAAGCCCGTTATCTCCTGCGATACGAGCGGTTGCAGAACAATTGTGGATGACGGAGTGAATGGCTATTTAGTGCCTGTAAAGGATGTCGATGCATTGGTGCATGCTTTTGAAACATTCAAATTGCTTCCTGACGACAGTCGCGAGAAAATGGGCAAGAGTGGCCGGAAAAAGGCGCTTTCCGAGTTTGACGAAGAAATTGTCACCTCTCAGTTTATTGAATTAATCGATGGCCTGAACGCCCATGCCTGATAAGAAAATCCTCTTCCTCCTCTATAATTTCCCTCCCGAATTCGGCACTGCGCCTAAGCGCAATTATCGGATGTATAAAACCATTGGCAAGCATTTCAGCCAATCATTCATCATTACGAAAAAAAAGTCTGAAATAAGGCCCGATGCAGGTATCATCGAATTGAAGACCTTTGATTATCGTGACCTTATAAAGAAATTTTCATCCTCAGGCTATGTGGCTGAGTCGGCTAAATCCAGCCTTTTCAGCAGATTCCTTATTAAATTGATAAATACCTTCCCATTCAACATCCTATTTGGTGAAGGAGGCGGCATCTATATGCTAAATAGTTGCAAAGCTGCATCCCGACTGATTAAACAACATTCCATAACCCATATTTATTCTTCGTACCGACCCATTGCCGATCATTTTGTGGCAAACCGGCTCAAAAAGAAATTTCCGTCTTTGGTGTGGATTGCCGATTTTCGGGATCTGCCGGTGGAGCCGCATTATAAACTGCAATTTTTTCCACGTATCCATCATTTCATTTACAAAAAATTATTTCAACGTACAGATGTGATGACGACCGTTTCTCAAGGGTTGGCAGATGAGCTTGATCGCTATGACAGACCGGTCTTTTCAGTGATGAATGGCATGGATGCCGATTATGCATTTCCCCTTCCGGTTACTACCGACTATTTCAGTTTGGTCTATACCGGCTCGATGTATTCGGATGAACGCAATCCGTGGCCCGTTTTTGCAGCGCTGAACAATCTTATCGGCTCGGGAAGAGTAAAGCGGGATAAGATTCGGATTGAATACGCCGGTAAAGACAGTGCATTCTGGCGGGATATGGCTCAAGAAGCACAATTGGAAGACATACTGAATGATCACGGTTTGCTGGATGGAGCTTTAGCCGGCTCGCTCCAACAAAATGCATGCATCAACCTTTTGCTAACTATGTCATCCAATCAGTTGAGCGGCATTCTTACCGGGAAATATATTGAATACCTTCAGGCCGGCAACCCGATATTGTGCATCGTTAAAAATCAGAATGATACATTTCTGGCTCAGGAATTATCAAGATTAAATGCAGGGATAAGCGTGTCCGACAAAGAAGAAGAATATCCCGCTATTGAGCAATTTATCCTGGATAAATACCTCAATTGGCAGGCGACAGGAAAAAATGAAAAGACTTCCGACCAATCGACCATCCTGCAGTTTTATGATTCGAACCGTCTGATTTCAGTGATTGAACCTTATCTGAAATGAAAAAAATCTTTTTTGTTGTAGGAGCCAGACCCCAATTCATCAAGGCGGCACCCATATTGACGGAAATGCGTCGATATCCGGTTGCGACTAAACTAATCCATACCGGCCAGCATTACGACCATAATCTGTCCGATGTCTTCTTTGATGAACTGGAGATACCTACGCCTGATTTCAACCTGAATTGTGGTTCCGGAACTTCTGTGGAGCAATATCTCAACGTCTTGTCGCGGCTGACAGAGATATTGATCCAGGAAATGCCTAATCTGATTGTCGTATTTGGAGATACCAATTCTACCGGTGCCTCAGCCCTCTGTGCTGCCCTCCATCAGATTCCCATTGCACACGTGGAAGCCGGACTGCGAGAGTTCGATAAATTTATCCCGGAGGAAACAAATAAACTGGTTGCAGATTCACTGGCTGACATATTTTTTTGTCCCACACAAAGTGCAGTCAATAATCTGAACCAGTCCAATGTCAGCGGGCACATAGTTCTGAGCGGAGACCCATCCCTCGACCTGCTATTTGCAAGGCAGGGTAAGTTTGATATTCCCGATCTCAATCATTTTCCGGCAGCTCATCCGGGGCAATATTTTTTAGCAACCTGTCACCGTCAGGCTAATACCAACGACCGGCAATCACTTGAAAATATTTTACGTGCCTTTACGCAATTGCCTTTTCCCGTTATCTTTCCTATTCATCCAAGAACACAAAAAGCAGTAGAAGACTTCAGTCTGCACAGCTATCTCAGTCATCCGAATATATGTGTTGTTCCGCCAATCGGATTTTGGGAGACTCAGTCCCTTCTTGCACATTGTAACAAGGTACTGACCGACTCAGGCGGCCTTATCAAAGAGGCATATTTTCATGGAAAATATTCATTAATCCTGGATCGGCAGACGGAATGGGTAGAAGTTATCGAGGAAGGCAGAGGTGTCATATGCGGACCGGATTATGACCGGATTATCCTGCATATTGACGACATTATCAGCTCCCCTGCAAAAAATACCTCCTTAGGCTCAGGCAATAGCAGTCAGATAATCGCACAACAATTGTTCAACAGTTTATACTGAATTTTTTTACCTTAGTATCTTTCCTCACAGTGACATAATTTCACCTTCATCGTCTTAGCCCTGTTAATTCCCTTTTGACAAAAAAATTTTTTTCCTGTATTTATCTGCTGTTGAAACACAGATTTGTTTTCCTGCACACCTTATATTTACGCTTCGAATCAATGCGTCTGTGGATCAGAAAATAAACAATTGGCTTGATACCTTCGAGTATTATCTTCGCCTGGACAATAATGGCTATTCACTAGATCCTTATCACAGGCATGAATCATTGATCGGTTGTGGTGTAAAGGCAATTTTTAAGATAGACAAACCGGATCGTAAACTGCTGAATGATTTCCGGACATTTCTTCATCACCATAGAGGTCAATACATCATGGGTCACCTAAGCTTTGAGGCAAAGGACCTCTTTGAACACACTACTACCTCTCTGCCGACATTTATCGAAGTTCCACTTCTAACATTCTTTGTTCCCCAACACGTCATTTCGGTCAACCATAATCAAGTGACCATCCTCGATTCACCTCTTTCTCTTGAAGAGCTTATGGAAGCAGTGGATCGTTCACCACAGCCCGAAGTGATACCTCCTTCAAAGAGCCACGGATATTTCGCAATAGAAAAAAGCCGTTACATCAGCGATGTAGGGCATTTAATCGATCATATTCATCGGGGTGATATATATGAAATCAATTATTGCCAGCCGTATCATATCGAAGATATTTACCTCAGAATCATTCATTTTTATCAGCAATTGCGTGACATTTCCGGACCACCCTTTGGTGCAATGTACCGCCATGAAAATCTATATTTAGCCAGTGCCAGCCCCGAAAGGTTTGTAGCAAAAAGGGGTAGGAAGTTGATTGTTCAGCCGATTAAGGGCACCAACAGGCGATTGGTAGATGATACAGAGAATAAAAATCAACAACGACTCCTTAGAGAAAGCCAAAAAGAGCGGTCAGAAAATGTCATGATAGTAGATCTGATGCGCAACGACCTGTCCAAAATATGTGTTCCTTCAAGCGTTACTGTAGAAGAGTTGTTTGGAATATATGCATTTAAACATGTCAACCAGATGATATCTACTGTTGTAGGTGAAACCATGACCGATATCGACCTGGCAGATGCAATGGAGGCTCTCTTTCCGATGGGGTCAATGACGGGTGCTCCAAAAATAGAGGCATTGAAATTGACCGATAGGTATGAATCCTTTGCAAGGGGCTTGTATTCCGGCACGGTAGGTTATATTGACCCTTCCGGCGACTGGGACTTTAACGTCATCATTCGCTCACTTATCTATGACGATACAACACGAAAAGCTGCACTATGGGCAGGCGGCGCCATCACTGCATTATCAGATCCCTTTGCAGAATACGAAGAAAGTATCCTCAAAATGGAAAGTATCCTGCAATTGATTTCCTCTAAAATTGTTTCCTGATGATAAAATCACATCTGTGCTATTTTTGACAATTGGAGGATATATGTTGCGCTTTTGCTCAGATTTACGGACAAAGCCATATCCCGCGCTGAAAAAATCGAATAAGAATGAACAAACTTTTGGTATTTGATAATTACGATTCTTTCACGTTCAATTTAGTCAATTATGTGAAAGATATTGGTACCCATGAGGTGGAGGTATATAGAAATGATGCCATTTCTTTAGAAGAGTTGGATAGGTATGATTCGATAATTCTGTCACCGGGGCCGGGACTCCCCGCAGATGCAGGCATCCTGATCCCTCTCATAAAAAAATATGCTTCGACCAAAAAAATTCTGGGAGTATGCCTTGGGATGCAGGCAATAGGTGAGGCCTTCGGCAGTTCCTTGACTAATTTGGAGAAGGTTTTTCACGGTGTAGCTACACCAATTTTTGTCAAAGATCCCTCTGATATACTGCTGGGTTCACTTTATCCTTCCTTTACAGCCGGAAGATATCATAGCTGGGTGATTAATAAAGACAGCTTGCCTGAATGTCTGCTTGTTACTGCGACGGATGAAAATGGGGAATTGATGGCAATTCAACACAAAAGTTATCCTCTTTATGCCGTACAATTTCATCCGGAATCAATACTTACGCCACAAGGAAAAACGATAATCCAAAATTTCCTGAACTTATAAGCAGGCGTATAAAACAGTCGGTATGCTATCACAAATTATCCGGGGGAAAAAGCTTTGCAAGAAATAGCGGAACTACGAAAGGAAATATACCTTGAAAGCGAAGTAGCCGTATATCTTATTGCCTTTTTTCGAAACATCCAATCTCTGTTAAAAATATTAAAGGATTCCGGAAGGCATTGGAGGAGCTGTGCTTTAAAATTGATTCTTCAGACTTGATACAAAAGATGAGATTGGGACCTATGGTGACTGAAAGAATGAATTTATCAACTCTATAGTGTCGAATTTTTTCAAACCCTATCGCAATCAATTTTCAGTCATTTATGAAATTTAAAGAATATTTTATCACCGGTCGTTGGTTTAAGTCGTTCTCGGACAAGGATTGAAAAGTGTTTTTGACGGTTCATTAATTAATTGCCTGCTCATCTGTTCTATCCATAATAACTAAAAGATAATCGCAATAAATCCTCCTTTATCCCGCACTCACTGTTTTGTGGAGCAAGGTAGTATAAAGTTTATTTTTGAATATGAATCCATTAAAGGTGCATAACCAGAGTGCTGGTTTGAAGGAATAAAAGTATTTTTCAGTTTAATTAAGAAAAAAATAAATATATTATCTATTAAATATTGAATAATATTGGCTAATTTTTAACTTTACCGAATTAAAACTCAAATTTCCCTGATATATTGAATTAAAATTGTAAAAAAAAAAAGCCGATGAGTATTTTTATAAAGAAGTCCATTTCCGGATTATTACAGGAAGCAGACGAAACCGGAAATCATACCCTGAAACGCACCCTTGACGCCAAGGCATTGATTGCATTGGGAATAGGGGCCATCATCGGAGCGGGATTGTTTTCCATAACCGGATTGGCTGCTGCAAACAATGCGGGACCGGCCATAACCATTTCCTTTGTAGTAGCGGCATTAGGTTGTGCTTTTGCCGGGTTGTGTTATGCTGAATTTGCATCCATGATTCCGGTAGCCGGAAGTGCCTACACATACAGTTACGCTACTATGGGCGAATTTATAGCCTGGATCATCGGCTGGGACCTGGTGCTCGAATATGCGGTGGGAGCGGCTACTGTAGCCATTAGTTGGAGTCGTTATTTTGTCAAGTTCTTTGAAGGATTTGGAATACATCTTGGACCGGAATGGACGGCCGGTCCCTGGGAAGGTGGTCTTATAAATCTACCTGCTGTCTCCATTGTCCTTTTGATGAGTCTATTGCTCATCAGAGGAACAAAAGAATCCGCCTTAGTCAATGATATCATTGTCCTTCTGAAAGTATCCGTAGTGCTCATCTTTATCTTCCTTGGCTGGAAATATATCAATGAAGCGAATTATGTACCATTTATCCCGGAAAATACAGGCAAATTCGGAGAATTCGGTTTTAGCGGAGTTATACGGGCAGCTGCCATAGTATTTTTTGCATATATTGGGTTTGATGCCGTTAGTACAGCGGCACAGGAAGCAAAAAATCCGAAGAAAGACATGCCAATAGGCATTCTTGGATCTCTGGTGATTTGTACAGTGCTTTATATTCTCTTTGCATTTGTCATGACAGGTGTAGCCAATTACAAGAGTTTTGCAGGTCAGGACGGAATTGCTCCGGTCGCCCATGCCATCAGCTTGATGGGCTCGCCTGATAGCCAGGGTGTGATACATCCTGATTACCCATGGCTCAACAGGGCAATTGTGGTAGCTATCTTGGGCGGTTATTCTTCCGTCATCATGGTGATGCTCATGGGGCAATCCAGAGTATTTTACAGCATGAGTAAGGATGGATTGATTCCAAAGGTATTTTCTACCATCCATCCAATCTTTCAGACACCGTTTAAAAACAATATCATCTTTATGGTATTTGTGAGCTTATTTGCAGCTTTTGTTCCGGCAAGTATTGTGGGTGAAATGACAAGCATAGGCACGCTTTTTGCCTTCATCTTAGTCTGCGCAGGCATCTGGGTAATGAGGGTCAAGATGCCGGAAATACCCCGTGCATTCAAAACACCTTTAGTTCCCTTAGTGCCTATCCTCGGTATTATTACCTGTCTGTTTATGATGGTGTTTTTGCCGGTAGATACCTGGATCAGACTCATCGTATGGATGCTCATCGGAATGGATATTTACCTGGGCTATGGAATACGCCACAGTGCCTTAAATAATGAATCCGGTCAACGTTCCGGGCGCAGGGTAGTTTTATATACAGGATTGGCGTTGTCCGCTCTCCTGATAATTACAGGTTTCCTCCATCAGAATGTGGTTGGCTGGGACAGTAGTAGAACTCTTTTCTGGGTAGCAATAGTTTTTTCAATTGTGCACTTCATATTTTACATTTCAAGACTATTCAAAGAAAGATCATAAACAATCCGAATTATTATCAAAAGACCGGTATGTTAATCATATCGGTCTTTTTTTTGTTATTTCATTAAATGCCCTGGTTTCATTTGCAGAAAATCAGAAAAATAAGCCAACCAACAAAAAAAGCCGCTAACGGGTGATAATCCACCTCCTGCTTCAGGCCAACCTTCTATTTTGGTATCAAATTTTTAATCTCAAAATTTATATTTACTTTTACAAATTATCTGCATGTAGCCGTTATAATGGAGCGGTGAATTTGATGATTTATGTCAAAAAATATTGATTTAGCACTTCTTTTTAGGGTCGTCAGGTTGTCTTTTGCATATAAAAAGACTTTTATTATTGCCCTGACTCTCGCCCTGCTTCTGGCTCCTACAAGTGCCCTGCGTCCTTATTTGATAAATATAGGTGTCGATAAGTACATTATGGACCACAACATGTCTGGTTTATTGGTCTTGTGCAGTATCATCATTCTGGTTGTAATCGTGGAGACCATCTTCGGATATTTTTTCAGGTATCTGACAGATGTCCTTGGCCTCAATGTCACCCGAGATCTCCGTATTGACATCTTTAATAAAATCATAGGGCAGCGAGTTCGGCAATTTGACAAAACGCCCACCGGGATCTACATCACCCGAATTATTAATGACATTGAAAGTATAAAGACCATTTTTTCTGAAGGTCTGCTTACCATTGTTGCTGACTTCATCACGATTATCGCCATCCTGACCATGATGCTGATTACCAGCTGGCAATTGACTTTAGCGTGTCTGGTCATAATGCCTCTCATGATCATAGCAACCATTATTTTTAATAAAAAGGTTTTAGTTTCCTTCCAGGCAGTCCGTACTCAACTCGCCAATATGAATGCCTTCCTGCAGGAACACCTTTCAGGTATTCATATTATTCAGATTTTTAATGCACAAAACAGGGAGAGGCTTAAATTTAAACAGATTAATCGGAAATATACCGGAGCCAACCTTGACTCTGTACTCTATTATGCCATCTTTTTCCCTGTAGTCGATATCATTTCTGCTGCAGCCTTAGGTATCATAGTATGGTGGGGAGCTCATGGTATCATGGCAGACACAATTACCATGGGAGCCATGGTTTCTTTTCCGATTTATCTCAACACTCTTTTTCGCCCAATCCGTATGATTGCCGATAAGTTTAACAGCATGCAACAGGGATTGGTAGCATCTGAGAGGATTTTTGCCCTAATGGATGATTCTTCTGTTACGGAAGATTCAGGTACGCTTTCTCTCAAAGAAATAGAAGGGCATATCGTGTTTGATAAAGTTAGCTTTGAATATGTTGCGGATAATCCTATTTTGAAAAATATCTCCTTTGAAGTAAATGCCGGCCAGACCCTCGCTATTGTGGGCAGTACGGGGAGTGGCAAATCGACCATCATCAACCTCTTGATGAAATTTTATGATTATCAGCAAGGTTCTATCCGTATAGACAATCATGAATTAAAAGATATTACAAAGCTGAGTTTGCGGTCACACATCAGCCTCGTTTTACAGGATGTTTTTCTCTTTTCAGGAACCATCAGAGACAATATAACCCTTAGAAATCCTCAGATACAGGATGATGCTATTCTGCATGCAAGTAAGCTGCTCGACGCACATCGCTTTATCATGGCTCTGCCTGATGGTTACGATTTTGTGGTATCCGAACGGGGACACAATCTGAGTTCCGGTCAGCGGCAACTTATCTCTCTGGTAAGAGCATTGGTCTATAACCCTTCCATCCTCATCCTGGATGAGGCCACGGCAAGTATCGACACCGAAACGGAAGCAATAGTCCAGTTTGCAATAGATAAGCTGCTGGAAGGCAGGACGGCAATAATCATCGCTCACCGACTATCTACCATCAGAAATGCCGACAAGATTATCGTCCTCGAACAAGGTCAGATACTCGAACAGGGAAGCCATACCGAATTACTTGCCAATCCGGATAGCCGATACAGTGAGCTTTATCATATTCAATTTGAAAAAAACACAACTCAAAAGGTATGATTAAATTTAACTCCCTACTCTTTTGGTTACCTTTATTCTTCATCCCCTATAGTATTGGCGCTCAGGTCAACCCTTTTTATTCTATAGAAAAAGCGGATTCCTTATGTAAAGAAGGTTTTTCATTGCATGGCACTTCCTTGATTTATTTTAAAAACAATGAATATGCCAAGGCTGAATACCCCGGTTTTACTGCTCTTGGAGCCAATAATCAGTTGAACTTTACATTCCGAAAGGACGACCATTTCTTTCATGCAGGAATGATGTACTCATTTGTTTTTGGTCAACCGATGCGACATCGGGTTTTACCAGTTTTGTCTTACAGGTTCCACCCTACTGATAACTTCAGCATCATTATGGGATCTCTTGAAAACATGTCAAACCATCAGTTGATTCAGGAACTTCAAGGACTGGATTATTACCTTAAGAACCCATTGGAATACGGACTCCAGTTCAGGTTTAGTCCCCGTTGGATGGATGCCGATGTTTGGATTAATTGGCGGAATAACATAGCAGTAGGTGACTCTGCACAGGAACAATTTACACAAGGCAGCAGGTTTATTTTCCATTTGTTAAGAAAGAACAATTTGAGCCTTGATGCAAATGGCACACTTTTATTTTACCATCATGGTGGTCAGATAGATGTTTCTCAGGCACATGTTGTTACTCAAATCAACTATAATTTAGGCGTATCCTTGTCGCATTCAATTGACTCACGACTATATAAATTATCTTACAATTATCTAAGATTCAACAACGATGAAAACTTCACCGACATACCCTGGAAAACCGGTAACGGGCACTCTCTTACTTTTGAAACAACAGGGAAAAAGCTTGACTTCGGATTGGGTTATCGGAAATTTAATCGGTTTTATGCGCCTTTCGGAGATCAGGTTTTCGGAATTTACAATGCCTTCACCGGACAGTTATTTGGTGAAAATAAAGAAATAATCAGTCTTTCAGGAAGGTTTAAATTAGCCGCACATCAAAACTTCAAATTAATGTTATCATCAGAAGCCTATTACAATCTGACTGCCAGGCGGCTGGATTATAATTATAGTTTGACCGGCAAATTTGAATTATAAAGCCATTCCTGTCTTTATCTAAAAATTAATCGGAAATTATAAATTTTCCTTTGTTACTGAGGGCTGCGGAGTGGTGGACGGAGAGGCAGGCGGTGCCTGATAAGAAGGCAATTCTTGTATTTCCTGAACACCTGTTACTATATATTTCGTATCACCTATCCATAGCAGTTTAAAATATTTTTCCTTGTAATGCAGCACTACTCTATTGCCTTTGAGATTGGCATCCTGAATCGCCTGAGCTACCTTATCACTTTCTACTGTGAAGGTCCACATCGTATTTTCAGTGGGGCCTTTGGTGGGTCTGCTTCCTTGATAGATACTTCTATCCAGGCTACCCTCCCATGTTTTAAAAATAACACCTTTCTTCTCAAGTTTGATGATGTGGCCGGATTGCTCACCCGTACTGTAATTGGTAAAGGAAAACAACAGCAGGAAGCCGATACTCAGACCTGCCATATATAGTAATAATCTTCTGAAAAAATTCTTCATTTCTCCTTTGTATTTCTTTTGTAAACAAAGATAGGACGGAAAAAATTCAACAGATATCTCTTTTCAAAGTTAATTTTTCAGAAATACAGCCAATGAGCCTTGAATTTTCCCTGACTATTGAATTCCAAGGCAGGAGCAGGGATTTTAAAGATATTCACCACCCTCAATACTGTCTTCCAAAAAGGCGACTTACAGGGGATTTTTCTCAGATCCAAATCTAAGGACAATAAAAACTGACGATATCTCGGATACTGAGCCGGATCCAGTTGGAATGATGCTCCGTTAAAGCTCCAGGTATTTACATATCCGCCAAATAGATTTTCTCCACTATATCCAAGTGCTATATTAAGGTAGGCCGGCCACCGACTCTCTTTACCTGCAAATGCCGATGGATTAAAACTTAGCCAATAGGTCTGCGCATTGTAGTCTTTTAAAAGTTTGCCGGGCAGATGATTACTATATAAGTCTTTAGCCCTGCGTGCGAGATTATCAGTAGCTGAGCCATCCACTGAAAGCAATGGCATAGCGGAATAACTTCTGAAGTCAGAGGAAACTTTAAGCAAAATCCGCTGCTGATGCCAGATTCCCTGCTGTAAACCAAATAATGAATACCCTGCAAAATTACAGACTATATCGCCCCATGAAAAACCCCATTTTGTAGAGAATCCATCGAAAATTTCAATACTTGTCTGTGCCAATAATCCTGCCCCCAATCCCAGCCATATAGCTTTAGATTCTCTGACACCGGCCCATCTGTACATCTCGTACACCATGGAACTTTCATTATACCCACTGTACACATGACCTACCTTATCCATCTGCAGCCACTCACCATCATCATTAAAAAAATGAAATTTTGATGATAAGTTGTTTTTATACCAGGCCTGCCCTAGCAGATACATTCCACCTCCATAGCCGGCCAATCCGGCTGCAGTAATTCCCACTACCCTTCTTTGATTTAAAGTATCAGATGAGCGAAATACCTGAGCATCCAGTGTTGAACTTAACAATAGTGCAAAAAACAAAAGAAGCCAAGGCCTCGTCCCGTAAAAATATTTATTTACAGTTACCACTTATTATGCAAAATAATGGATACTCCCACACTCGTCAATTTATATACAGGCGGGTTCTTTAAATCACTTTTGCCTTCCGGATCCATCACCGAATAGACTTGCTGAACATCCAGCGGTTTCATGGGAATATTTGCAAAAAAGCGCAAAGTAGATGTGATTCTGTCCACATCAGCACCGAAATCTATTTCTACAAAAGGCTTAAAGGAAACTGATTTCCCGGATGCCAGATGCGACCTTTGACTATTATCAGTCCGATAATCCTTGATAGAGTACCAATTGTATAGAGCTGTCACGCCTAAGTTGACCGGATCGCCTAAGGCAAAACTCAAAGACGGCCCACAGGCATGCACTGAAAAGTTGAGGATATAATTGTATTCAGCATGAGATGCATTTAAAAGCTTCTTTGCACTGAGTGAAGAAAAAGTGCCGTTGTATTCGACGCTCCAGTTGACGGGATTGTTGATCGACCCAAACGCCACATGTAACCCGTTAAGATAATGCATCCGCTTCATGGACTTTGCTCCGTCCGCCAGATAGCTATTGTAAGAGCGAATGATTTTACTTAAAGGATTGTTGATAATGGTTGACCCGGTATAGCCTACATCTATTGAAAACTGGGCATTTGCCGAGCCAAAATTAAACAGCAAACAAAAACATATTACCGGTAAAATTTTCAGTACATTCATTTTATAAAATAATATTTGATCTGATCTGGTCATTTATGCAAAATTAAGATTAAATTTGAGTTTTAATCACCAAAGTCACATTGATGAATTCGGATACTCATTCCACCCCTGACGAAGAAGTTTTTTATGGACTGGCTCTCGGCTTAATTCCCGGTATCGGACATATCTATGCCAAGACCTTACTTAGCTATAGCGGAAGCTTCAAAAATATTTTCTATTCCAAGCCAAATAAGCTGCTCAAGATTCCCGGCATGGGTAAAGAATTGGTTAGACGCATTATTCACTTTGCCGACTTTCAGAAGATAGAAGATGAGCTGAAATTTATGGAAAAGAATGGTGTCACCGCTATATTTTACAATCATCCTGAGTTTCCGCGACGACTCTTACATTTCAATGACAGTCCTTTCCTTTTATTCAAGAAAGGGAATGCTGATCTCAATGCTGCCCGAACCATTGGAATTGTGGGTACTCGAACACCCAGCCAGCATGGCCTCAGGTGGACACAGGATTTTATTGAACAAGGTATTGATTCCGGGATGCAGATAATCAGTGGGTTTGCCTATGGAATTGATATTGCTGCCCATAAAGCCTGCATAAAACATCATGTTTCCACTGTTGGTGTCTTGGCCGGTGGATTAAACAATATTTACCCTGCCATACACGGCAAATATATTAACGAACTTTCTGCAAATGGCGTCCTACTGACAGAGGAATTTTCATTTACGCTGCCTGACAAAAAAAGATTTCCGATGCGCAACAGAATCATTGCTGCTCTTTCGGACGGAGTGATTGTCGTCGAATCGGCCGAAAAAGGAGGAAGTATGATTACAGCTGAGTTGGCTTTCAATTACAATCGGACTGTTATGGCTGTTCCCGGCAAGCCATCAGACCTGATATCCAGAGGGTGTAATTTATTGATTAAAACTCAGAAGGCTGCAATGGTAGAAAATTATTGGGATGTCGTGAAAGAGATGATTTGGGAAGTAAATGGGATTACCGATAAAAAAATCGCCCAGGCTGAACTCTTCCTCACCCTCTCGGATAAAGAACAAATGCTTATTGATTATATCATCAGACACGGTGAAGTATCGGTGGATGATGTGATAAAAGAACTGAAAATAAAGAATAGTGAGCTTGCGTCGATGATACTTTCGCTTACACTTGAAGATATTATTATCCAATTACCGGGTAATAGGCTGACCATGAGCTAAAATTGCCTATAGGACAAAAGGCAGGAATCATACATCAATATGTATAGGATACCCTTTGCTAAGGATACAACTTACACAGTTACAATTCAGTAAATTGAATTAATTACTAATGATAATTCCCTAATATAATTTCACGGAAAAATATTGTTTTTAATTACTCGGGCAATTTTAACCCAAGTTTCGCAGCCACCAGTTTACTCACGTCATCAGATTCTGTCACATACAACATGCTTCCGCTACTTACGTCAAATATGAAAGAATATCCGTTTTCTTTACCTACTTCAATGATGACGGCATTGAGTTTTTTAATGACAGGTGCAAGTAAGGCCTGACGTCTTTGCGATATCATCACTTGTCCCATCTTCTGAAATTCATTGATTTTGGCCTGCTCCTCATTGAGCTCCTTTTCAGCTTCGGCTTGTTTAATTTTCGACATAGTACCTTCATTTACAGCTTTTAAAGCTGCATCGTATTTATGCCTGAAGCGATTCATCATGGTATCCAAAACAACCCCAAGTGAGTCGTCTAAAACAGCTAAGGCTGTATCCGCTGCTTGTACTTCAGGCATTAGCTCCATCAGGTTACCGGAGTTCATGTGCCCGAACTTTTGCTGAGCATCTGCAGCATTAAACAAGAGTGAGGTGAAGATAGACAGAATTAATAATTTCTTAAACATACATACATTTTAAAGCCACAAAGATGGCACAACAATAAATCAATAAGACAGAAATCCGGTTATTTATCAGAATTCTCTTTATCGGTTTCTTTCATCCCGGTTTTAATCTCTTCTTCGATATTGGCTCTTGCGGAGTTAAACTCTCTAATACCTTTACCTAAGCCACGCATTAGTTCAGGAATTTTTTTACCGCCAAAAAGAAGTAAAAGTGCAAAAAAGATCAGAATTCCTTCCGGCATTCCCAATCCTAAAATTAATATTGCTGACGACATAATTTAATATTTATTTTTTTGAATCAAAATCGACTAATAGCCTCTATCTATTTAACGCTGATTCTTCCAAAATGATTAATCGGTATTTATTATTTTTTTAATCCTATTTCTCTTAATCGTTCGTTGAGATACTCACCTGCAGTAATGGGTTCATACTTCAGCGGATTATCGTTGGATACGCATTTTTCCAGACAGGTAAGGTCCATTTCACTCCTTGGATGCAGGAAGAACGGGATTGACAGGCGGGGCGTATGCCATTGTTCACGCGGCGGGTTGACGACGCGGTGTGTAGTAGATATCAAATAGTTATTTGTTAGTCTTTGCAGCATATCGCCGACATTTACTACTATTTCATCTGCTTGTGGTATTACATCCAGCCATTGTCCCTGCAGATTCAGAACCTGTAAACCACCTGCCGAGGCACCTACCAGAAGAGTTATTAGGTTAATATCTTCATGTTGTTCGGATCGGATGGCTGTTTTTGGTTCTTCTGTGATGGGCGGATAATGGATAGCACGCAAAATACTGTTTCCATTATGTATTTTATCCCTAAAATAATTATTACCCAATCCTAAGAATTCACCGATAGCAGCTAATAATTGAGAACCAGATTTTTCAAAAGCTTTGTATAATTCATCTCCTTTAGAAGTAAAGTCTGGAATTTCAGTAACTTTCACATTATCCGGATATTCCGACTTAATAGCGTCTTCATCTGTTACGGATTGACCGATTTGGAAAAACTCTTTCAAGTCTCCTACATTAGATTGCTTAGCATGTTCTTTCCCGAAAGAGGTATATCCTCTCTGACCTGCCAGGCCCGGGACTTCATAATTTCTTTTTGTATCAACGGGCAGAGCGAAAAATGCCTTAGCATCAGCATAAAACTTATCTACCAGTTCTTTGGGAATACCATGATTAATAACGCCTACAAAACCCACATTGTGAAAGGCATTTCCCAAGTCAGTAACAAACTGTTTCTTTTCTTCATCTGTACCATAAGTATATTTACTTAGGTCAACTAACGGAATGGCGCGTGTACTCATAACTTTTTTGATTAGCGAGCAAAGATAATAAATTTTATAGTTGGATTTGTTAAATTGTTGTTAGACAAAAAAAGGGTGGTCCGGAGACCACCCATATTATAACTTAGGGAAAAATATTTTAATTTACATCCCAGAACAACTTGGTTGCAGCATCATCTCCACCGATGGCAGCACCTGCAGCAGCTGTATTAGCTGCATTCAAAGTATTTTCAATGATTGGATAAATCAATCGCTTAGGTATTTCAGGAACACCTTGAGCATCTGGCTTAACCAATGCAGGGAAGTCCAATCTTCTCCAGTCAGTCCATGCATCAAACCCTCTGTTATACATCGCAATCCACTTCTGATTACCTATTTTCTGTTGCCATGTAGAGCCGGCTGTAGCATAGCTCACACCGTCCTGAGCAAGATAATCGGCAGCACCATCAACGCCCCAATATTCCATAGAAGCAGTAACGGCTGCATTGTAAAATTCTTCTGCATTACCGGAGATAAAACCTCTTTCTACAGCTTCTGCCAATAGGAAGTTAACCTCAGAAGCATCTAAGAAATCACCCGGAAAGTCAGTTGCAACAACTTTGGCGCTAAATGTAGAGTTTTCAGCATATACATTACTAAATCCATATTTACCTCCCTTGAAAGTACCATCAGGCAGAGATGTAAAATAAGCAGGTCTTCTCGGATCATTCAGTGTATTCATCATATCTACCAATGTGTTAGCAGCGACGAAGTCACGTCTTGCACTTCTTGGAGGTACATCATCGGACAATGGGTTGTTATTAGGAGCTGAAGACAAATATTGGAACAATGCATTGTCGCTATTGCTTGTAATCAGATTACCTAAATCAGAAGCAGCAGCAGCAACCGCAGTTTTTGCTGTACCTGCATCCACATCAGCTATAACCATAGCAAGCTTTAGTTTCAGGGAATTTCCGAATTTCACCCATTTGGACATATCTCCTCCATAAACGATGTCAGCATCTCCAAATCCTGCTTCACCCGGTGTAATAGAAGCCAATGCAGCATCTAATTTAGACAACAAGTCTAAAGTAACTGTTTTGGCATCATCATAAGTAGGTTGAGGATTATCGATGTCTAACGCTTGAGAATAAGGAATATTACCGAATGTATTAACCAAGATTCCATAAGAATAAACTTCCCATAATGAAATGGCTGCTATCTTATTGTTCTTGACGGCATCAGGTAGAGTTTTGTCCTCGCTTACCAGTCTTTTAGCCTCTTTAAGGTCAACCAAAACAGATGCATAAATCGTATTCCACAAAGCCTGAGGAATCGTTCTGGTGGTCATATCATATCGGGGCTCATCCAGATAAGTAGTTGCAGTAATCTGTTGAACGTAAAATCTGAATACGTTGGTATTAACGTTTACGTTGTTCAAAGCGTCAGCAAGTACTTTCTGAGCGTATGAAAACATCGGATCAGGTGCCACCTTAGATGGAGCCTTTGAGTTTACGTTGTAATCATCCAAACTATTTACACAACTGGTCAACAGCAGGATTGGTAATAAAGCTATAAATATTAATTTTTTCATCATTTTTTTCATTTAACTGATTAGAACCTCAATTTAACATTAAAACCAACTGTTCGGACAGAAGGATATGCTCCTCCCTGGTGTCCGGACACGTTACCAGCACTATAAATATCTTCAGGATCTGCATAAGGGAGATTCTTGTGAATAATCCAAAGATTCTTACCAGTCAAAGAGATATCTGCTCCTTTTACAAATCTTGAATTTTCAAACAATTTCTTGTTTAAAGAGTATGTCAAATTTACTTCTCTTAGTTTTACAAATGATGCATCATATACAAATGCTTCATTTGGATTGTTTACGATACCGAATGGTGATACATCTGAATTAGAAGCATCGACTCTGATATCGTTTTTAGATCCGTCTTCTTTAACACCGTCAAGGATTAATCCACCACCTTGATCAAGCGGATTTCTTACCGGATTGCCAAGATCGTTAGTTCCTGCTGTTTCAGGATACATACCGGTGTATTGGCCATAAGCCTGATCCAATGAATACAGATCACCACCAAATTTAGCAGAAATCAGGAAGTTGAGGCTAAGGTTTTTCCAGCTCAATGTAGAACCTACACCACCAAACCAATCAGGTGTTATATTTCCAATAACCTGTGCTGATTTTGACATATAGTAACCATCATCTCTAACAGTCTTCTGTCCGTTGGTATAAACAAAGCCTCTGCCAAGCAAAACACCGTAAGGCTCACCAGGACGAGCTACCAAGCTAACGCCACTCTGGAAAGTTGCGATAACAATTTGCTTTGTATTCTCATCATACAATTCAACCACTTCGTTCTTATTTTTCGCAAAGTTAAATGTCAGCGTCCAGTTAAAGTCTTTTGTTCTTACAGGAGTTACATTCAAGATTGCTTCTATACCTTTATTGTTTACAGATCCTGCATTGATATACTTAGAAGTATAACCTGTTGCACCTGTAATCTGTACAGGGATAATCTGGTCAAATGTTGTAGCGTCATAGTAGGTCAATTCTAAGCCAATTCTATTCTTAAATAGGGCAAAGTCCAGACCAACTTCTGTAGATTTAGTTCTTTCAGGTTTCAAATCTTTATTGTTCTTTCTAGAAGGTAAAGAGAAGAATGGAACAGAACCGAAAGCAGTTGGCTTATCATATACGTCATAAACGCTTAATGCAGGTGCATCGTTACCCACTTCAGTATAAGATAATCTCAACTTACCATAATCCAGCCAATCTTGCTTCAACAATTCAGAGAAAACGAATCCCAATGAAACAGAAGGATAGTTATATGTATTATTACCTTCAGGTAAAGTTGTTGACTGGTCTCTTCTGAAGGTACCGTCTAAGAACAAATACTTATTAAATCCAAGTGTTGCAGTAGCAAATAAACCATCCACACCAATAGGAACATAAGATTCGCTAGGAGGAACAGGAGTACCGGCAGAGTTACTGATAGAGTATAATCCATCTACTACCAGGTCAGTGTTGGTAGTGCTGAAAATAGAATACAGATAAGATCTTCTGATGTTAGTACCTGCTGTCACATCCAGAGAAATTGCATCTGTCAGATCTTTATTAAAGTTGGCAAACAAGTCATAGTTGTATTCCTTGTAACTTCTGTTATAGATATTGTATAATCCTAAGTCAACAGATTTTTTATTATTTCTTTCTTCCTGTTGGTCATAAGATATATCAGCACCTGCTCTACCTACGAGTGACAGACCTGGAACAATTGTGTACTGTGCAGTAATGTTACCGAAGTATCTGTTACGAGAGTCAGTTGTATAATTTTTATATCTTGCAAAATAAGGGTTATCCCAGTAAATTGGACTATTCTCTCCAACACCTGCCCAGTTCCATGTCGCATTTTGCTCTGCAAGTTCATACGCTTCTTTCAGATCAAGGATGTCCACGTTGGTCTGATACCATTGTCTGAATGATGTGTTAACGTTTCTGTTACCATAACCAACACCATAACGACCTGTCGCTGCTTCATTGGTAAAGTTTAATGAGGTACTTACTTTAAACTTGGAATTTGGTTCAATTGAACCTCCCAGGTTAAACATATTCTTGTACAATTTACTGTTTGGCATTACGCCTTTTTCATCGTTTCGGTTATAACCTACTTTAAAGGTAGTTGTTTTACCACCTCCCTGAATGGTGATGCCCTGATTGCTTGAGAATCCGGTTTCATAGAACTTAGAAACAGGGTTTTTAGCAGCTACCCAAGGGGTTTTTTGCTTGTAGTGAGGGTTGTTAGGATTGGGATCCATAGCTCTCCAGTCGTAAACTAACAAGTTGGGATCGAAGGCTGCACCATAAGATGCGTCTTCTGTAAACGGAACAAAAGGCTCTTCAACACCAGGAGTAAAGAAATCAGAACCTAAAAATCCGGGATTTCCTGAGTAAGTATAAAAGTCCGGACCATATCCGCCACCATACTTATCCTGTTGTGTGATAAAGGTTGATTTATCAATGGTTCCCCAAGAAAATCCTGAGTTTAAAGTAACATCAAACTGATCTTTCTTACCTTTTTTAGTGGTAATTAAGACTACGCCATTTGCACCACGGCTACCATATAGGGCTGCAGCAGCTCCTTTTAATACAGTGATATTCTCAATGTCCAACGGGTTAATATCCGCAGCACTTGAACCATAGTCATATCCTTCGCGACCCTGAGCTGTAGAAGATGTAGTCAGTGTAGCGTTAGATGCAGGGACTCCGTCAATAACGAATAAGGCCTGATTGTTACCGGTAATTGATTTGTAACCACGCAAAACGACGTTGGTAGATGCTCCCATTGAGTTATTGGAACGGATATCCAAACCGGCAACCTTGCCTTGCAATGCATTGACAAAGTCGTTGGTTCTGACTACGTTGAGCTCGTCGCCGTTAACTTTCTGAGCAGAAACCGAAAGTTCATTTCGTTTTCTTTCAAGACCATAAGCAGTCACTACGACTTCATCCAACAATTTTTTATCGGCTTCTAAAACTACCGATACTGTGTTGGAAACACCATCTAAGGTGACTTCTTTAGTTACATAGCCGGTATAAGATACTACCAATACCGCATTTGAAGGCGCTCTCAGATTAAACTTACCGTCTAAATCAGTGACGGTGCCATCTGTGGTGCCTTTAATCAAAACACTCGCCCCTGCCAATGGTTCGGACTTATCGTCCATAACCATCCCGGATATGTTCCGTTGACCGTAAGATACAACAAAACCAAGGACAAGCAAAAATAGTGTAAACATTGTTTTTTTCATGCCTGAACTTTTTGATTATTAAATTAATGAATTACAATATGAGATTCAAATGTAGCAAACTTATGGATAATCCTGCAAATAATTTTATTTTTTTTAGCTTTTGACAAAAAAAATCAATATAAAGTTTTGAATTTCAATATTGTTAAGGAATTTTGTATTTATGCTTCATTTCATTATTATTTAAAAATTTCTCCATTTGATTACAGGCAAAAAAGTTAAAAAGTATAATCTTGCTCATTCAGATGTCAAAAACAGATGAAAATAATCAAATAAAGATGGGAATTTTGTCTGACTATATTTTTATAAAATATTTATATATATCTGATATTCATTTATTTAAATATTGAATATATATAAAATATTTGTCAATAGCAAATACAATAATTATATCATGATGTCAGAGTTACAAGACATCATTCCGGACAAAAATTTTTTTGATCCTGTATAGATATACTAAAAAAGAATCATTCTTTTCAAATCAAACGTGTGAAGCATCTGAGCCGGTCGGAAAGGTCAAAATCTATAAACACTGCGAGGAGAATTTAACCCTAAAGATTATTCTTTCAAAATCCCATACTTGCCTGCGTTATAATCTTTCAAAGCCAATTCCAATTCTTCATGCGTATTCATGACAAAGGGCCCGTAAACGGCAATTTTTTCATCTATTGGATTACCAGACAGGAAAAGAATTGTGGAAGATTCAATAGCCTTAATGTCTATAGTTTCGCCTATATTTTCAAAAAGAATCAAATTGCCCGAATCAGCTGAATTGCCATTAATATAGGCTTGTCCTTCAATTATTAAAGCTGCCGTATTCAATCTTTCATTTGATTCAAAGCTAATTTCAGCACCTTTTTCCAATTTAAAATTCATCAGGTTCATCTTAGTATAAGTATGCGCCGGGCCTTTAACATCTTTGAATTGGCCTGCTATTACTTCAACTTTCCCCATTTTGTGTGGAAGATTATAATATCCTAAGTTTTCATGAGTAAGTTTCTGATACTTTGGTTGAGCGCCCTTATCAGCTGATGGCAGATTTACCCAAAGTTGTACGACATGAAACAAGCCTCCCCTCCTGCTAAACTCCTTTTCGTGATATTCTTTATGCAAGATCCCGCTTCCTGCCGTCATCCACTGTACCTCCCCGGGATGCAAAACGCCGCTATTTCCGGCACTGTCATAATGAGCCACACTTCCGCTATATACTATCGTCACCGTCTCAAAACCCCTGTGAGGATGCACTCCTACCCCTCTATGTTCTTCTCTTGGCGCAAATTCAATTGGTGCATTATAATCCATCAGTAAAAAGGGACTTAAACGCTTGATACTTATTGATTCACTCGGGAAAAAGGTATGGACCCTAAACCCGTCTCCTACCATATGAGGTTGATCAGAATTAATTTTTCTTTGAATCTTTCTCAATGCCATAATTCTCTCTGTTTTATAGTACAACTATCTTTTAACCTTATAGTTGAACATAGCTATACAACTCAGGAAAAATCATAAACCAGTTTAAGAAAATCAGCTTAAAAAGCCTCTTGTTCATCTTAGTCAATCCAAAATAAAGCTATGAAATTATAATATCAATAATATTCTACCCGGTTATTCTTCTGATTGATAAAAATAAAAAACCATCAATGCTCGATTGATGGCTATAAACAGATTTGTTAATTTTTGAAATTATCTTTAATGTTATAAGTGAAGTGTCAAGACCCAAGTAGTATTGTAATTAACAAATCTATTTACCTACATGATAATGAAAATCTATCACAACATCATCAGCGTATAATTTTTGGTCGATGACCTTAAATCTACTCGCTGATGGCACAAATATAAGTAATGCAGTTTGTTTAGGTCGTATATTTAACACATCATTTTCGTAGTCACCATTGGATAATAATTTCTGACTAACAGCATCATAGAGTGCATAGTCTCCGGTAATTGCAGGTAATTTAACAGACTCGGCAGTATTTCCCGGATTATAAACGAGGTAGGTCGGATATGCTTTTTCTTTGCGATACATATCTGTTGCAAGGCAGTCTAAAAATAGTATTCCCTCCTTATCGGTGGTATGGATGGTGCCGCCAAAAAATCCGACATGTCCGCTTCCGTAAATGGAAAACATTGTTTCATCCGGCATGCCGGGAGCCCATAGGGGACCATCACCCTGTGCAAAGGGAGATCGATTTTCGAATCCTTTTATTGTAGGATGACGCACCAGTCCTTCATATGCGATTACATTTTTCGTAATTGCTTTTTTAGCAGGCAATGCCTGAAGTGAATCAGGTATATTGTAAGGATAAAATAAGCGAGAAGCATTGGCAGCATTGAGCATCCACTTGGCTATGGCGGCTGCATATCTTTGGTCATACCTAACCATTGGCAGCAGCGGCCATGCCAGATCAAATGTATTCATCGCAAAGCCATAGCCTCCTTTATCCTTGGTGCTTCCATATAATCCGGAGACATCATATCCGTTCCAGTTGCCGGTGATGACCCCCCAACCATCCCGATTGACAGATTTGCCCTCAAAGGTCCAGTTGAGAAACTTCAACACATCATAGTTCCTGCCTTCTTCGGCATTGAGGCGAGCAGCCAAATATGCACCAAAAGGCATAAATAATTCATAGTTTCTGTTTTCCTTTTGTTTTTGCAAGGCCGTCAAAGCCATCTCGGCTCCGTCCAGGTATTTTTTATCTTTATATTTAATATAGGCGGCATATAGTATGAAAGCATATCCGGCTGCAACATCTTCCTGGGTAGGAATGTGATTCACGCCTCCATACATGTCTTTAAAATTAAAAAAGGAAAAGGTATAATCATCCTTAAGAATGTTGGCTGAGGTTAAAAACTGATCTGCAATAATTCGTTGCAATGAATCAATTCCTTTAACCTTCGGATAATAATTGGCCATGCCGTAAAACAATACGTTATTGTATATGTCGTACCAGAAATCATTGCCATAGCCACCACCGATGTGAGCTTTTTTACTTGTAAAATTCATGATAATATTCCAGCCATTATCCCTGTTGAAATAATTTTTGGTCATTTCCACGAAATTCATCCCATTTTGACTGGATTTATCTATCCCGACAAGGGTAGCACCGATAATTGAACCAAGGGCACCAATCGCTTCGTGGTTCTCACCATCATTGACATCCGGACCTTCCCGTACATCGCCTACTGCGGTAAAAAGACCGAATGTGTTCTGAGGAAAATTCCTTTTCATACTGTCAATCCAGATAAATGGCAGGAACTTCCCTTTTTGATTAAAATCATATATATAATGGTCAAAATCGATTGCCGTCTTACGCCAATTCTTCATCATGTATGGAGCCGGCATGTCGGGCATTTCATTAACCCGCGGGATAGGCACCTGTGACACAGTTTCGGTCAGTGGTGGCAAGACCTCGGAAGTATTGTCACAGGAGGTCAAAGTGAATATTAATATGGAAATATATAAAGTTAAATGTTTCATTATAAATTATTATTCTGCAATATTTTGATGGGGTGAAATTGATTTCCAAACCTTGTCCTTCAGGATATTCCCGGCTATTTTTATGGAAAAAAGCTGGATGGCCGCGATTACAATTAAGGCATATCTCAATGCAATATATTCGCTTGCATATCTTGCCAGGATGATAAACAGGCCGCATCCGACCAGTCTTCCTATCAACAGGCCTATTTCGTGATTAAAAATATAGGCAAAATTATTTCTACCTTCTTTTTCAGAAACATAATCTATTACCTGCAACTGAATCGGGAAATAGGCGATATCGAGCAAGGGGCGGGCAAAACTCAGACAAATAACAAAAAGTATTGCTCCCAGGGCTGAATACAGAGATGCATTGAAGATAGCTCCAACCATAAACAACAAAAGTCCAATGGTGAATATCTTCATCCTATGCTCCGGCTTCGTTACCCGTCCCAATACATACAAAAGAATTGCCGACAAGAAAGCTGCAAGAGACAACAAAGAGCCCAGGCTACCTTCTTCACCTACCAGCGTTCTAATCAACATTACGGGAGCTGTGACAATATAACCCTGGGCCACTCCTTTGAGCATAGATAAGGATAACATCTTATACCAAAGCGGATGGAATTTAAAAAAGATAAAGGGTGCGCGCTTAGGATTTTCAAAGTGACCCCGATGTACTAAAATGGAAGATACTACTGTCAGCGTAAACACAAATCCTGCAAGACAGTAATAGGCTACATTGATGTTGCCGGCAAACCAACCATTATCTTTTGTGGAGGTGATAAAGGCTCCGGCAGCGAATGGTATAATAATTCCTGCAAGTGTATAAAAGAAGGTTTCTATGCCGTAGTAATAGTTTCTATTTTCATTATTTGTGGTATTGAGGGCGAGGAAATCCCTGTTTGCCCAGAAAAAACCATAAGATAGTCCCATGATGAGTCCTGTTCCGAAAATCCCCCAGGTAGTCAGCTCTTTCAGTGACATCATTGCAGCCATTGATATACCGCTAAGGAGCATTCCTAGAGAGTAGAGCCTGCTTATTTTAAAGTGATTAAGCAGATATCCGTTAAGGGCAAAGGTCGCCGGGATGCCGATGTATAGCGCTAATTGAAAGATTACAACAAGGCTGATATCATTCGAATTACGCATGATGTATGCACCGATAAATAGCTCAATGATTGGAAGTACAAGGGCATAAATAAGATTGGTAATGAGTAATACCCGCATAGGGAGCGGGTGTGACTTAAAAAATGCAAATTCTTTTTGTATCATAAACGCCGGATTCAAGAATGAGTGCCTGAATGTACTGAAATCTGGGATTGAAGGGAAGCCAACACTTCTCTGATGGACAATTTACCGATACAGATTACCTTGTCAGACGCTCCGTAATAGAGTGTAATTTCATCTCCATTGATAAGCTGACCGTTGGAAAAAACCACGTTTCCGAAGAATCCATTTTTCTCATAATCCATCACGGGACTCAATAATGGTTTTTCTGACCTTGCAATGACCTTCGATGGATCATCCTTATCCAAAAGGATAGCTCCCAAATGGTACACATGATGGTGGTCAGCTCCATGATAGATTTCAAGCCAGCCATATTCTGTTCTTACCGGGGCCGCACCGGCACCGACCCGTGCACTATCCCACGAGCCTGGTCTTGTCTTCATAATACATGAATGGCCACCCCAATGGATGAGGTCAGGCGAACCGGCTATCCAGATATAATTGCCACCCAAGTCAATGCCGGATGGCCGGTGTAATGCAAAGTATTGATTATTGATTTTTTCTTCAAAGATGCAACAATCCTTGTTATGAGGCGGAAAGATCATCCCTTCCCGTTTCAGTATTCGCCAATCCTTAGTACGTATCAGCCCAACACCGACACCATTGGGAGATACCTGAGTGTAGGTAAGGAGATATTCACCATCTATAAAGGTTACTCTACAGTCTTCAATACCGTAGGATTCCAATTCTCCACTACCAAATATCCTGGTAGGCAAATGAGTCGGTTCATAGAAATGAATACCGTCTTCGCTGCACACAAGGCATAGGTGAGAAATCGTTGAAAGGAATGAGTCTCCCTTATATTTAATGATGCGTGCGTCACTTAAATCAATACCGGGATCATTTAATTTAAATTCTTTAATCTCTATACAATTATTTTCCTTGTATATCGGAAAGGATATCATTCCATCCTTCTGTACCGGTCTTTCGGCAATTCTAAGTATCATCCAGACCTTATCTTCAAACTCAAAAGCCCCGGGATTAAGGACGCATTCCACGACAAATCCTTCCTGACTTGGCATGATATCGCTTGTCGTCAGTATGGGATTATTTTCATATCTTTTTATCATAATTATTGCACGTAAGGGTATAAAAAAGGGAGCAAGCCCAATGCACCTGCTCCCGTAAACAGTTAAGTATTAGTTGACCTGGAATTTAACACTTCCCAGACTGTGTTCATTCGATACAAAATTGAGATAATATGCACCTGTGCACAGACCGGAAGTATTGATGCTAAACTTGTGGGCAGGTAAGGCGCCGGCTTGATATCTGATTGCATCAATCTGTCGTCCCCTGCTATCCATGATACGAATCAGCATCGGCGCGGCAGTATTGAACTGATGTCTGATCCAGATTTTATCGGTTGCAGGATTCGGATACACGGACTCAACTAAAGCCGCCACATCATCATCCATACTCTTGGTCCCTGTCGTACCACTGTTATATAACTTACTTGCTTCTTCGGCAGTAATTGCTTTATTGTATAATTTCACCTCATCCAATGCTCCATGGAAGTACTGACCTCCCTCTACTGGATTACTTGCCATACAGAATGGCAAGGCAGTAGAATTAAGTGTACCGGGAGCTGACACCTCATTGACCATTTCACCATTGACATAAATCCTGTTAAATTCGCCATCGTGGGTCATTATCACATGCCACCAGAAGCCCGGAACCATTTCATTTCCGTCTTTTGAGTCCATATCGGATATCAAAGACGGGAATTGTGAAGTCTTGGAATTCGTTGTAAATACTATCCTTGTATGCTTAGGCAATGATATTTTCCATCTTTCACTCCAGTGACCAAAGTCAAGTACATAAGCCTCAGCGTCATTCGGATTAATCTCGTCAACTCTTATCCAGAATGCAATGGTCGCAAAATCAGAAATCAGTTGTACGGCATTGGGTACTAAAACAGAGTCCTGTAGTCCGTCAAACTTAATATTCTGAGAGCCGCCATTCGGATGGGTTGTTGTTTCAAAAGTAGCATCACCGCCAATTGTACCGTGATTGGCATAAGGAGTAGCATCATTGGCATTTCCTTCAAAAGGATAATATGCCACTAAACCCGGTTCTCCTGTGTCAACTTCCTTGGTTGTACTCAGGGTCAATTCGGAAATAGCTGAATTATTACCTGCATTGTCAAAGGCATACACTTCAAAGGAATAAGGTGTCTCAGTATCCAGATTATTTACTAGGACGGATACTGCTGTTCCGGACAAGGTATCAAAGACAACGCCATCCACTGATACCACATAGCCTTTCACGCCCCTGTCGTCAACTGAAGCTTCCCATGAAAGCAATACAGAGTGAGCGCCTGCTGTGCCCGACAAATTTCCCGGTGCAGTCGGAGGTGTTGTATCAGGAGTTTCATCTTCTCCGGTGGTTACATTGAGTGTAGAGACACCGGATTCATTTCCTGCAGCATCCACTGCACTTACGCCAAAGACATAATCTGTCTGAGGTGCCAGATCATTAAACTGATTGTTGA
This sequence comes from Saprospiraceae bacterium, assembly GCA_024103005.1. GTDB lineage: Bacteria > Bacteroidota > Bacteroidia > Chitinophagales > Saprospiraceae > Parvibacillus. The sequence goes on from JAGFJA010000076.1 coordinate 65,100, forward strand.
CTGCAGTAGTTGTTGCTACAATGTTTCCGTTCTGATAGACATTATAGGATACGACTCCTACATTATCCTCTGAAGGTGACCAGCTAAGATCCACTGTGGTGTGATCTACGGCTGCTTTCAGATTAAGCGGACTTTCAGGTGATACTGTATCTGTAACAGGAGGTTCATTTGACTGTTCAGCATACAATGCTGCTACCTGGGCGTCATCCAGAGCTACATTATATATGCGGACTTCATCCAAACTTCCATCCAGATAATTGCCTCCATCGATCGGGTTATAACCGATACCCAATGGCTGGGTCGTGCTATTGAGTGCACCTGACACAGCTTTTGTTGCGACCACAACGCCATTGAAGTATATTTTATCATTGGTACCATCGTGGGTCATTACGACATGAGTCCAAGTACCCGGAGTCAATACATTGTCTCCGCTGTCCATATCGGAAATGCCTGAAGTATTGTTGGTTGTAAAGACGGGTTTTCCATGTCCCGGAAGTGAAATTTTCCACCTTTCCTGCCAACCGCCATTGGATAGTATAAAGGCTTCACCCGTGGCAGGCAGTTTATTCACATTTATCCAGAAGGCGATGGTTGTATTATCAGAATTCTGCTGATCAGAATTGGCTGCCGTCATCTCAGATTGTGCACCATCAAAGCTATAAGCGTTATTTGCCCGGCCAAACCTGTCCTTTGTAAGTTGTGCACCTCCGGCAGAAGCGTCATTCCGGAATATGGAAGCATCCGAAGCATTGCCGGTAAACGTATAATTGGCTATCAATGGGTCAGTTATGGCAGGCGCATCTTTCTGCTGATTGTACAAATCAGTTACCTCTGAGGAAGAAAGGGCTCTGTTATAAATCAGAATATCATCCATTCCTCCTTTCAAATAATTGCCACCATCTATCACATTCCATCCGAAGCTTAATGGAGCAGTCGTATGGTTGAGAGTGCCTGTCACTGCTTTGCGGTTTGCTTCTACTCCATTGATATAAATGATATCATTTGTTCCATCGTGGACAGCTACGACATGAGTCCATTGTCCCGGAACCAAGGCATGACCATCGCCTGCATCCATATCGGATATACCCGAACTTGAGTTGGTCGTAAATACAACCTTACCATGACCGGGAACAGAAATTTTTACTCTTTGCTGCCAACCGCCATTCGAAATAAGGAAGGCTTCACCTGAAGGAGGCAATTCATCCATATTTACCCAAAAACTATAAGTAGCGTAATCTGAATTTAGTGCGGTGGAATTAGGGGCCGTCATTTCTGTCGTACCATCCATCCGGGCTGCATTATTAGCCCATCCGAACCTGTTCTTGCGGAAGGTTTCATTCCCGTCAGCATTGTTGGCATATTCAGTATTATCATTGCCATTGCCATTGAGCTCATAGGATGCAGCAATTTCAGGTACAACTCCCGGGAAGGTTGACTGAGCTGCAAACAAGTCGCTTACATCCTGATCAGACAATGCATAGTTATATATCTGCACCTCGTCTAATTGTCCGTCAAAGAAGCTTCCTTTGTCGATTGCGTCATAACCGATGCCCAGTGGATATTCCGTGTCGTTGAGGGTACCAGTCACATCCTTGGAATTGGCAAGTACTCCATTGATAAAAATTTTATCCTTTGTACCATCGTGTACTGCGACCACGTGTGTCCACTTTCCGGGAACAAGCTCATTTCCGCCCCCAGCGTCCATATCGGAAATACCTGAACTGGAATTGGTCGTAAACACTATTTTACCGTGTGAAGGCAGGGATATTTTAATCCTTTGTTGCCATCCTCCATTAGAGATAATAAAACCTTCTCCTGTAGGAGGCAGTACTGTAGGATTTATCCAAAAACTAATCGTCGTATAATCAGAGTTCAGGGCATTCGAGTTTGGTGCTGTTACTGAGGATGAAGTGCCATCGAAGCCCATAGAAGATTTACCGAAACCAAACCGGTCAGTTCTATTGGTCACATTATCTGTAAATGCATGATTCTTAAAAGAACTGAAATCCTGTCCGCTTCCGTTTAATTTATATTCTGCCACCAGTTGAGGAGTTGCGGAAGGAGCCGTATTTTCGGTTGTATAAAGAGCCGAAACCTGACTTGCATCCATGGCAAAATCATATACTTTGATATCATCTACCAGACCATTGAAGAAATTGGCGTGATCAATCGGGTTAAAACCTATACCAAAAGGAGAAGTTGAACTATTTAGGCTTCCCGGAGCATCTTTTGAATTGGCAAGCTGACCATTCAGATAAATCAAATCCTGAGTTCCATCCTTTACAAATACCCAATGCTGCCATTCGCCCGGCTTCATCTCGTGACCGTCACCGGCATCCAAATCAACGATTCCGTTGGAAGTATTGGTCGTCCAAACAGGCTTTCCATGATTCGGAACAGAAACTTTAAATCGTTCCTGCCATCCACCGAAAGAAAACAAATACATCTCTCCCTGCACAGGTATTTCATTGATTCTTGTCCATATCGAAACGGTAACAAAATCACTGTTAAATTCAGCTCTGGAAGGCAAGGACATGGAACTTTGCGTACCGTCGAATGCGGCGGCACTTGCAGCCACACCAAATCGATCCTGTGCCAGTTGTAACCCATTGATAGTTGCCTCACTGCCAAATACGGTCTCAGTGACATTGCCCGTAAAGTCAAATTGAATTACGGGATTCTGTGCTGATGCAGTGAAGCCTATACACAGGCAAATAGATAAGTAAATAAATAATTGTCTCATAACACATAATTTTTTTTCAAAAAGCTCAAAAAACGATTATAACAAGGGTATTATAACCAGTGTAAAGTTAAAGAGAGGTCAAACGGATTTCTGATACTTTAATAGCAAAGTATTATACTTTTATGAACTTAAGTCAAATCCAGTCAAAATAATATTGGGAAAATTTCTTTTAATCTGCTATAATATTGAATAGTAGTTGCTTAAACTCAAAATTACTTTATACTATGCATATTTAAGCCACAGGAATTGATTACAGGCTAACTGAAAAGTACCATAAATAAAAATGTCTTAAAAAATGCTAAACCGTACCAATCAGTAAAGCACAAAGCACTTTTGAATTTTATCTTGAAACAAGGGAACTCTCAATTGACTCTGCCTGCCTCAAAATAATATCTTGCATAATATGGTTCATTCAGAGAGGAAATTATAACTCCCCGCTTCACTGTGGCGTGTACAAAATAATCATTGGAGAGATATACGCCTACGTGTGAAACTTTAGAACCACCTATTTTGAAAAAGACAAGGTCGCCTTCTTCAAGTTGATTTCTTTTAATTTGTTGGCTTTTGGCAGCCATGATATATGATGGACCTGTAAAATTAATGTGATACACTTCCCTCAGTAAAACGGAGGTAAAGCCCGAGCAATCTATCCCTTCTTTGGTTTTGCCGCCGAATCTATAAGGTACACCCAGCCATTCATTGATCAGTTTAATGAGGATTTTATTATCAGAAAAATTATCCGCAAGCAGATAGTCATTTTTATTCCTTTCCAGATCGCCATCGGCCACTTTCCCTTTGCTGGTTGGTCCTTTATGATGCTCGTATGGTGGTCTGCCTGACGGACCTTTTGTTTCTCTGGTCGTACCGCATGAAGACAAAATTCCTGCCAGCAAAAAGAGGATTCCTACATACTTCCACATACACAAATATTCATATTATGCACAAATGTAATATATTGCTATTTAACGACCAATTAATTAATTGTTAAAAATGGTATTAAAAAATGTGAAGTATAAAATAAATATCTTCTTTTCAGAAATTTTTTTTCGGGAGTAAAATAATTAAATACCTTTGTGCCGCAATTTGGTTTCTGACAGCTTTTTGCTGGAGGAATTAAATGGGAACCGGGTGTAAATCCCGGGCAGTTCCCGCTGCTGTAACATTTGTTGAGTGAAAAACTCAAAAGGGGAAGCATCCTCGCCACTGTTTGAAATAAATGGGAAGGCGCTGATCTGAGAAATGAAGCCAGAAGACCTGCCGGATTGTATTATGTTCGATCTTTCGGAGAAAAGGATTGGAATATACATCGGAGAGTCGTCTTCTCATCTTGTATCATTCTACCATTCTTCAAAGATAAAATATTGTTTAACAAGCCTTTAAAAGGCATAAATTTTATCTTATGAAAAAATATTTTTATTTTCTTTTAGTTTCTGCTTTATTTGTCAGCTGTACCAAGGATGACCCTCAGGTTGAACCCGGACGTTTTGATAATGGTGTTTTTGTCGTCAATGAGGGACCCTTCAGCTCCGGAACCGGCACACTTACATTTATCGGAGATAATGATACGATTACTCAAATGGCATTTCAAAAGGTCAATAACACATTGTTAGGCAATATCGCTCAATCAATGATTTATCATGAGGGTCGATATTTTATCGTCGTCAATAATGCCAACAAGGTTATCGTCACCGACAAAGATCTCAAAAACATCGGTGAAATAAAGGGTGTACATGGTCCAAGGTATATTGCAGCCAAAGGAAACAAAGCATATATCAGTGAATGGGGCGAAAATTATTCCAATGGGGCGATTGCTGTTGTGGACTTGAACACACTATCCGTCACCTCGAAAATACCTACAGGAAATGGTCCTGAATATCTCCTGATTGACGGCAATAAACTTTTTGTACCTAACGGCGGATCGTATGACGCGACGACCTTTGCCTCATTACCGGATTCGACCATATCGGTTATCGACCTGGATCAGGAAAAGGTGATTAATACTATTGCAGTAAAATATAATCCCAACAGCATCGCTAAGGTAACCAACGGGTATCTGGTTTCATCTGCCGAAAAAGAATATCTTGCCGGTAATGGCAATATCAGTTTTGTAAAACAAACGGATTTTTCAGTAACTACCGTTGCGGGTGTAACACCAGGAAATTATAGTAAAATAAGACGTATCGACAACCAGCATGCAATTGTCCTGACTAATTTTGCAGAAGCCAATGTATTAAATTTCGAACCTGCCACTACTTCAGTAACTACTACCTCACTGGGAGCGGCATATTCAATGGATTACGATCCCAAACGCAACCTAATTTATGTAGGCGATGCCAAAGATTTTTCGGCGGCAGGAGAGGTCAAAACCTTCAAAATCGATGGTTCAGCCGGAAAAACTTATGCAGCCGGGATCATTCCAACAAACTTCTGTTTCAGGTAAATAACAGCATTTTACAATTGCATTTTGCACTAAACTATGCTTACAAGAAAATTGTAACCCTGTTTTTGATTAATAAAAAAAGTAGCCGGATGTATCAGTCATGATGATATCCAGCTACTTTTTTTTGGTGATTGAATGGTTATTTTGGGTAGATAATTGGAAATCAGAAATCTCTGTTATTTTCTATTTCAATGACATCTATCTGACGGCTCAGACCTTCATCAAGGGATATCATGGTTTCTGTATTGGCAATACCTTTGATATTGATAATTTTCCCATGCAGTAAATTCTTAAGGTGCTGATTATTTTTGCATATCAACTGCACGATGGCACTAAATCGTCCGGTTGTCAGGTTAACGGTAGTGACTTCCGGGATCTTTTTAAAAGCTTCTATTACTTCTTTATAATTAGCCCCTTCGGAAAAACTAACCCCAACGAATGCTTTAATTTCATATCCCAGCCTGGTATGATCAGCAATAAGATGCATTGCTTTTATAACACCAATCTGTTCCAATTTTTTCATCCGGACGTGGATGGTACCACCTGATACTTCCAATTGATTGGCTATTTCCGCATAAGTTGAATTAGCGTCTTTCATTAAGATTGACAAAATCTGTTTGTCAATTCGATCTAAATCATGATCTTTGTTCATGTGCTTAAAATATTAAGTTGTATTTTTATAAAAATCTGAAAAAAAGTAAACGCAAAATTACTAAAAATGTTTAATCTTTTTTTTAAAATGGTGAATTTACTCTAAAAAATATGAAAAAATACGTGTTTCCGTTCTTTATTTCCGCAATTTTAGTTGTACTGCTCCAATTTCTAAATTTTAATCTAAATAAAGGCTATAATGGTAATACAGTAAATAAAAACAGGGCAGACTTAGAATTCACTGAAATTTCCTCTTATATCAGACATTTTAATCCTAATTTATTGGATTCCCTGGATTTACAACAGATAAAAATCCATCAAAATACAGAAAATTTTAACCAAATAAGCATCATCTCAGGCAAGGTTTATGATGAAAAATACCGAGACTCCCCCGGAGGTTCTTTCGCAGCTGACAATATTCATATAAGGCCTGAGATTATTGATAAATACTTAATTCTAAGTTCAAAAACAAAAAATTCAGGGTATATCCATATCAGGAGCTTAAAGTCGATGGCTTATCCTTCTTTTATGACAGCCATGGAGAAAGTCGCCGAAAAAAAGGGAATCGATACACTTTTTATTGACTTAAGGCATTGCAGAGAAGGAGTGGATGATGAAGCTGTTAAAATAGCCAATCAGTTTTTTCTCAGAGAGGATATCCTGATGCTTGAAGAGTATTTTTTCAACAACAATAAAAATGAATTTAATTCCACAGGCAAGGCATTTTTTCCGGTCAATCATTTAATTGTAATTACTGATTCTACTTCAGGTCCCATAGCAATTCTCCTGGCTAAAATATTGTCCGGGACCGACAATGCAATCATTTCAGGCAATCAAAATCTGAATCTTCCTCCCATTGTCCGGTATTTTCCCCTTCGAAATGGCGATTACGTACGGATTCCAATAGGTGCTTACCGTTTTTACAAATATGAAGGCGAACTAAAGATTCCTTTGACAGCAGAACTTCGTGTCGACCAAAATACTGCCATTCATTTGCCGGATTCATTGCTCCACCAATAGCAAAATCCCGGTTGAATTCACTATTAAGGCCGGATGACAACTATTTCACCATCAGCCCCCTCCCTAATAATGGTCGAACCTGACCTTTGACTCCTATCATCCTGCCTGAAACTGACAATATAGTCCACCGCATGGCGTATTTCAGAGCTAATTTCATCAAAAAAAGCCGGAGTAGGCTGACCACTCAGATTGGCAGAAGTTGATACGATCGGATGGCCATAAGTGGAAAGCAGAGATTTGCAAAAATCATCCTGCGGTATTCTGATTGCAACAGACCCGTCTGGACCGATGACAGAGGAAGAAAGATTAACGGCATGGTTCAGGATAAAAGTAACCGGTTTTTCATTTTTCTGCGCAAAGGCAATCATTGCAGGTGAAGGCACATCAGCATGCATCGCCACGGATTCCATATCTTTAACGAGGATGACAAATGACTTGCTGTCAGGACGATTTTTGACGTGAATAATGCTTTGTACAGCCTCGTCATTGCGGGCATCACACCCTATTCCCCATACCGTATCAGTGGGATAAAGTATCAGACCTCCGGAATGCAGGCACTCAAGACAGGCATCAATATCGTGGGAAAATTCCATAGTAACCATTTTCAAAGATAATATTATAAGACGTTTTACACTCAAAAGAAAAATAAATACAAGACTCTCTTTCGTTTACATAAGGATGTGGACGCTCTATGGTCAATCTGTTTAACACAATCTCAAAAACATCATGTCGTTAAATTTACTTATTTTTGATGCTTTTACAGACAAAAAAATCAAATGATTACTGTCACCGGATTGAACAGGACTTTTAAAGGTATCATACCGATGATTTTGGTGTGCTTATTCTGCGCTTTTCAGGCCCAGGGCAAGCATATCATCGGAGGCGTCATGTATTATGAGTTTGTCAGCCAGCAAGGGAATAATGTCACTTACCGTATCATTATGAAGATGTATCGGGACTGTAAACCCGAACCCAACAAGGCTAACTTTGACGGATTGACCAATGAGATCAGGGCTCTTGGTACCATCTACAAGGGAAATAGCAACCTTCCCTTGTATGAAATAGATTTTGGCGCTCCTGTCGTTAAAAAAATCGATCCGGATGCAACCAATAAGTGCCTGGTCGTACCTCAGGGTGTTTGTGTAGAAGAAGGTGTATATACTACAACTGTCACCCTGCCCATAAGCAACCAAAGTTATTATATTGTCTATCAAAGATGTTGCCGTAACAATACTATTTCTAATATTGTAAAACCGGGCGACACCGGAGCTACCTTTATGGTTCAGATCACTCCTACTGCACAAAATCTAAGTAATTCAAGCCCTCAGTTTACCTTGTTTCCGCCTATTGCCATCTGTGCCAACTTTCCGGTAGAGTTTGACCATTCTGCCTTTGATAAGGACGGTGACTCTCTTGTATATTCACTATGCGCACCTTTTGAAGGCGGAGGTAATGACGATATGGGCACTAATGGATGTAATGTTGTCGCCCCACAGCCGGACTGTCCGCCACCTTTTGACGAAGTTGTGTTCAGAACGCCCTATTCGGTCACAAATCCCTTAGGCGGGCCGAGCCCACTGACCATCGATCCCGCTACCGGCCATCTCACGGGTACTCCGACGACCACAGGACAGTTTGTAGTCGGTATATGCATAAAAGAATATCGCAATGGAACGCAGCTTTCCGAGACCCGGAGAGACTTCCAGTTTAACGTCACTTCCTGCAGTAAGACGGTCGATGCCATCATCGAAGCGGCAGGGATGAAGGGAAAGGATCTGGACATCAGATTGTGTGGTCAGGATACGTTGCATGTCGCATTTGCAGGTGATGTTACCAAGGATATCTTTGAAATAAAGTGGGATTTTGACCATAATTCCACCAAGCAGAACGGCAATACCAAAGAATTTATCCTGGATACTAAGGATCTGGGGCTTTATATCGGCAAATTATACCTCAACCCGGGGCTGCCCTGCTCTGACTCGGCGAATATCAGAATCAATAAATTTCCGGATATCCGGGCAGATTTTGACTTTGACTATGACACCTGCTACAGCAAGGTAATTAACTTCACCAACAACAGTGTGAGTGATGCCGGACCCATTATATCCAATAGCTGGAAGGCTAATGATGTCGTATTTTCCAATGCTGTGGATGCAGTATACGACGTGCTCGCTCCTGATTATTATGACATGAAACTCATCGTCACCGACCAGAATCAATGCATGGACAGCATCATCAAAAAAGTTCCGTTCTTCCCGATACCCAAAGACGAACTGGTCGATCCCGGTGGTGTAATAGGGTGTCAACCATTTACCTATCAGTTCAGAAAACCGAACAGCTATATCACTGATAAGTACGATATTGACTGGGACTTCGGTGATGGAGGCAGCGGCCAGGGTGTCACGCCGACATATACCTATGAAGATCCGGGCACATATTCGGTGGATGTCTCCGTAACCAATGTATTTGGATGCACGACATCGGGCTCCTTTACCAACACCATCACCGTCAAACAGTCGCCGGTGGCCGGATTTGATTATGTACCTCAGGATCCTTCCAATCTGGAACCCACACTCACAATAACTGACCTGAGCAAGTATGCAAGTTATTGGTATTATGATTTCGGCAACGGGGAATTCACTTCAGAGCAAAACCCGGTCTACACTTATCCGGATACCGGTGTATATCGGTTGGTTCAGATAGTCACCCATCAGAATGGATGTACCGACACTCTGATAACGCGTGTCGATGTGGCTCCCAAATACACCCTCTTCCTGCCCAATGCCATCTATCCCGGTTCGGCCGCAGGGAATGATATGTACGGACCGGTGGGTGTACCCTTTGGTGTTAAGGACTTTATCATGAGGATCTATGATCGGTGGGGCAATAATGTATTTACCACGACTGATTTCAACAGCAGATGGGATGGGAAAAATAAAAAAGGAGACGTCCTTGAAAGAGGAGTCTATTCAGTACGTATAGACTTGACGGAACCCAGGGGGAAGAAAAGAACCATATATGGTAAGGCACTCCTTATTCAGTAGCAGATATTACCGACAATACCAAATAATACCGAAGGATCATGCGTTATTCATTAATTTCATTGGCCTAAACGACTGTAACTGGTATCCCCGAATCCCGTCTTGTTTCACTCCCGGGACAGAATAGACCTCTCTTCTCTTAGCTCTCGGGACAGGTTGACCTGAAATCTATGAATTATTTATACATCACCTTAGTATAAAATCCCATTTTTGCCCTAAATCCATAATTATCAGGCCTACGCTAAACTTATACTTGTTTAATAACGAAGTTTATCCTAATAATTATCCAATCACATCCGGTATCCTATGAAATATCTATGTCAGGCAGGAATACTATCTATCATCAACAGAAGTAGAATTTATGATTATGCCATTTTCAATCGGTTTTTGTGGGGTCATATCTTTTAAATACGATTCCATATTCCCTTTCACAGCAGAATAATCCAATTTAAAAGCTGCCATGGCAAAACAAAAATTATTGATAAATGGAGTCTTGATATGCTGGCGTTTTAAATTAAATACGCTTTTAAAAATCCTTGAATTTATGGGATCGTTATACCAAGATTCGATTTCTGTGAAATCAATATTCTTATATGTTGAGTCCGGCAATTGTAAGTCGCTGATTTCTTTGACAAAAGAATGGACTAATTTGGCTTTGGCGCAAGGATAATAAACATCAAAACTTGTGTTACAGTTACAGGTATCAGCACCCAGATAAGCATATAGAGAATCCACTCCCCAATAGGTTAGCTCCAACGAATCGAGGAATTGGTGTTTATTTTCATCACATGGCGATATTGTGCCGAAATACTTATTCGTATGATAATCAAAAATGTTGACATCAGTATTTGATGGCTTGTTTACAACCGAATATATCATCCATTGCACGCCAATGAGTAAATATATCATTTTAAGCATAAGTAACAAATTTAGTTTAAAATAGGTTGGGTGTCGAACCCAACCCATTTTTACCCAAAAAATCAACTCGGACTCATATTACCCGATGATTTATCTTGCCTTAGTTTAGTTTACACTCCCTGACCAACTGATTGAAGTCAGAAAGGGCTCTTTTCCGACACAGGATTTTCAAAGGATATTGGATATTTTGGATTATAAGAAATATCCCTTTGTCAAAAAATCCGTAGTACACAAAATAGAATACCTTCCCCTCGAAACTTCCAATCTTCGCAGAATTTCATCTGCATAAGCGCAACTTGGATCAAGTATTCTCCTATTGAAGTTTCAGGGTTGGCACAGCCGAAAGTCTTGCGCATCCATCGGTTCATACTATAAAATGCCTTGCAAATTACATCTATTTTTCTTTTTTTGCCTTTAAAATTCATCTGAATTGTGTTCCCTAATCAAATCAGCAAGTTGTGCACAACCTTTGACCATACGAAAAATATGAACCAGCTTTATTTCTTGTATTTAGGAAGTACTATTTCCAAGAAGCATTGATTGATTTCGTCCCCTTTTAAAGGAGTAGGCAATAGATTTCTTTTGTATGACGCCTTATACATTAAAAGACTGTCCTTATCTTTAAGATATTCATATTGAATAATGCTCTCTCCAGCTTTATATGATTTTCCTAAATTTCCACCTAAGCTATCTACATTTCCGGAGTAAGTAAACAATAAATCATGGTCTAATGAATACCTATCAAAATACCGGTCATTTTCCAGCATTTTTTCATTGTTGGTGATGTGTGATTTTTTAAAAAATGTAACCGTTCTGTCTAATTCTTTAACCTTACTATTCTTAATAAAATCACATGCCATAGAGTCTAAGATATGGTTACACTCAGGATTATTACTATATCCTGACAACAAATAATATCTACTATAATTATTTCTTTGCCACCTCCATAAAGAGTCAGATAAATTATCAATCACCGTAAAATGCTCTATCCTCATTTTGCAGGTTTTATTACATGATGGTAGTATGATTATTGCAAATACTATTAAAAATAAGAATCGACTCATGGCTTATAATCTCCTTTTATTTTTGTAACTACATGAAAATTTGTAATAAATGGCGTATAATCTTTTGTATGCTGTAATCTCCACCAATTAGGAAATCCGGAATGCCATCCCTGATAAGTGATAGCATCATGGCGGTCAAGCCCAAAATGATCCACAATATCAATAATTAGTGTAATTTCCCATTCCCCATTATTAGGATTGCTTACAAAATCTCCAAGGTGACTAATCTGAGTTTGTTCAGTATCGTTAATTAATATTTGAAGCCCATTTATCTTATTGCTAAAACCATTAAATTTTGGTCGATTTTGATTTAAAATATTAATGTCTTGTGATAGAAAGTTAATGCCATTAAAATTCCCATTATTATTTATTAATTTACTATTAATTAAACCACCTACAGTTTTAACAAAATTTTTATATGTTGTAGATGATTTTATGGCATTAGAAACTATATCATTTGAATAAACACCACCAGATTTATCTTCAAATCTACCGATATATTTATATGCCTCAGTTTGAAGAGGATTGGTACTAGTCCATTCAAATAAAGCAGTCATAGAATTAAACATTTGATTATCAGTACAATCAGAACAGCCTTTAATACCTGTTGTATTGCCTGAATAGCCATGTTGCATATCTTCAGGGGGTGTGAAAGGGTCAACCCAAGGGTGCCTATACTCAGTTTGAACCAAAAAAGTTGCAGTAGGTGGAGAAGTTGGAACATTAGAAGACAAAATATTTATTCCATTTTGAATCTCCATCGGATCAGGTGTATTAAACCAATCATCATATGCATCTAAAAAATCCTTAACCGGTATGTCATTATGATTACTTAGATATTCAACTGCATTTATATGGGTCTCTTTAATTTGGGGTTTGTTTTTATTTGATTCATAATGCTCCTTTAATTCAAAATATACATCGTGATTTGAGGTTAAGGATAACCACTGATAAGCAGGAGTTTCGAGGTTATTGGTTGTATTCAGAGGAAAACCAATGTCTTTAAGAAATAGAAGTTCTTCAAAAGCAGTTTCAACCAATTCTATTTCATTTATTGGGCCTGAATTGGACCAATTTAGATTAGCGTTAATAAAGATTAAAGAAGCATCTCCCAATGTATTCCAGAAATCTTCAATATTAGCCTTAATTCCCAATTGATTCATGGTAGCCTGAGCAAGACGGTTAGCTTTTTTAAAAACTGTGGCATCAAAAACATCCTTTAATAACTGGTATGTATTAGAATTTGGTGGATTTGTCCCTGGGTTTTCTCCACCTGGAGGATTCGAATTATTTTTAAAATAAATAATGCCACCCCCGAATGTCCAGACACCACCCATCCATCCTGAAGAACCACTATTAGAACCTGTGTTCCAATTGGAAAAGTCTCCAAAAATATTTATAATCCCATTCCATATTCCATTGAAAAAATCTCCTAATTTATCCCAAAAACTTTTACCAAATGTAGGACATTTTACCGGGTCGAACGGAAAGTTTATGCAATCATCTTGCAAATCTCGAATCACGATTCCTGTTCCTGACTGACTAGTTTGGTTGAGCTCTGATACATATCCCGTGAATTGTCCGTCCAAAAAAGAATTGAAATTAATTATCTGACCATCAGAGGTTACTTGGTAAACCACTCCGGTAAAGTTATTGATATCGGGTGTAATGCCACTATTGATATAATACGTGCTATCCATATTAAAAACCAATAGACCATATTCGTCTACTTTGGGTCTATCTATAATAGTCAAAAATGCTTCTTTATAAGAAGAACCTATCAAGGTTATATCCAAAAGAGGAACATATATTACAGAGTCATTAGTGGAGGGCATATATCTTGAATCACCCCAAATAGGATTGAGTGATGCATAAAAATCTGCAGTTGTATATACTAAATTAGATTGATTTTGATTTAGAGAATTGAAACTTTGTCGAAGCGAATGAATAACCTGCTCACTTGGTTTTTTTCTAACATCAGAAAATATAGTTTGAGGCGATGTAAGAGGTGATCCTGATTCTAAATCTTTATGACACGAACTATTCAAAATTAAAAGAATAAAAAGAAAGATTTTAACTAATTGGTTTGCTGGTTTGCTGGTTTGCTGGTTTGCTGGTTTCATTTTAATGATATTTTGATTATTAGGCAAATATAAAATAAATATTCTACTTTTCCAAACTTTTACAATTTTTTGTTCAATATTTTTTGTAATAGAACTTATTTAATTTGAAACATCGAATTCTAACGCATCAAAATCTTAATCCGAAAAATGAAGTGCCTCCGTATTAAAGTATTCTCCTATTGAAGTATTAGGGTTGGCACAGCCGAAAGTATTATGCATCCATCGGTTAATCCCTTAAATGCTTAGCAAAGTACACCTATCTTTTATTATTTCTTTTTATGCTTCAAATATTCTTCATAATATTTACCTGCTATACTATCTAACTCCATGCTATAGGTGTAATCAAGCGCAGGGTAATAAAAATGTGCACTTTTTATATACCAATATATACTACTTTTAGATAACAATTGTGTGGAAATTTCTTTAGTAATATGCAGGAAGTCCTGAGAGTCCCCCAGAATACTTAAGTTGTATTGTTGGGAGCCATCCTGAGGCAAACAATATAAATCGAAATCCTCTCCCAAACTATAAGAAATCATATGCTGAATCACCAGATATTTAAACGCACGACACCAATCGTTTTCGTAATAGAGATATATTGTGTCTTTTTTTTGTTCTGAACTTTTCGCAGTATTTTCAGGGTAAATGAAGACAATAGAAGTATCTCTGGACCGAGCTTCCTCTATTGTCATACAATACTTATCAGTATATGTATCAAATTCCGGATCAAGAAAAACAGATAGTGCCAGATTTAGAATTTGAGGCTTATCACCACAAAGCTTTTCCTTGCTTTTAAATAACACATAGAATACAGCATCATCTATTGCATACATTTTTTGACTCATAAAATCTTCACGTTGATGCTGAATATTTTCCCATTGATTAAAAACGTCTCCATATAGTCTTCTGAGTGTAAATGAAGCAATATTACTTTTAAAGACTGAAGCAAAACCCGTGTTATTTATCTCGGTTACTTTACCGGTTTCTTGACAAAATACATCCTGAACAAAACCAATATTGCATACAGCCAGGATGATATAAAATAAATTAATTCCTCTATTTTTCATACTTTAGTGCAATTTCCAGATATCAATCCATTTAAAAGAAGAAGCCTGTTGAAAATAACAACTCCTAACACACGTTCCGTCTTCTTTGATCAGATCACAATGTCCAGATGCATTAAATTGATCTTTACGAGCTACTGCAGAGTAAATACCATTTATGTGATTTGATTTAACATAATTTAAAACATCTTTTTCATTTTTATCAAGATCTGCATCTGCCCAATGAATTGCCTCCGGATTGAAGTATTCTCCTATTGAAGTATTAGGGTTGGCACAGCCGAAAGTTTTGCGCATCCATCGGTTCATCGCTTCTGCATTCATGAAGTAATACAATCCATCACCACCCTGTACCGTTCCGGGATAATCTCCGGTACTTGGAATATTGGGGATTGACACTACTCCGGTATAGTTTAAAGCTCGGGATAATTTCAATGCACATACCATACCAATATTATATTGATCTGCTATCACTTTAACCTGACCACCCACAAGATTCACAATTTCATCTCTAGTCATGTCCCTTCCATTAATTCTTGGATAAGCATCGTCAAAATAAGCCCAAGAAGGTAAATCTTGATGTGGAAAATTATTCGCAGGATTATTCCAAAATGCTTCGTCAAATCCTAAATCTGGACCTTCCACTTCTCCCATAAACCAATTTTCAAATTGGGCTTGTGTAGTATTCGGATGTTGCATTAAGAATTCTATGGACCATCTAGCAAACTCATCATCTTGTGAAGTATTATAATTGTTTTTTATGAAAAAAAACTGGGGATTGTGTCCCACAAGCCAGATATATGCAGGAGTATTTAGACTATTTGTATTATCTAAGGAATATCCAATATCAACTAAAAATAATAGCTCTTTGTATTCATCTATAAAAATATTGATTTCATTAATATCATTAAAAGTCATTGAATTGTTCCATGTGCCTATATTTGCTAAAATAAGTTCCAAAGCGCCGGATTGAGACAAATTATTCCAAAATTCAGTATAAGGTATATTGAGATTATAATGCTCCATAATCTTTGTGGCCATATTATTCATTTTCACTAAACTAATGTGATCTAATGAGTATTGCATTAAATCATAGTTGGTACTTAATATTGGATCTGTGGGAGATCCTCCTCCATTGTTTCCAGGAAAACTAGACCATGATCCGTCAAAGCCACTGTCTTCTCCTACATCCCATCTACCTACTGTTGAATTGTTGTTGCCAGCTTGCCAAATAATCTCACCGTTTGACCCATAAATAACAGTTGCACTTCCTGTAGTATTTCCTTGACATCCACCTATAATAACCCATGTTATAACTCCATTGCCATCAATTATAATCCTGGTTCCATCATCAAAATCAATAATTACATCATCTCTTAAGGCTAAAGAAGTAGCTGATGCAGAGCAAAACTCTCTATCAAAACACGATAACAGAAAAGCATAAAAATCGTGATTGATTATTTTTTGGGTAGTTAATAGTTTTAGGGTGTAAAAAAGCTTGTTTATATATTTTACTTTCCAATTAGCATTGCAGCCCTTAAACCCCATAACCAAACTAGTTAACTCTCCATTGGAATCCTTTACCGGAATGATAAAAGTTTTCCCAAATGATTTATCTTCGATGATACTGCAATTAAAGTCTAAAATTTCCGAAGGTTGTAAGAGTTCTTCAAATCCGGAATTTGAAATCGAATCTTGAATTTCGCTTAAGAATTCAGAGGATGTTGAATTAAAATTATTTACGCTTTCTGTTCCCAGTTTTACCGCTGTACGCAAATTATCTGATTCTTTAGAGCAACTATTAAAAAAAAATACTTAAAAGGATTGTTGTAAATAAAAACTTAAGCTCAAAAGATAGAATTGATGTTTGATGTTTGATGTTTGATGTTTGATGTTTGATGTTTGATGTTTGATGTTTGATGTTTGATGTTTGATGTTTGATGTTTGATGTTTGATGTTTGATGTTTGATGTTTG
>JAGFJA010000004.1 GCA_024103005.1 Saprospiraceae bacterium
TAATCATTACTGTATAAATTTTTAAAGTTAATAAAAAAGTTATTTCCGTAAATTTTTTTGAACTTTTTGGGGAAGTTCAAAAAATTTCCAGAATAACTTTTCAACTTACACAGTTTATGAAATACTACTATAAATACAAAAGGCGCATCAAACAATGCGCCTTTCTTATTTTCTTATTCTTTGATTAGCTTATTGAGACAATAAAGCAGGACCTGTCCCTCCTCCACTGTTATTAACCAAAATAGCAGCAACGATACACAATAAAAACATAGCGGCAGCTAAGCCCCATGTCAACTTTTCGACAAAGTCAATGGAATTAGATGCGCCAAAAATCTGATTGGCTGCCTGACCACCAAAATTAGCGTCAACTCCTCCTCCTTTTGGATTCTGAATCAATACAACTACAACCAGTAAAAATCCGATGATTGCAATTAAAATTGTGACAAAATTTATCATATTAATTATTTTCTTTATTTATCTCGTCAATTTTCGCTGCAAAGATAAGTTTTTTTTCCGGAAACTTGACGATTAATTTTTCATAAATTTTTATAGCCTTCTCACGGTAACCTTGTGCATATAATAATTCAGCAAACGGCTCGGATACCAAAAGCTCATTCTCCAATAAACTTTGCTTGACTAACCGATCTACCAGATGCTTTTTTTTCTTCTTCTTTTTCTTATAATCTCCGCTTTTATTTTCCCCGGATATATCCTTAATCAGGTCAGGAGCCGGTGTAATTACCTCTTCAACCGTAATCAATTCTGTCCCCTCATTATTGATTGATTCAATTTCGGACTTCTCGGGTGCGGAAACATAATATTCTTTCTTTAAAGTACGCTGTCTCAAAAATCTTGCGAATCCCGATACTTCCTCTTCATCAGGATTTAAATATTTAAAATCTTCAATTGCCACGGGCATCATCCCCTCCTTTTTAAATATTGAATTAACTATGATTCTGGGCTTTGAATAACCGGTTACAATAGTCTGACGCTCCTTTTCCCCGGTATATCCGGGCTCATCTTGCTCCGGATCTCCTCCAAGACCGGTTAAATCTGGCTGAAGCAAATCATTTATCCTGACATCACCTTCATTTTCACTTTCTGGTATAACATCATCAGGCATGGCTTCTCCCGCCTCAAGATTTACAGGATTTATTGATTTACTCGGATTTATTATCGGATAAACCAATTCAGGTTTTTCTTCACGAACTTCCTGTTTAATTTCAACGTCAGCCTCCATCTTTCCGCTAATGGCCGACATCTTATACCATGTAAACAGCAAATCATTTGCCAGTACAGGCGGAACAAATTCCTTTCCTTCATCAATTTGATGAATCTGTCGGCGTAATGACTGTAAGATATATAACAAACCAAAAAACGGGTATAATAATAACTTTTCGACCAGTACGCTGTCATCTATCGACCGGACCAACGAAGGAAAGTGTATCAAACGATCGAGCAAATCCATAGATATCAGGCAAAAATCGCTGCAAGATAACAAAATTGATTCAATTCAAACAAATTCTTACCAATTGGTAAATGCCCTATTGTAAACATCTTCCGCCAGCTGGTCAAATATCGCATCAGCTAATCCGTCCCTGACATCAATCAGATTGGCGTCCTTACTGAAATCTTTGAAAAATGTAAAGTTGGAGTTCCATTTGTTCTTTTCGTTCTTGTGATCCTTAAACTCGACATTAATCGTGATTTCCAGTCGGTTGGCTGTCGGAATCTGGTTATTTTGCGGTGCTACCGGAGAAACGACATAATTGGTTACTTTCCCTATAAATTCAATATCAGGGTTGACTTCGTTGTATTTAAGTCTTGTCTCCTTCCTAATCTTATCTTTCAGCTTTTCCGTAATCTTCTGAGATAAGTTAAAAGGTGCATCGTAAGTATCCAGGGTAAAATTCGCTATATAAAATGTATTTGTATTGTCGGGTATTGAAATTCCTTTGAATGAATAACATCCACTGTATAAAACCAATATAGTGATGATATAAAAAAATAATAACAGCTTTTTGATGAGCATTACCCTTATAAATCCTTTTAAAAAAGTAAGGGGCTACACTTCAGTAAATGCGCCCCTGTGTTTTATCAATCTACTTGTTTATTTACCTTAGGCTTATCTGACAAGGATGTCATCCGATCCCCTTGTAGATCTTTTATTACATTGATTGCTTCCTCAATATATACATCTTTACGAATATTTTTCAGGAAAGAATCATTCCTTGCAATACTTGCACTATCTCTTTGAATCACCCTCAGATCATCCGACAGATTGGCAGTGGATAAGCCCGGTATTTCTTTGAAGAGAGCATTGAACTTCTTTGTTGCTTCCTTCTTTTCTACCAATTCCTTTTTATATGTACCCAAATCAAGTGAGTATGTTTTCTGCTCACTTTGTTTTTCGATTCTCCTGGCATTCTGATCAATCGCCGTAAACAAAGGATTTTTCTCTACCCTGCTGTTTGCTTTAGCTTTGATATCATCCATATTGTTGATGACAAAAACATTCTGGCTATATACAGCAGGATTAATCTTTGTCCATTCCATGGCTGTTTTATTCTCCCGCTCTCCTATCTTAATATAGTTAAATGCATCCGGTAATACAATGTCAGGCGTCACTCCTTTCAATTGTGTACTTCCTCCGTTTATCCTATAATATTTCTGAATTGTAAGCTTTAACTGGCCCAATGGTTTCAGGTCACTGGGAACTGAAAATGTTCGGTCCAGGTCAACAAATCGCTGCACCGTCCCCTTTCCATATGTGGATGTTCCACCGATGATGACAGCCCTCTTATAATCTTGAAGGGCAGCTGCCATAATCTCTGAAGCTGAAGCACTCTGATGATTAACCAAAACGACCATCGGTCCATCATAAGCATAACTTCTGTCGTCATCATTCATCACATATGGCGAACGATCTCTTGATTTGACCTGAACTACCGGACCGGATTCAATAAAAAGGCCTACCATTTTAACCACATCATTCAACGAACCACCTGGGTTGTTTCGCAAATCAAGAATTATACCGTTTACATTTTGCTTTTTAAGCTTTTCCACTTCTTTCGCCACATCGGTAAAACAGAATCTACCCTTATTGTTATCAAAATCCGCATAAAACTTAGGTAAATAGATATAACCGATGTTTTCAAGAACATCCTTCTGTCCGATAATGGCTGATTTGGCAAAAGATTCCTCCATCAAGACCTCGTCCCGTAATATAGTGATATCCTGAACTGTTCCACTTACCTTGCGTACAGTCAAGGTAACCTTTGTGCCTTTCTTTCCTCTGATTTTAGACACGACATCATCAATCCGCATTCCCCTGATATCAATTGCAGGCTGTCCTTCCTGGGCGACCTTCATAATTACATCACCTGCTTCCAGATTCTTTTCTTTCCAAGCCGGTCCCCCAACAACTATTTCAGTCACTTTGGTATATTCTCCGTCTGACTGTAATCTGGCACCGATTCCTTCCAATCTTCCTGACATGCCAATGTCAAAATCCTCCTTATCACTTGGACTGAAATATGATGTATGAGGATCATATTGCTCTGTGATACAGTTGACGTAATCACTGAAACGATCTTCTCTGCGGAGCTTATCCATCCGTTCAAAAAGCCTGTCATAGTCTTTCAAAATCTTCTCACGAGCTTCTTTCTCAATAGTTTCGAAAGGTTTTTTCTCCTCTTTTTTAACCTTGGAGGAATCACTTTCCTGACTCAGCTGGACCTGTACGATTTCATCCAGAACACTTGCTTTAAGAATCTTTTCCCAGCGTTCATATAAATCCTTTTCATTTTTGGCAAAAGCCATTTTATCAAAGTCATAAGAAATTGTTTCTTTCTTATCAAAAGACATCGGCTTCGCCAGTATTTCCTTATAGTAAGTTTTTACACGTGTCTGTGCAGTATTCATGATTTGAAGACTTTTATTAAAAAAGTCAAACCTGGCTGCTAAAATTTCATCATCGATGTGAGTTTCAAAGGGTTTGAGCTGATCTATATCAGATTGAATAAAAAATCTTTTTCCACCATCAAGAAGGTCAAGATAACTTTTATATACATTTACCGAAAAGTCATCATTGATATCCTTTGGCTTAAAATGTGCCCTATCCAGAATATTAACCACCGACCTCAATATTACTGCCTCTTTCTCGATCGGATCATCAATGTGTCTCGGATAAAGAGCAAAAAGACTTACCACACCAATGATAAGTCCGAATATTAAAAAAGACTTTATTTTCATAAGAAACTCTTTCAAAGTTTACGATTTTCAAGATACAATTATAAACGTAAATTCTAACATCAATACACTTTGTTTGTTGTAAATCGGAAAAATTTAAGACAGGGTTAACTATTTATTAGACAAAGGTATATTTTTATCCCATATATGTATGTCAAAATATTTTCATTTGCGTTTTAAGTACCAATATTTTATCAATTAGTATTTTTTATACCTTTTATATTTAATTGAAGGTGAGGGATTCTTTTTGTTTTGATGGTCTTATAAATGAAAGCCTGAATTCCGACCGGCATCTTTCCCAAATAATTTATTCATCCGGGTATTTTCTAAATCCGGTATCTTTTACGGGATACAAAATCACTGATACTATAGCTTCACTGTATTTTATATATAATAAAAATTAATAATTTCACCTGAAATACACAATTTGGTTAACTTTGTCAAATAAATAGTTAGCCCCATGTTTAACAAATATCTGGCCCACCCCTGGCACGGCATTGATCCGGGAATCAATATACCAGAAAATGTAACAGCCTTCATTGAAATCACTCCTCATGATAATGTAAAGTATGAAGTGGACAAGACTTCAGGTTTAATCAAAGTGGACAGACCTCAACTATATTCCAATATTGTACCTGCTCTCTATGGTTTTATTCCAAAAACATATTGTGGCGCTGATATAGCCGAACTATGCATGAATGCCACCGGAAAGAAAGGCATTGTCGGTGATGGCGATCCTTTGGATATTTGTGTACTCACCGAAAGAAACATCGTGCATGGGAATATCCTGGTCAATTGTAAGCCGATCGGAGGATTCAGAATGATAGATAACAATGAAGCTGACGATAAAATCATCGCAATCTTACAGGACGACAGGGTCATTGGCGAATGGGACGATCTGAACCAATTGCCTTCCAGCCTGCGTGAAAGGCTGCTTCATTACTTCCTTACCTATAAGCAGATTCCGAATAATCAGGATAAACCAAGGGTAGAAATTACGCATGCCTATGGTAAAAACGAAGCATATCAGGTGATTGAAGCAAGCCTGAAGGATTATCAGATGCTAATATCCTCACAAAACTTTGATCAAAAATAGCTCAATGTTTACGCTCAATTGCCGAGGTAGAATCCTGGATATCCGACAACCCCTGGTGATGGGTATCATCAATATAACGGATGATTCCTTCTATTCCGGAAGCCGTGCGGTAAATATCCCTGATATTGTAGCCAAAGCATCTGATATGATCAATGAAGGCGCTGATATTTTGGACATCGGAGGTGTATCCACACGACCTGGTGCAAAAGATGTCCCCTTAAAAGTAGAAGCAGAACGTATTCTTCCTGCCATTGAAGCAATAAAAGAACTGCATCCTGAATCAATTATTTCAATTGACACTTTTCGCAGTGAGATAGCCGAACGTGCTATTTACTCCGGCGCGGATATAATAAATGACATTTCTGCCGGAGATATAGATCCTCAACTCCCTCATGTGGCAAGACAATTCAGATGCCCGTATATCGCCATGCACATGCAAGGAAGACCTGCAACCATGCAACAAAATCCCCATTATGAAGATGTCACTGCAGAAATACTTGACTACTTTATCCAAAAACTAGGTTATTTCAAATCAATTGACCTCATTGACGTCATATTTGATCCCGGTTTCGGATTTGGAAAGACTATCCGGCACAATTATACGTTGTTAAATAATCTGGAAGCTTTCCAAATGTTGGACAAGCCAATTTTAGTCGGAATGTCAAGAAAAGGAATGCTTTGGAAAACACTAAATTCCAGCCCGGACAAAGTCTTACCGGCAACGAATGCAGTAAATCTCGTAGCTTTGCAAAAAGGCGCTAAAATTATTAGAGTACATGACGTGGAAGCCGCAGTCCAATTGACACGGATTTTCCGTATTATGAAAGAGAATTCAGTGCATAATTAACACTTAATTAAGTGCAGGAAGAAGAAAGAGATAAAAATAACTCAAAGGAAAAATCGAAAAACAAGCCTTTGTATATCAGCATTCCGGGAGTTTTCTGGAATCTGGTTAAATACACATTTATTATCCTTGTTCTCTTAGTCATGGGCATATATTTTTTAATGCAATTGCCTTCATTCCAAAATTATGCAGCCCAAAAAGCTACGAAATTCCTTACTGACGAATTGAAGGCAGATGTTGAAGTAGGAAGAATACGGATTACTTTCTTTCAGTCAGTATTGGTTGAAGACTTGTTGATTAAAGATCGTCAGCAAGATACCTTAATCAATATCGGTCAGTTGCGTGCCGACCTAAAAGGCGGACTGCTGGATCTCATTGACGGAAAAGTCAATATCAATTCAGTTTTTATAAAGGATTTAAAAGGTCACTTTGTCAAAACTTGCCCTGAATACGACAATAATTATCAATTTCTGATCAATTATATTGAAAACGGCCATCCGGATTCACTCTTTTCCAGACCAAAAGGAAAAAAGAGTCCGATATCTTTGACCCTTAAAGATATTGACTTAAGAAAAGCAAGTCTTGACCTGACAGATATTTATCTTGGCAGAAAAATGGCTGTATCGTTTGATCGGCTCAAAACTGATTTCAATCAATTTAACATCGACAGTAACCTATTCTTAATCAATAAATTAAACATTGATTTACCAATATTTAAAATTAATAAAATAGCCCCGGTAAAGTGTCGTACTACTCACTATGATGACCCATACGCCCAATTATTGGCTGAAATCAAAAAAAAGAGAGGCCCCAAGCCACCACTCCATATCGAAGCTCAATATTTTAGCCTTGAAGAGGGCAAGTTTTCATTCCACGACTATCGATGGCCTATAGACAAGAAGCTTGTTGGAAAAGTGCTGGACTTTTCAAATATCGATTTGGCTGCTATTAATGTCGGTATGGAAAGTGTCATTTTTGAAGGCGAAACAGTAAGTGGTGCATTATCCCAATTGGCCTTAAAAACAGGGACGCCCTTCAACATCAATGATTTCAATGCTGATAGATTATCATACTCTCCTACTGAGATATCTGTTGACAAATTCGCTCTGACATCAGATCATTCTCATCTTGAAGACTCCTTAAGGCTATCTTACAAATCGATGAAAGATTTTCAGGACTATGTCAATAAAGTTAAGATGTACGCTCATTTAACCAATAGCCATGTCAGCGTCAAAGATATAATGGTCTTTAATCATAAATTACCGGAGGTTGACTTTTTAAACCAAAATATTAACAATGATTTCCTCCTTGATGGCCACGTTAATGGCACGGTCAATAACCTGAGAGGCAACAAAGTCAAGATGGCTATAGGAAATTATGCTTCTCTGGATGGCAACTTCTCAATGCAGGATATTACAGATATTGACCAGGCTACACTTAATCTTAATCTGAATTCCTTAAAAACCAATGCCCGTGGACTGGAAGCCATCCTTCCCGAATTTAAGTCACCTCCTGAGCTAAAAAAGCTCGGAACACTGAATTATAGCGGTAAGCTGGATGGGTTTGTCCTTGACTTCGTCACGTATGGAAAATTAAAAACAGATCAAGGAACAAGCGATCTAGACCTTCACCTGAATATCAGAAACGGGTTTAATAATGCGAAATACAGCGGAACCTTGAAGTTAAATGAAGTAGATGTCGGAAAAATCACCAACAACCCCGACCTTGGCAAAATTTCTGCGACACTTGAAATAAAAGATGGCGAAAACTTTTCCCTGGAAAAAATCAGTTCACAATTGTCAACCCATATCAAGTCATTTTCCTACAAAGGCTACACTTATAGCAATCTCCTGATTGACGGGAAGTTGGATAAAAATACATTCAATGGTAAATTATCAGCAACTGATCCGAATGCTAATCTTGATTTCAGTGGAAAAATTGACTTCTCAAACAGAAAAAAAATCCTTGATTTCGATACAGATATAAGGAATCTCAACCTTTCTAAATTGCATCTAACAAACTTGCCTTTGAATATAAAAGGAGACATACAGTCAAACCTGACATTTACAGATTTGAGTGACATGGATGGCTATGTTTCAGCCAATAAGATAGTCATAAAAGACACTTCCGGACGTACCCTGAAGATAGATAAACTCCAATTTATTGCTACAAATTTAGGAAAAGGGCTTAAAAATTATCAGTTAGAGTCAGACCTCCTTGATCTAAATCTGAATGGTAAATTCCTGATAGAAAATCTGGCAAATGATCTGGCGAAAGTTATCCACTATAATCATCCGCGCTTTGCCCAACAATTGGGAATCAAGCCGGGCAATAAGGCAATTTTCAACAATGACTTCAATTTTCACATTGACCTGAAAGACTCTAAAAATGCATTAAGCGTCTTCGGGATTCCAATAGAAACTTTGACCGGCGCAAATGCCTCCGGGACCTTCTCCAATATTGATTCAACTGCTTACCACCTCAATATAAATGCCGGAGTAAATGCATTGAAAGCTAAAGACTACACTTTTAAATACCTGTATTTTGAAGGACTCGGGAATCAGGAAAGCTCTGACTATTTCGCCTATGCAAATAGCGGAAACCTCTTGGGAAAGGAACTAAGCCAAATGGATATGAGCGCTACCTTAATCAGAGACAGCTTGCTTTTCAACATTAAAACTCCTCAGGTAGAAAACATAGCTCAGAATCTAAGCATTGATGGAATTTATACTGTAGAAAATGGTTACAATATACTGAAATTCAATCAGTCAAAATTTGATTTCTTCGATGATGGCTGGACAGTCAATAAAGACAATTTAGTCAAATTTGGCCACAATGAACTATTTATTAGAAATCTGGAAGTCACCAATGGTGAACAAAAAATTAGTTTCAACAGTTACGGGCGGCAGGGGTTAGAAGTCAATGTACTTAATTTTAATACAGCCATTCTGGACAGCCTATTGGCTAATCATGATTTGAAAATAAGGGGAATTGGGGACATTAACCTTAAAATAGATAGTGTATTTACCCAGGAAAACATACTGTTGACTTCACACTTCGACAGTGTATTTATCAATGATACGCCAATGGGCGCGCTCGATATAGAAGCCAATGCACAGTCATTGAAACACAAAATCGGCTTTGATATAGACATGGGAAACCAGGATAAAAAATTTTCAATCACTGGGCTTTATACCATGCCAGGTTATGAAGCTTATGATTATCCGCCTGAATATATAGACATGCTCGTCACAGCTGAAAACTATCCCCTTGAAGTCGCTGATATATTTCTTGGTGACCTGATAAAAGATACCAGAGGAACTTTCACCGCCAATTACAGACTTCGAGGTAAAACCAATCAGCCCTCCATGAACGGAAATGTACAGGTCCACAATATGGCCACGACTATACGCTATTTAGGCACCCGATATTATGTACCTTCTTATAATTCAAGGCTGACCAACAACCTGATAGACCTGGACGGAATGACTATCCTGGACGAACGAGGAAATACGGCAACTGTTTCAGGTGGACTAAAACATACGAAGTTCAGTCATCTGAATGCTGACCTTGAAATTATCTCTGACAACTTCCTCCTATTAAAAACCACTGAAAAAGACAATCCAAATTATTTCGGTATTGCTTCCGGCAAATTTAACGGCAAATTTAGTGGTCCGTTAGATCAGCTAAACATAGAAATCGATGCAACCACCAGTGCAGGTACAGAACTTAACCTGCCTGTCGCATCATCCAAAGAAGTGGATGCACTCACATTCATTGAATTTAAGAACAGATTTGACACCACCGTCCAGAAAGATATCAACAAAATCGTTACTTCAACCGGAATTTCAATAAAAATCAATGCCGAATTGAATGAAAACGCTACCCTAAACCTCATCATTGACAAGCAAACTGGCGATATCATCAAAGCACAGGGTAATGGAATACTCGAAATCACTATCCCACGCAATGGCAATCTCAGCATGTACGGAGGCTACGAAGTATCCACAGGAGAATACAGACTCAACCTAATTCCCCTTTACAACCTATCCATCTTCGGTGCTAAATTCCTGATAAAAAAAGGAGGAACACTTATCTGGAACGGTGATCCTATAAATGCTCAACTGAACATAGACGCCGAGTTTAGAGGAGTCAACACTTCACCTTATAACTTCATCAGTGAATATGTGCCTGAAGGTGACCTCAAAATCCAAACTGAAGCAAGCAGGCCGACTCCGGTTGATCTGACACTGAACCTGAGAGGCGACCTCCTCAAACCTGAAATTACCTTTAAAATAGATTTTCCTCAAATCTCGCCTGAATTAAAGACTTATGTTGACAGTAAGCTGAGAGCATTGGAACAGGATCCGAATGAATTGTACAAGCAGGCAGCATCTCTGATATCATTTGGATCATTTATACCTAAAGATAATTTCAACATCTCTGCAGTGACTGCTACTGCATACAACACGTTATCCGACCTGATTTCAAGCCAGCTAACTCAAATACTTTCCCCTATGCTGACAGCTGCTGTAGCAGATGGCAAAATACTCACCGGAGTGGATCTCAATCTGAATTACAATTTTTATGAAGCCAATTCAACTCAGGGAGCAGGCATCCAAAACAGAATAGGAAGTGAATTACTTATAGGGCCCAGACTTAAATTTTTTAACGACAGATTGATTGTAAATACCGGTGTCAAAAGTGGCGAACAAGGTCGTGATCAAAATTATGTAGCAGGAGATGTGGACCTTCAATACTACCTTTCAGCAGACAAACGGTATATCCTTCGGCTTTACCAAAAAAATGATGCAGTACTGGAAGGCAGAAGAATTAAAAGCGGGGTTGGTATTTCCTTCAAAAAATCATTGGACTCTTTTGCTGAAATATTCCAAAGAAATAACAAAAAGAAAAGATTGAAAAAATAACTACTTTCATAACTATGTTAAAAAAACAAATATTCATCTTCCTCTCAGGAACCGTTGCGTTTTTCTTAACCTTTTCATCTGTTCTCGCACAGTCGTCTGAAAGCCGCATTGAAATCTTCTTTACCCGGCCAATTACACCCCGATACACCATTCCGGACATCTATCCATATCAAACCGGCGGTTCGCTAGTCAAGCAAAAAATTATTAACGCTATAAAATCAGCTAAATACACATTAGATATCTGTCTATATAATAACAGCGATGCCGATATCGTCTCAGCCTTAAAGCTGGCTAAAAACAAAGGCATCAGAGTAAGATATATTACCGATAAAGGCACATCCAATACGGCATTGAAAGAATTGAACTTTCCGGTTTTATATCTTGGAACAGATGGCGGCATTATGCATAATAAATTTATTATCGCCGATGCCAATAAAACAGAGGCAGCACTGCTTTTCGGTTCCTGTAATTTTACCCCAAACGGTTTTAACGATGATGCCAATAATCTGATGGTTATTAAGGACCAATCCCTTTGCCTTGCATTTCAGATTGAATTTGAAGAAATGTGGGACAGTAACACAGCGACACCGGGATCTAATCCAAAATCCGGAAATAAAAAATCGGACAACACTCCACACTATTTTACCATTGACGGCATACCGGTAGAGGCCTACTTTTCGCCTACCGATAAGGTTGAATCCAATATTCTCCGTCAATTGTCAGGTGCTAACTACAACCTTAGATTTGCCATCTTCACCTTCACTTCCGACAGCCTCGCCTATGAAATCGTCAACAAGAAAAAAGAAGGTTTATCCATAAGAGGCATCACCGACAACAACGAAGACTTTCCGGGTAAGTTGATCTATATGCAAAACAACGGAGTGGACGTCATCGACCACAGCCCGGCAAGTCAGCTCCACCACAAGTATGCAGTCATAGACGCCGAATACAATGATTCTGATCCGTTAGTTGTCACGGGTTCACACAACTGGACATGGTCTGCTGACAACATCAATGATGAATCCACCCTATTTATCCACAACAGCGACATCGCAAAATTATATGTAGCGGAATTTAACAGCAGATATTGCGAACTGGCGCCCTGGGATTGCAACCTGTTATCCGATTTCAACAAACCTCAGGCCGACATCCGGGTATTCCCTACTTTGTTTCGGGATCACCTCCATGTCAGTACTGAATTAAATAGCAGCATTTCGGGGATTTCTGTCTTTGACGTCTATGGAAGGCCTGTTTATTATACCAATTGGTCAGTCAGCCAGGAAGAAAATATCAATTTAAGCTTTCTTGCCTCAGGAAATTATTTTATCAGCATTTACGGACCGTCAGGAATTATAAAAACATTCAAGGCTTTAAAATTATAATAGTTTGTTTCCAATCTCCGATTTTTTGGTAATATCAGATATAAAATAATCACAATAATTCAACAGTATTTTTACACATATATAATCATTTTTTATATTTGTATAAATAATAAGTGCTGGCTTCAAGAAAAAAACGACTTTTGTCCGATATTTAAGGGGTTAAGCCAGTAAATATGAGAACCTTGAATTTTCTACATATGAACATGAAGCAAAGCACCGATGGGTATAATTTTTCTGATTATATTGTTATTTACGTTTTTTTATTTTTCCTTGTTAGTCCCAAAACTTCATGGGGTCAAGATTCTTTATCGTTTGAACACTTATATAAAAGAACTTCTGATGTGACAACTCAAATAAGCTTGGATAATGCTTTGCGAGAAGCAGATTCGCTTTACGAAATATCTCAGAAACCCCTATTTCAAATTAGAAGTCTGATACTTATAGCCAGAATATATCAGCAAAAAGAAGATCTTGATAAGGCAATTGAGTATGCTCAAAAGGCTGAAAAAATGGCGGAAAAATACGGAGAGTTTGCCTGGCAAGCCAGGTCAAATGGAATGATAGCCGGTCAATATCGTATGATGGAATTGTATAATCAGGCAAAAAAATATACAGCTAAAGCCATGCAAATCATACCAAAAATAAAAAATCATGAAATGGCAAACAGTACCGCAGGCTTGATGCAACAGGAATTTGCCTTTACAAATATGGACCAGGACAATTGGCAACAAGCTATCATCCATCTAAATGCTGCCGAAAAATACTTTAATAGACTAAAAGAAAAAAAATATTTTCTTATAAATAATGACCGCTTATTAGGGACAAATTACTTTTATTTGAAGAATTATGATTTGGCGTTGAGCTATTATAAGAGAGCATTAGATAATAGTAAGAACAACCCGGTCAATTACATTACAGGTATGATTCACAAAGGGATGGCAGAAACATACTTGGAGATGGGGAAGTTGAGTATGGCGAAACAACACTTAGATGAGGCTGAAAAAATCGCGGACCAGTCACAGTATCTTCAAATAAAGAATTCAATATATGATCTTTCAACAAGATATTACGCACTTGTTAAGGATTCAAATATACTCTTTGAAGCTCGAAATAAAAAAGATTCAATCAATGAACAGCTGCTGGACAAACGGGCTGATTTGCTTGATAAAAATTATGCCGAACTAAATAACAAGGATATTAAGGCTGAAAATGAAAGCAAACTTAAGAATAAAACTATTTTCACTCTCCTGGCTATACTAGTAATAGTTATAGTAAGTTTTTTATTTTACTCAAATAAGAAAAGAAAAAAAGAGCTCGATCGTTTCAAAGAGGTAATGGAACAGTTGAATGCTTTGAAAACTGAAGTTCCATTAAATAAGGGATTGGAAGCCATTGAATCAATAAACTCGCAAAGAAATACATCTTTAGATGAAAGCAGTCTCAAGAATGATGAAAATCTGGCATTTCATCGTATTATGTCAGAAAAGACAGAACAAAAACTATTGGATGATCTAACCAACTTTGAAAATTCAAACCTATACTTAGATAAGAACATTTCGCTATCTTCCTTGTCAACTGAATTTGAGACCAATAACAAATATCTTTCATACGTAATCAAAGTACATAAAAACACGGATTTTAGCACCTATGTAAATAAACTTCGAATCAATTACATTATCAGGATGCTAAAAGAAAATCCTGATTGGAGAAAGTATAAAATAAGCTTTTTGGCCGAAACGACTGGTTTTTCATCTCATAGCCAGTTCACCTCAATATTCAAAACACTTAAAGGACTTTCCCCATCTGCCTTTATACGGTATTTAGATAAAGAAGGAGAATAATTGAGTTTCTAAACCGGGTTTTCAAATAATATTATATAAGTAATTGTTTTACAATAATATAAGATTTACTTTTCTTTTATTTTAAGTATATTTTTATTGTCAAAATACTGAATATTGGTATTATCCAATTAGAAAAATAATATCATAGCATCTATGTTTGCATTCCATAACCATCTCAAGATATAATGATAAGATTTTATGCATTTTTTGGACAATATCTTGATTATGGTAGATTATTAAGTAAGAATCCATACATCTTAAGTTCCCTTTATTGACAAATTGAAATTAATAAATATGAAAAAAGTATATAACTGTTCATTTATAGCTGTATTATTCTTCCTGACTTTACAAGTATCTAATGCACAAGGTGGATTTTTTTACCCGCTTAAGCCTGAAGAAAATCCACTTAGTGGCAGGTCACTTGAATCGTTGAGTTTAAAAAAATACAAAGCCTATCGGATAGATGAAGCAGGTTTACGTACTTATTTATGGGAAGCACCATTGGAAAACAACAGTTTGGGCGCACCCGGTGTAGAATTAGCAGTCCCACTTCCCAATGGTAAAGTAGAACTATTTATCCTGTTTGAATCACCGATTTTGTCTCCTGAAGTAGCTGCTAACCACCCAGAAATAAAGACTTATGCCGGGAAAGGCATTGAACATCCGGGTTATCGCCTCCGAATAAATCTGACGTCAGAAGGCTTTAGTGCCATCATTCTCGGAGTGGATGAAGATGCTGTATATTTTGAAAAACTGATGAAAAATATACCCGGAATGTTATACAAAAGTTACTTCGTGAAAGATGTAATTCATAATCGTACAGATATTCCCAATTCAGAGAAAAACAGGTGCGGTGTAATAGATGATGGAAATCTCCAAATGGAATCTAATAAGCTTGAAACGCGAACGCCTGATGATTTTACTAATGGAACTCAGTTGAAAACCTTCCGCCTTGCCATGGCTGCAGATGCTGAGTTTACAGCCAATAAAGGTGGTACACAAGCATCAGCCTTTGCTGCCTTAACTAATTATGTCAACAACTTAACTGCTGTCTATAATTTGGAACTGAGTGTTACATTTACGTTGGTGAGTGATATAAATCTCGTCTATACCGATGCTGCAACCGATCCATACAATAATGACGATCAAGGATTAATGCTTGATCAGAACCAAACAAACCTAGATAACCTCATCGGTAGTTCCAACTATGACATAGGCCATGTACTCGGATATGCGGGTGGCTCAGGAGGTGGGGTGGCATCCAGCCCTTCAATATGTGAAAATGGCTTCAAAGGTCAAGGCGTTTCTGGTGTTGGCGATGGTTCATATCCGGAAGTGTTTGACTTCCAGCTCATCGCACATGAGGTAGGCCATCAGTTCGGCATGTCTCATAGCTACAACAGCAATGTTCCAGTATGTACAACCAGAGAATACGCAACATCGGTAGAACCAGGTGCAGGGACGACTATTATGAGTTATGGCTATACCTGTACCAATACTGATCCGGGGAGTGGCCTGGTGGGAGCAGATGATTACGAGTATCCTCAGTATGGACCTTTTCTCAATTTTCATGTTGTTAATATTAATCAGGCGATTAACACCATGAATAATCAAAATTGCTACGGAACCTCATCCACAACAAATTCAATCCCTGTCATTAATGCAATGCAGACTAGCTTTACAATACCCAAATTAACACCTTTTTCGCTCATTGGCAGTGCTACAGATGCTGACTCTGGCGACGATCTCAGTTATTCCTGGGAAGGAACAAATATCAGTGATGAGCCGAACAATAATAATCTCACAGCTACGACTATATCTGACCCCACAAGACCGCCTTTTTTTCGCTCTTATCCACCTATATTGGCAAGCTCAAATTCAACTCCCGGCTTGCGGTACTTTCCCAGATATTCTGCCATATTGGATGGTACGAATTATGCTAAGGGTGACAAGCTACCTTCAATAGGAATAGTTACATCTCATACACTTACTGTAAGAGACCAAAATGGAGGAATCGCAACTAAAGATGTGACAGTCTCAATAGACGGAAACTCTGGTCCATTTCTTATAACCAATGACCCTACAGGATCCAAGCAAGTTGGATCTATGCTATCAGTCACCTGGAGTGTTAATAACACGAATAACGCTCCTGTAAATTGTTCTCTTGTCGATATATTATTATCCATAGATGGTGGTTATACCTTCCCTATTACCTTAGGCAGCTCTCTTCCAAATACAGGTACTGCTACAATCACAATCCCGAATAATCCTACAACACAGGCAAGATTGAAAATTAGGCCTAGCAGTAGTAACTCGAATATTTTCTTTGATATATCCAATCAAAATTTTACAATTGATCAACCTTTACCTGTAACCTGGTTGTCATTTGATGCATTTTTGAAGAATCAAAACTCTGTATTGCTAACTTGGGCTTTATCAATGGAACTCAACTGCATTGGGTATGAAATAGAAATGAGTATGGATGGAAATCATTTTTCTAAAATCGGTTTTGTAAAATCAAACCCTTCTAATTTTACTAACAATAATTATCAACATACTATCTATGACTTATCGGAAGGTATATATTATTTCCGCCTAAAACAACTCGATACAAATGGAAGTTATAGTTATTCTAATTTGGAAAGAGTCCAAGTCAAATTTGATTCAAAACCTGTTTCTATCTTCCCTAATCCTACTTCAGATCATGTTAAGATAGACCCTGGAAGCTATCAGGATCAATTTCTTGCAATTCGGATTGTTGACCAAATGGGTAAAGAAGTATTAAGACTTCCGGCTAAAAGATACAGTTCCTTTGAAGAAATAAATATCTCTAATTTAGTCTGTGGTGCTTATCAATTTATTGTTATTGGAAAGAATTTTACCGCAATACACCGATTGATAAAAATGTAAGAATTAAATAGTCCTTGCTGAATAATACATAACATAAAGATTAACAGATAAATAAATAAAATTTATTGTACAAATACAAGGGAATTTAAGGATACAAAATCCCTTGTATTTGTGCTTGCATACAATAAACAGCAAAAATTAAATTCATCAAGTTTCACAACTTGTAATCATCGCCCATTTGACCGTTTCAGGTATTTGCCGTTTGATGCTTTCCATTGAGTTAATTTGATTATGCTTACAGGTACTAATGAGTTTGCGACTCTTTCATTGAATTATATTATTAATTATTAGATGCAGTTACTCTTTTGAAAAAATAGTTCTCTAACTAATCTATGCAACAGTTTGCTTATCCTGGTTATTGAGAAAATTATGATAAACACCCAACAATCTTTGCCCTTCGACAGTCCAGCTTAATTCTCCGGCTGCTTCCACTGTATTTTCCTTCATCCGCTGATATTCATCTTTATGATCTACTAAATATTTGATAGCATCAACAACGGTTGAAGTATGACAATCCGATACTAAATATGCAATTCGATATTTTTCATTCAGTATCCTGTATTCCGGGAAATCAATACAGAGTTGAGGCACATTCCCACCGATATAGTCAAAGAATTTATTAGCCAGTGAATAATAATAACTTAGGCCTTTATTTTCCAATAAATTGACCCCCAGCCAGGCTTCTTTAGTAATCCTCTTCAATTCTTGTGGCATGATATTACCTGTAAAAGTGACATTGGACAATTCATATAGATGAACAAGCTTCCTCAACTCTTCCTCTACATCACCCTTACCGGCAATAACCAAATTCAAGGCCGGAAAATATTTCATTGATTCTATCAAAGATTCTACCCCTCGCCCGACATTTAAAGCTCCCTGGTACAGGATATACGGCTTAGACAGGTTTAATATCTCTTGGCTTGATGCTTCATGTGAATCTTGATATTCTGCGCCTATATTACGCACTACGTCGAAATGGATGCCATACCTCTTTCCCATGATGTCAGCCAGTGCCTCCCCTACTGTATATGCCTGATTCACACGTGGAATAAAGAAATCTCCAAGTAAGTTCCATATTTTTTTCACTATTGACCTGCCTCTTATTTCCGGCGATTCCACAAAATACTCATGAGCATCATAAATTATTTTCTTTGGGCGAAAAACCTTAGCAATCATTGCCCCCGGGAGCGTATCAAGATCCATGCAGCATATCACAGGACAGGAATTAAACAACACAGCAATAAATGCGCGAATATTGTATTCCAAATAAGCAAATGGTCCGGATGTAAATATTGGCTGGTACCTGACAACAGGCACTTGTAAGGAATTTTTATCCTTAAACCTTTTTCTTGCAAATACTTTTACTGACCATCGATCATCAACCAAAGTATTCACTGTTCTCCTTAATCGCTGATCGAAGATAACATCACCGAAAGTCAATATTAATAATGATTTGCTCCTATCCATCCGCCCTGACTATTCTGAAGTGCTGAATATTAATCTTACCTTCCTGTAACAGAAAATGCAATGCTGCATTGACCAGATTTTTATTTGAAATATAGTAAGGGCTGTTAATCAGATTTTGCATTGAATTCGTATCAGTTAAGGCAAAGTTCATAAGATACTCTATAGCATGATCCATTTCTTCGCCATCATTCACCGCCTTTTTATTGTAAATGCAAATATCACACAAGCCGCACTCTCCGTCATATGCTTCTCCAAAATATTCCAACAATGGCTTATTTCTGCATACAGGACTGTGAATGAATGCCAACATAACATTAACTCTGGCGTGATATCGTTCCTTTAAAAAATTCTGTAATTCAAAATCAAACTTCATATTTTCGGGAGCTGAGCGAAATGACCCAAAGGATATGGAAGGCTTGTCTCTTTGTTTCTTGTATAGTATCACACCTGACTTATCCATAAAGTCAAGTTTTTCCTTTACATCCGCTACAGATGTATTTAACTTTTCACTGATTAGTTTAAGGCTGATTTTAACAGGCATACTCAGGATTCCGCCATACAACCTGAGCAAAATAACAATTAACGAATCAAAATCAGGATACCGCAACTGAAAATCATACAACTCCGTTTTATTGTACAATATCCTTACCTCATTAGGTTGATAAATACTTTCTGAAACCTCCACATAAAATTGCCTCTCCAGTTCCTTCAAGCCGGTAATTACCTTAATTGGTTTATAATTGGATGCTTTACAAAAATCAATCAGATCAAATTCATAAAATGTTTCTTCCTGAGGTCCGGATGCCACCCCAAAATACAAGGCAAGGTTTTGGTATAATTGTGTTATTTCTTTGGCATCCGGGAAGTTTTTATCTTCGGATTCAGCAAGTTCTATCAAGTCATCCTCATCATAAAACAATGAGGCATAAGCTTTTTTTCCATCACGTCCGCCCCTTCCTGCTTCCTGATAATACTCTTCCGGGCTGGCGGGGGGAACAAGGTGGACAACAAATCTCACATCCGGTTTATCTATGCCCATCCCGAATGCAGTTGTAGCGACCATAACTCTCGTTTTACCCTCCATCCACTGCCGCTGAATGCTACTCAGTCTTTCCATATCCAAACCGGCATGGTAAAAATCAGCTGAAACGCCCTGACTCACTAAAAACTGTGCCACTTCGGCAGTGGCCCTTCTGCTCCTGCAATAAACTATTCCGCTCCCGGGAACTCCTCGGATCAGATTCATCAAAGCCTGACGTTTATCATGAGTCTCCCGGCAAACATAAGAAAGATTTTTTCTAAAGAAACTAATCTGAAATCTCCTGACTCCTTCTATTCTCAAAATTTTACAGATATCATCAACAACATCAGGCGTTGCCGAAGCAGTCAACGCCATCACACGCGCTTCAGGAAAACGTTCAATAAACTCTGAAATGTATAAATAATTTGGTCTGAAATCATAACCCCACTGCGAAATACAATGGGCTTCATCAGCCACTATCATTGAAACATTATAATTTGATGAATAATCCTTAAATAGCTGGGTTTTTAGTCTTTCCGGTGAAAGATATAATAGTTTTACTCTCCCCGAAAGGCAATTGTCAAATATTCGTGTAATATCTTTGTGATGCATCCCACTGTAAATGGCCTCTGCCTTCACCCCCAGTGCTCTGAGCCTGGCAACCTGATCCTTCATCAATGAAACAAGCGGGCTTACGACTATGGTTATACCCGGAAGAAGAAGAGCAGGAACCTGAAAACATAAAGACTTGCCGCCTCCTGTAGGCATAAGCACAAAGGCATGCTTGCCGGAAAGAACATGATTAATAACCTCCTCCTGAACGGTTCTGAAGGAGTCATAATTCCAGTATTTCTTGAGAACTTCTAAAGCTGTCATTCATTTCGGGCTTTCAGACAGCTAATCTATAAATTTTCTATGAGAATTAAAATTTAGGGCATTTGACATTTCTTTCAAACAGTCCACTAAGTACATCATCAAAATTAAACGATAAGCCAGCCAATCCCACAAAATATATATCTTTCGACTTAGGGTTGCCGCGATACTGCAGGTCAGGATATTTTTTCTCTTCACCATCAACAGTTAATCTCCTGTCAGATAAATAAAATGCAATATCTCCTTTAATATTTCGCAACTCACTTCCAACAGCATATTTGCGGCTGACATCATCCAGATAATCCGTAAATGTGAATCTTGGTCCGAACTCAATAAAAATATTTATTCCCTGAGAAATGTTGTACTTCAAGCCGCCTATGACAGGAATGGCTACCTGAACCAAACTATATGGTTTGCTATCCGGAGTGGATGGAAGTCCCTGACCTTCCGTGCTCAACGGTCTAAGTGCATAATATTGACCGGCAAAATTAGCCTTTGGATTATGATAAAATACTGAAACTCCTGATGCAGCATATAGTGTAAAAGGGAAATAATTCCGGTTTGGGTCAAATTGAATCAAATAAAATTCTCCCTTAAGCGCCAATTCCCAGATATTTGATCTGAAAGATAAATTACGTGTCCTGACTGATTGACGTGTGTTTAAGGCATCATCAGCTGTCAATGTGAAATTTTGAATACCGACCTGGATCGCAAATCTTTCATTGAAATGGTGACTTGCAAACACGCCAATGTTAGGCCTTACCAATTTAAAATTATCCTCAGCCTTATCCAATGTCAAATCACCATAATAAACAGCTCCACCTAAACCAACACCTATTTCTGAAAATTGCGAAAATACCTTAACCGGCATCCATAATACTATCAAAAAATAGAAGGCTAATTTCAAAATTAAATAATATTTAAGCTAGAAAATCCGAAAAGTATGTGATGCAAAAATATAAAAAATCTTAATATATTA
This sequence comes from Saprospiraceae bacterium, assembly GCA_024103005.1. Lineage (GTDB taxonomy): Bacteria > Bacteroidota > Bacteroidia > Chitinophagales > Saprospiraceae > Parvibacillus. The sequence goes on from JAGFJA010000004.1 coordinate 21,593, forward strand.
ATAATTTACCTTTTTCATCCGGTAAATATTGCATTTTGCAGAAAAAACTAAGTAAAATCTACATTTTATTCAACATTTGCAGGGATAAAACGTTATTTTTTACATTCCTATTATGACAATTTAAAGAACATTTCCACGATTTTTCAATTTACTAACAATATCATTTATTTTTAATTAAAAAATTTAATTTATTCCATGAGAAGAGCTCTTTTCTTAGTATTGTTTCTTGTCATTTCCGGATTTTCGGGACTATTAGCACAGAATACGCCACCTGACAACTGGTTTACCACAGATTTGCAGGAAAGTAATGTCCCCGGAACACGTGTGGACAAAGCATATAAAGAATTATTATATAAACTCAAAGGTCAGCCCGTCATAGCCGCCATAATCGACAGTGGTGTTGAAGCTGATCATGAAGACCTTAAAAGCAGAATGTGGACTAATTCAGGCGAAAAGGCAGGTAACGGAATAGATGATGATCACAATGGATATACGGATGATATCCACGGATGGAATTTCATCGGCGGAAAAGATGGCCGTAATATCAATCAGGATTCCTATGAAGCAACCAGAGAATATGTCCGCCTGGGTAAAAAATTTAAAGATATTAAACCTGAAAATGTTTCAAAGAAAGATAAAAAGGAATACGATGAATATCTGAAGCTTAAAGAAGATATTGATAAGAAGATAGCGTCTGCTCAAGGAAATCTCAACCAAATGGAAATGACCCTTAAAATGGTCAATACATCTCTTACTGCCGTTAAAAATGAATTGGGCAGAAAAAGAGCAACTCCGGAAAACATCGATGCCATAGACGCCGGTGACAACCAGGAACTCAATATGGGCAAAATGATTCTCAGTCAGATTCTGAAATCGGGAGAATTTGATACGGAGAATATTGACTCTATCTTGCTCTTAGTCAATGCTGAGCTGGATGAAGGCGTAAAGCACTTCAAAAATCAAATCGATTATTCTTATAATGTTAATTATGACCCAAGGCAAGATATTGTAAAAGACAACTACAACGACTATTCTGAACGTTATTACGGCAACAACGATGTGGAAGGTCCTGACGCTACCCATGGTACTCACGTTGCCGGGATAATTGGTGCTGACAGAAACAACAATCTTGGTATCAGAGGAATTGCAGACCAGGCTGTCCTGATGAGTGTAAGAGCTGTTCCTGATGGCGACGAAAGGGATAAAGACATTGCTAATGCTATCCGTTATGCAGTTGATAATGGCGCCAAGGTAATTAACATGAGCTTTGGAAAAGGTTATTCACCCGGCAAAAAGTATGTTGACAAGGTTGTAAAATATGCAGCTAAGAAAGATGTTCTGTTGGTACATGCCGCAGGAAATTCAAGTGCTGACAATGACAATACACCCAATTATCCAAATAGAAGATATGCTAAAAAAGGTCTCTTTGGTAAGAAAACAGCTGAAAACTGGATTGAAGTAGGTGCACTCAACTGGAAGACCGGTGAAGACCTTGCAGCATCATTCTCTAACTTTGGCAAGCAAGATGTCGATATTTTCGCTCCCGGCGTTGACCTCAACTCAACTGTTCCAAATCAGGGATACAGAAAACTAAGCGGTACCAGTATGGCATCTCCTGTAGTAGCAGGAGTAGCTACTTTACTTCGTTCTTACTTCCCTTCACTTTCGGCTAAAGAAACAAAGGAAATCATACTCCAGTCTGCTCATAAAGTGACCGGTGAGGTCAAAAAGCCGGGGAGTGACGAATTGGTTCCATTTAGTGACTTGTGCTCTACCGGAGGTTATATTGATGCTTACGAAGCCGTTAAACTTGCTGCAAAAAAGACCGGAGTAAAACTTAGTAATCAATAATATCCGCTCTGATTGAATAATTTGTCCTGACTATTGTCTTTAGTCTGAAAAAAAATAGTGCAATAACATTTCAAAGTAAATGTTATTGCACTATTTTTTTTCAAGAAAGATAAATCAGAAAATCGCTTTACACCTTCGCAAGTGTATGTAAAATCAATGGTTTGTTTATGAAAATTTCTTTATTCTTAAGCAGAAAATGAAGTTCCGCAGCCACAGGTACTGCTTGCATTCGGATTCTTGAATGAAAAACCGCGATTATTCAATCCTTCTTCCCAGTCAATCACCATATTCATCAAATATATACCATGAGCCTTTTTCATATATACTTCAATCCCATGTACGGTAAAGACTTCATCACCCGGTTTTTTAGAATCAAATCCTAATTCATAACTAAATCCTGAACAGCCACCTCCTTTGACACCGACACGTAATCCATAATCATCGGGAATATTTTGTGACTGCCTGATATTTTCAAGTTGCTCTATGGCGCTCTCTGTAATCATAATGGGCGTTTGGGTTGTGCTCTCTTCTGTCATCATTATTTGATTATGAATTTAAAAAAACGAATTATCAAAGTAAAACGATCGGGAATCAATTTTGTTTATTCAAATCAGGCGCTTGATTTTCCCTCTTTCTAAAATTTATAACCTGTGTATAGGTCACAATCACCGGATTATTCTGAATGGTGGCAGGTTTCCACTTAGGCATCAGCTGAATTAAACGCTTCACTTCATCTGTTGCCCCATAGCCCACCTTATCAAGCGTAATAACCGGAGAATGGGCAGTCCCATCCGCCTCTATTGTAAACTGAACCACCACTATACCAAATCTCCCTTTCTTAATTACTTCATCCGGATACCTTAAATTAGCCTTGATAAAATCAGACAGTGCAGATGAACCTCCGGGAAACTCAGGTTTAGTTTCAGGCATCAATACAATTTTCCCATCTTCACTTGTAAGTTCCATCATCCCGTTTTCAGGAGTATTGGCATATTTGACGATCTGGGTTCCTTGGTTATGAGTTTTCACCTCAGGCAATAGACGTGCAGATGTGTCTTTCTGTACCTTACCGATTTGACTAAAACCGGACGTAACACTAAAAATTACACCAAAAAAAATAAATACCCACCTGAAATTTAAAGGCATCTCAATTTTAAAGCTTAAAGTAAATAGGGATTTTCATGCTTACCCTTACCGGTTTACCACCTTCCATACCCGGTTTCCACTTCGGCATAAGTCTTAAAACTCTCTCGGTTTCTTCAGCTGCGCCATAACCTACACCATCCTTTAAAATTTTAACCTCACTGACAGCACCATCTTTCTCAATGAGGACATCAGCGATTACTTTTCCCTCTTTTTTCATTTCCTTTGCCTTTACCGGATAACGAAGGTTCTGGTTGATAAACTCAAACATCTTATTATTCCCGCCCAAATACTCAGGCATTTCGCTAACAACTGTGTAAATCTGATTCTCTTGCAACCAAATTTCCTTGGCATTCTGTGGTTGATCGTGGGTCTGCTGAGGAAGGGTCTTGTATTGTTTCGACCGAACATCTTTTATTTCTTTTTCATTTTTATATGGCGCCGGTCTCCCGGTTGAGCTTTGTGCATTAATATTCGGAGAAATAAATAGCACAAACATCCCCATTATTAACCAAGTTTTATTCATGATGGTAAATTTTCTTTATTATAATTTAAAAATCATTCTTTCTGTTTAAAAAAACTAAAACTACTTCTCATTTTCCTCTAAAATCCATTTCACAGGTATATGCATTTTCGTAGATACCGCCTTTTGGTCTTTTCTACCGATGCTCCAATATGGCATATGATAAGCCAAAACAGGTGAGTCAGTCACCTTCTTGCCATCTTTACCAATAAGTACCATATCCCGTACTTTACCGTCTTTCCCAACAATAAATTCCAGATTCATGGTTTCATCTGCTACAATTCCTTCATCCTGTAAAGTCATAAAATTCTGTCGCATCAGGCTATAAAAGGCTTTATTCCCAATTTTATAGGTCGGCATTTCATCCACCTGGTCATAGACTACATCCTCTTCTTTCTTTACTTCAGGCTTGCTTGCCTTCTCAATAACATGTGCCTTTTTTATTTGAACTTCCCTTACCTGTGCTTGGTTTTTCACGTTATTCTGCGCTTGCAATGAGCCGGCTATGGCGAAAAAACTCAGAATTAAGCATACAATAAACTTCATATTTATTTGAATTTTATGTAAAATTACGCAATTTAAAGCATACCCGTCAATTATAATTTTCAGCACTACTCCGTTTATTCTCAACTTACTTTAAGAGCCGAAAAACTTTCAAGCTTAATGCATCCACCTTATAATTATTGGTTAATGAGATAACATCATCGTTAATGATATCCTTTCCTGAAGTAAAATTACCTGTCATTTCCTTAAATCGGGTCAAATCAATCAACTTGTCCTCATTCATACTGTTCATCACACATAAAATTACCTCATCTCCATCATACCTAAAATAAACGTACACTCCATCGACGGGGACAAATTGCACCATCTTACCAGTAGTCAAAGCTGATGATTGCTGACGATAATGAGCCAGTTTCCGAATCAGGTTCCACACTTCATTTTCCTGAAGAGACCTGCCGGATTCTACAAATTTATTTTCTTTATCCTCTTTCCAGCCACCCGGAAAATCCTTCCTTACATATCCATCGCTCGGCGAAGTCACCCCCTCCATCAAGACTTCATCTCCATAGTACAGCTGGGGTATTCCCCTGCACGTCAAAAGCCATGTGAGAGCCATTTTATACTTTCTGATATCTTTGTTGTAAACGGAATATGCCCTGCTTAAATCGTGATTATCAAGAAAAATAACATTGTTGTACGGATTGGTGTAAACAAAATCTTGAGCAAGAGTCGTATATAACTTATTAACGCCATCTGTCCAGCCAAACGGCTCATTCATGACATCATTTATTGCCCAAAGAAGTTGAAAATCGGTGACGCCCGGCAGATTGCTTTTGTATGGAATATCATAAACATTTTGAGTAAAGTAACTCTGATTGATAACACCGTGCACCCATGTCTCCCCAAATAGAGATAATCTAGGGTATTCTTCCATCAGGGCCTTATTGCATTTGTTCATAAAGTCCAGATCATTATAGGCATAAGTGTCTATTCTCCAGCCATCGATAGCGAACTCTTCCACACACCAGATAGCATGTTGAATCAGAAAGTTCGAAACAAATGAATTATGCTGATTCAAGTCAGGCATAGACCTGACAAACCATCCATCAGTCATTAATTTCTTATCTGTTACACTGGCATAAGGATCCATGAGAACCTGGTCCTTATAGGTTGTTTGGGTAAATGAAGGCCACTGATGCAACCAGTCAGCAGCAGGCGGATCCTGAACAATCCAATGATAGGTACCTACATGATTGTAAACAGCATCCTGAATAATCTTGATATGGTGTCGGTGGGCTTCACTGACCAGTTTTTTATACATAACATTGCCTCCCAGCCGGGGATCAATCTTATAATGATCCGTAAAGGCATAGCCATGTTCCGTGCGATCAGGCATATCATTTTCAATTACCGGATTGAGCCAAAGGGCAGTCACTCCCAATTGATTGAAATAATCCAAATGGTCTATGATACCCTGAATATCTCCGCCATGTCGCATGAACACCGTATCCCTGTTAAAGCTCTGATCACGCATCCCTAGTACCCTGTCATTGCTATAATCGCCATTTGAAAAGCGGTCGGGCATTAATAAGTAAATTAAATCCTTGGCTGTTACTCCCTGCGCATAGGTAACTCCGTTTGAATCAGAATTTTTTATCCCCAATGGCCATATTATGACATTTTTGCCGATTTTAATAGCCACATTTCCCGGTCTTGTTGACGGAGAAATATATAAGTCCAGGGCAAGATATCTTTTATTTTCCAGGCGGTAAATTTTTTTCAGGTTTATTCCTGCATAATCTATCCTGACATCTAAGTTATTCAGACTTTCGCTTTCACTTCTTACAATCAGTTGTACATACTCATTTTTCATCCCGATCCACCAATTGGATGGATAAATATGTATTTCGTAGTTTTGAGAAATGGCATATAAAGAAGATTGACTCCAAAGAAAAAACAGAATAACGCTTATAATTTTTATTAATCTCATCTATGCACCTTTTTTAGGATTTCACTATTGGGGATTAAAACTAAAGCATCCACGAATCATTTGACACCCTGCATCAATTTCTTAATCCATGGAGATGCAATTATTAAAATGATACCTGCAATAAGGGCATAAATACCCAGCATTTTATAGCCATCCGTATAAGCTTCCATGGCAACACTGGCAGGAGCATTGTCATCTGCAGTAGCCAGACTGGCTCCTATTATTCCCGCTACATACTGACCATAGGCAGAGGCAAGAAACCACATACCCATCATTATTCCCTGCAATTTAGCAGGAGACAATTTCGTCATAATGGACAGCCCAATGGGAGACAAACACAGTTCACCAAAAGTTATAACTAAAAGTGCAATGGTAAATATATCCAATGAGGTAATGCCATTCACGGCAAAAAATTTGGTAGCAAAAAGAGTGTAATATCCTAAGCCCAATAAAATGAAGCCTAATCCAAATTTAATAATTGTATTGGGTTCAAAACCTTTCTTATCCATCCAAAGCCACATCAGGCCAAATAATGGTGCTAAGGCAATGATAAAAAATGCTCCTGCAGAATTATTTACACCATTTGGATCCATAGTGACACCTAATAAGCTGTCATTTAGGTTTTTTGCAGCAAAAATACTTAAAGAGCCACCACTCTGTTCATAAATTCCCCAAAACAGAATAGAAAAAACAATAAATATCAAGGCAGCCCACAGCTTTTTACGCTCAGTTGATGTCACCTTAGACATTTCATAAAAGAGATAAATGAGGGTCAAAGGTCCGATAGTGTACATAAAATAATCGGTGTACTCAGGCTTTGAAACCATAATTTGTATAATAGGAATCACTATAAGTGTACCGATATACACAGCATATTCAACCCACTTAGGCAGTGGTTTTGTCTGAACCAATGCGTCAGGATGCCCCGGTTGAAGTCCAATTGGTCCCAGTTTCCTCTTTGTAAAAGAAAAATTAATCAAACTGATAATCATTCCAACTGCTGCCAGGCCAAAGGCAACATTCCAGCGATAAGCTTCTCCTATGATTCCACCCAACATATAACCCTTACCTATGGCTACACAGAGGTATCCTCCTAAAAACGCACCTAAATTAATACCTGCATAAAAGAGTGAAAATCCGGCATCCCGTCTAACATCACCATCTTTATACAACTCACCTACCATGGTCGAAATATTCGGCTTGAAAAATCCGGTGCCTATAATGATAAATGAAAGTCCCAGGAAGAAAAAAACATGCGGATCGGCAGCCAGCAGACCACTTCCCACTATCATCAAGAGGCCACCCCAGAACAATGACTTTCTGAAACCAAGTATTTTATCAGCAAAGAGACCACCGATAAACGTAAAGGCATAAACAAACGCCTGAGTGGCACCATACTGGAGATTAGCTTCTTTTTCGTGAAAACTCAACTGATTTATCATGAAAAAAACCAGCATACCACGCATGCCATAAAAGCAAAACCTTTCCCACATTTCGGAAAAAAACAGACTCCAAATCTGTTTGGGATATTTACCTTTAAAATCCCTTACCTGTTCAATTGTCAACATAATGTATAAATTAAATAAAGGACGTCATGAGGTCAACGTCCTTTATTACATAAATTATTAATTCAATAAAATTAAATATATCAAATGTTTACCCGATAATTCTTTACTTAATCTGATATCAATTAATACCATGCATTTTCTTTTGTAACCATCGTGACATAACAAACAGAATCAGGGATGCTGCTCCTGCCATGACTATAAAGACTACAAAGAACTCATATAAATTGGTTATCTGGAAGCCAAAGATGGATTTATAATCGATGGCAGTACCGGCATTCTCCCCGGTAGTAGGCGGAATAAGTGCACTTAATGTACCGGCAAGTTTATTAGCCAGTGCATTTGCCAAAAACCAGGTTCCCATTAACAAGGACGAGAATCTCAATGGAGATAACTTTGAAACCATTGCCAACCCGATTGGGGAAAGGCACAATTCTCCTATTGTATGAATGAAATAAAGCCCGACCAACCACATTAAGGATATTTTGACAGTAGGATCAACTCCTTTTACTCCTACAGCAATCAATACATAACCGAGGCAAACCAACAATAAACCCATTGCCATTTTAGTTGGAGATGATGGCTGCTTGTCACCTAATTTCAGCCATACCCATGAAATAATTGGAGCAAATACAACAATTACCATCGGGTTGACTGACTGAAACCAACTTGCAGGAATACTGTCAAAGTGTATGCTGGTAATAATTCCGGTCAGATTCATTATGACAAGGGCAACTAAACCAACGATTCCTATCGTTTTATGTATTCCTTTTTTCCATTCAAAAAACCACTCTAAAAACTGAGAAAGATAATAAATTAATGCAGCCAGAGCAACAACAATTACCCAACTGTTAATACCGAAAGCCACATCCCGGTTGACGTTCTGTTCAGCAAACAAGGTCAGTGAAGCACCGGCCTGCTCAAATGCGCTCCAGAAGAATATGACAAAAAATGCAAGAATAAAAATAACGATGATTCTGTCCCGCTCAACTTTAGTAATTGACTTATCTGACATGATCGCCAGAGGTGAACCCACAAATGAAAGGACAATGAGCCATAATATTATATCGAAATCTGTTTTAAACATGGTCTTGAAGTTCATCAAAAAAAAGACCAATGCAATACATCCAATCACAAGCCCAAGAACTTTAGCATCATCTTTTTTAATCTTCTCTCCTATTACTTCACCTTCCGGCCCATGTAAGTGTTTCTTTTTTAACAATTCAAAGGAGATAACACTGATTACCATTCCAATGCAAGCTGCCAAAAAACCCCATTTAAAATCGTGGATATTGCCAGTATCTCCCAGCGTTCCGCAAACTAATGGCGAGAAAAATGCCCCAAGATTTATACCCATATAAAATATGGTAAAGGCCCCGTCCACTCGAATATCGGACTTAGTGTACAACTGACCCACCATAGTAGAAATATTTGGTTTGAAAAATCCATTTCCCACAATCAAGGCAGTTAATCCTCCCCACATTATAGTCATAGACAAAGTCTGTTGTTCAATTAGGCTGGCACTTACAAACATGAGAAACTGCCCTATGGCCATCAGGATACCCCCTAAGAAAATACTCTTTCTGTTGCCCCAATACTTGTCTGCCAGATATCCGCCCAATAGCGGGGTCAAATACACCAATCCGGTATAGCTGCCATATATTTGAGATGCTTCATCATTGGCCAAACCAAGTGCTTTTACTAAAAATAAGATAAAGATGGCTCGCATACCATAATAAGAAAAGCGTTCCCACATTTCCGTAAAAAAGAGTAGGTATAAGCCTCTAGGATGGCCTGAATTAGCAGTCGTTGTACTCATTTTCCAGTTTTAAAAGTTTAATTAAAAAATATAATATGTTTCGTTTGAGCTGCTAAGGTAATTTATTTTGACAAATAATACATTCGATAAAATAATATATGCAGAAAAATATTATAAAAAAATATTGTAAGTATAAACATTAAAAGCAACTTGCGGAATTATCACCAAATTTTTAGACCCATCATATTTTAAACCTGAATTAAAACAAATTTATACTTTATAAGCCTATCCCTATCTTTAGTCTGTAAAAACAGCTTCTTTTTCAAGGTTGATTTTAAATTGAGATGGCGATTCTAACAATATTTCATAGAATAATTATAACAAAATTATTGATTATACTTAAAATTATAAATTAAGTCAAGTAAAAAATTTTGCCGGTCACTCTATAATATCTGTCAATAGATTTTCTTTTGAAATTAATCGGTAAAAGATAACTTTAAATCGGATAATTGAATTATATTTCAGGAATGTTCATTATTTTTACCAAAACATTTAAGTAAAAATATGTCAGGAAAATTGGACCATTTATCAGATTTATTTAAACTTCAATCTGATATAGATACGAAAAGTTTGGACTTCCTTATGAATGCATTGAAAAAAAGCAATCAGGATGGGTTTGACTATATTGAATTCAAACAGGCATATAATGCTCTGACACAACTTCCGATGGAACCAGACCTTGCCATGAAATCCGCATTTACAACAGGAGGCACGATGGGGCTTAACAAAGAAGGCCTCCTAAAAAGTGCTGAATTTTACAAACAAGTTATCCAGCGAGAAAAAGCACAGTTTGATGTGGCCTTAAAAAACCAAAGAGAACAAAAAATTGAAAACAGAAAGTCTGAACAAAAAAACATACAGAATCAAATTGACCGCAATAAGGATTTGGTTAATAAATTACAGACAGAAATTGAAGAACTGCAAAAACAAATTGATGCAGTAGATAAGGAAATCGATGCAGCTGTCAGCAAAATAGAGGATTCCAGGTATAAATTTGAACATGCATTTTCTGAAATCATAACAGAAATCAATAAAGATATAGAATTGATAAACCAAAATATTTGAAAAATCCATGACACAACTCACACCATTCACAGGAGCTGACGGTCACCCAAAAACCTTTATTCAAAGACCTGAAGGCAAGGCCGGTCTGATTGTTGGAACCGGTATCCTGATAGGAGCCGGATATCTCCTCTATAAGGCTTTACCAACCTTAATTACCTTGGCTCAGAACACACTTTACCTCGCAGGTATGCTGATCGTATTGGGTGCCCTATTATATATGGTATTTGATCCGAAGATGCGTAACCTGATTTGGTATATGTACAAAAGCATTATGAGAACAGTCACAGGCTGGTTTGTACAAATCGACCCCATCGGCATCTTAAAGAGTTACATTGAAGACCTTGAGAATAATCTGAAAAAAATGGGCACCCAAATTGGAAATTTAAAAGGCCAGATGAGAAAATTACAGAATATAATGGATCAGAATAAGGCTTCCATTGATATGAACCTTAAATTGGCAAGTAAGGCCAAGGAAACAGACAAAGATCAACATATGATATTATCATCCCGTAAGGCAGCCAGGCTTACAGATACCAATGAAAAATATCAGGTGCTCTATCAAAAAATGGAAGTACTTTATAGGATTCTTACAAAAATGTACAGCAATTCTGAAATCTTACTGGAAGACACCAGAGATCAGGTAAAAGTAAAAGAACAGGAGCGTGCTGCTATACGGGCATCCCACAGTGCTATGAAATCAGCCATGAATATTATTTCAGGCAATTCTGACAAAAGGGTAATGTTTGACCAGGCAATGGAATCCATAGCTGATGACGTGGCAATGAAAGTAGGTGAGATGGAAAGATTCATGGAGATGTCCACTAATTTTATGGATTCTATTGATTTACAAAATGCTGTATTTGAAGAAGACGGTATGCGGATGCTGGAACAGTGGGAAAAAGAAAGTACGCTCTTGTTATCAGGAAGTAAAAAGACTGACACAACTCTTGATCTGAATGCACCAAAACCTGAAAAAGAATACCGGGAAAACAAACAGGAAGATAATAACTACGATCAGTTTTTCGAAGCTTAAATATTACTATAATTTAAATTTGAATCAACTAAATATTTTCATTAATAATTAAGTTTTCCAGAATAACAAAAAGCATCCGGTAATTATATAGAATACATATTTATTTTCGTCTAACCTAATTCAAAATATAATCATGTAAATAAACTTTATACTTTTATTTATCAGTTAGGTATTTGAAATAAATTCGGGAATTCACACATTTTCATAATTGCTCAATTTTAATTTAAATTTGTTAATATAACGCCAACCATTTAACATATAATTATAAAGTAATACATTTGCACTTAATCACTCGAAATAAGACTACTACACACTTTTGACAAACCTGCATATTTGCAAGGTTAGTTATTCGGAAATATTAAAAATAATTCCTTTATTTAATTGCTTAAAACGTATTTTATAAATACAAAACAGCAGTTTATTGATAATTGGAATAATTTTTGTAAATATATCTATAATTATTTTATAACCAAAACTAAAGTACATGAAAAACAATTATTTAAGTGGCTTTTGGGGATTGGCAGTATTAGTTATGATAGCTATGGTAAGTTTTACTTCTACAGCAAGTGCGCAGTATGTAGGTAAAGAAGTGGCTATTGAAAGACTAAAAACTGATTATTCTACTGAAGGCAGTTTTAAAGTTGCTCTTCCTTCTGTTGGGTCATCAAGAGTGCCCTCTTCTATGAGTGGTACTGAGTATGCAGTTCAACTAAGGCGCACGTATGTTTATACTTTGCTTGAAAAAGTGCTTGTTTCCTCTAGTGTTGGAGCGGCAATTGAAGCAAATGAAAACGACTGGATTCAAAAACTTTCCGGACAAACCGCACGAGCTTCTGCTCTTCCTGTTTTAAAAGACTATGTTAAAAATTTGCTTAAAGCGTAATCTTTTTATCTCAGCGTAACTGAGAGTAGTTGCTCAGTTAATTGAGATAAGATAAGATAAATAATTTTTTATGAATTTAAACAGTAACTCATGACAAAGAAAAATTTTAAATGGGCCATAGGTGGATTATTTCTGCTTATGATTTTGTGTTTATGCGGCACACAAAGTATAGCCCAATCTTTCCCAGCCACGCCAAATACTACGCCGGTGGCAATACCCGATAATGCTTACAATGGTACATTCGGTTCTATGGCTTCACGTACGATTACGGTCAGTGGCTTGCCTACATCGGGCGCTATCAGCAACATTCAATTGAAGATCAATATCGGTCATACTTGGATTGGTGACATGACAATCAAGTTGGTCGCACCCGGAGGTCAGGTGCTTGCATTAGCCAGCCGTCCCGGCATGGTTGAAACAGCAGACGATGGCTCCGGTTGTTGTGGTGCATTAAATAATATGGTGATTGGCAACACCATCACCTTTGATGATGCAGGCGCAACAACAAGTGAAGATTGGGGTTCAGCCGGTGACCCTGTCCCCGCCGGAACATACGCACCATCTAATGGGGCCATTGCATCCCCTCCTGCTTATACTACATTTGCAGCCTTAGCTGCAGCTGTAGGTATAGCTAACCTGAATGGTACTTGGACAATTTATTTCGGCGATTCAGGAGCCGGTGATACCGGATCGTTCAGTTCAGAACAATTGGTATTTACACTAGGTACAACGCCTCCGGGTGGTGGTGGTAATGATTCTATATGTGAATTGATATGTCCGGGTGACATATATTATACATTGTCTCCAGGGGAATGTAACTATACAGTAACATACCCATTGGGAGTAACAGCTCCATGTGTAATTAATCCAGCACCAGTACCTAACTTTGTAGGTGATTTTGCACCGGCAAATGGTGAGAATACAACCGATTTAATTCCTCCTTATCCATATACCGGTTCATTTGGCGGTAACACTACGCTTACTTTGCCAAGTTCAGATGGTTCAAATGGAGGCCAAACTTATTTCCAAGCATTTTTGTGGAGTAATTTACCTACTGCAGGTACCATTTCTTATAACTGGTCATGGTCAACAAATGACGGACCTTTTTTTGACAACTCCGGATATTTGCATAACGTTCCAGGAACTATGCAATGGTTTAACGGTCAAAACACTACAGCCTACGGATGTTATCAATTAACAGATGATTTTGGCGGATTAAACCAATCGGGAAGCAGTTCAGTTCTGATCAATGCGGGTGATAATTTTGGATTTTACTCTTATACCGTAGATGGAGCTTTTGGTCCGGGTACATTGGTTGTTTCGAACTTCTCCTTCCAGGCTACACCTACATTGCCTGCATTTGTACAAACAGCTGGTGTTAACATAGGATTTGAAGCAGATTTCAGTGGCGGATTAATTGATTATATTACAGAAACTTTCCCTGTTGGTACAACTACTGTAACATATACAGGAGTTGGAGCTGATGGAAACCCTGTAGAATGTTCATTTGATGTGGTAGTTTATCCGTATCCTAACCCGGTTACATCTATGGTATGTAATGACTTGGTGAATGTATCACTGGATCCCGAAAACTGTACAGCTGTATTGAATGCTGACATGATACTGGAAGGTGGTCCTTATGGATGTTATGACGACTACGAAGTTGCATTGGGTACATCTATGGCAGGTCCTTTCAACTTAGGTAATACAGTTACATGTGCGAATATTGGTCAGACACTGGCCGTACAGGTGACTGCGCCTAATGGCAATCGTTGCTGGGGTTGGGTTAAGATAGAAGACAAGATACCGCCTACCGTTGATTGTGATGAATGTCAGCAGGAAGTAAATGAATTAACCGGCAGACTTCAGTATGGAGTAGATCCTGTTGCCTCTTGGTTGACAGGTAATGCATGCTGGAACTTTACGGGATGGATTGGCCCTTATCCTGGTGACCACCCGTATGATTTAGTTAATTTCACAGTTCCGGTATCCGGTTCTTATGTATTCGATTTACATACTGATGCAGATTTATATCCACTTCAAGGTTACTTAGGAGTATTCAATGGATTTACTCCAGGACAACCTTGTGATAACCTGATAGGTGGAGTAGATGAAGTAAACGAGAACTTTACCGGAGTTCACTCTACTGTAACATTAAACCTTACAGCAGGAGTTGAATATCAGTTTGTGTTAATTGATTATGGTATCACTAGTGATAACAACTATGACTGGGTTGTTAACGCAACCGGTCCCGGCGGAGTTGGAATTATAGCTACTGTACCATGTGAGATTGCATGCAGTGAAATCGATGCATTATTAAATGCAACAACAGTAGCTGATCTTGAAGAATTAGGTATTGAGACATCAGCACCAGCTGCTACAGATAACTGTGCGCTTCAGGGATGTCCTGACTTGACATACACATTTGAAGTGGGTGCATTGTCTTCTACAGAATTGTGTGATGCAGACAGATATATTCCAATTACCTGGACAGTAACTGACTTAGGAGGAAATTCAGTAT
>JAGFJA010000008.1 GCA_024103005.1 Saprospiraceae bacterium
GGGGAATGATTTTAAACCAATTTAGCCTTATATTTGGCGATAGAATAAAACTGTAAATCCGGACTATGATTTTTCCACTTACACAGTTTTTGGGATAGTGTTTGCCGTGGATGTAACTGATCCACACAGATTTTTTTATCAGCGATTATCTGTCAGATCAGTGTCATCAGTGTTCCATTGTGGATGGTACACATATGATGGGAGGCGACTGATTTTTTAACACGGGCCATTGAATCCTCGCTCTCTTTATACCGGTTTTTGCAAGGATACATCAAAAAATGAAACTTCAAAACACATAAATTTTTCAATATTTTGTCAAATAATTAATAGATAATATATTGTACACGTATTAATGCATAAATATATGACAATTATAGATTTCCAGGATAACGTTTCTTTTGTAATGTTATTCTAGCTGGGATTTGAACTTATGCCTTATGACTTTACTTCAAAATAAATAAAAAATATTCTTACAAATTATACAGAAATCAGCAATAAATGTTATATTTGCGATAGATAATACATAAAATATGTATTATGTAATTTATATTTGACAATGATAGGTATTAGAAACAGGCTTAGAAATTATGTCGAGGTGCCCTTGTCGCATCAACTCGTCTCAGATGCATTGGCGGAATATAGCCACCCCAATGCAAAAATCAGTGAGATGGTGAGGAGGGGCTTTCTGATTTCCTTGAGGCGCGGACTGTATGTGCCCGGGCCGGAAGCGGATTTGCCCATCCCAGACTTGTTTGTCGTAGCCAATCACTTGCGTGGCCCGAGTTATATTTCTCTTCAGTCCGCATTGTCTTATCATGGTTTGATACCTGAGCGTGTGGAGGAGATAACTTCGATTACACTGTTGACTACACGCGACTTTGATACGCCGATTGGCAGGTTTACATACCGGCACTTTGATGCGCCTTATTATTCATTTGGTATTGAGCGTGTGCAGGTTGCAACCAATCAATTCGCATTGATTGCTTCGCCTGAAAAAGCTATTTGCGATACCATTGTGGCTACTGCAGGCGTCAATCTTCGTAGCAGGACGCAGACGCTTGATTATTTGGTTGAAGATATGCGGATTGATGAGGCCGATTTACAAGCATTGGATGAAGATTTGATCGAGAGTTGGTTGGGAGATGCTCCAAAAAGATCCAGCTTGGAGATGCTGCTGAATACAATCAGATCGATATGATAAAGGACTGGATAGCCGGATATCAACCGAAGAATGAGGAGGAAACACTCTCTGCATTGCGTGAAATAATGCAAGAAGTTGCGCTTGCCGCATTGTCGCGTACGGATTTTTTTAAGACAGCCGCATTTTATGGAGGTACGGCACTAAGGATATTTTACAGATTGGACCGATATTCGGAAGATCTGGATTTTTCACTCCTGACAAAGAATGAAAATTTTTCCTTGGAGCCGTACTTTCATTCTATGCAAAACGAATTTGAATCGTTAGGCCTTCAGGTCAGCTTACGACAAAAAGTCAAAACTCATAAAACAGCAATAGAATCCGCTTTTTTGAAAACGGAAACATTGGGGGAAGAGCTGATTTTGGAAGACATCGTAGAACAAATCGGTATTCATTCCAATAAAAATGTCAAAATCAAGATAGAAGTGGATCGAAATCCACCAACCGGCTTTGATACAGAAGAAAAACTGTTGCTGCGACCCTTTTCGTTTTATGTCAAATGTTTTGATCTACCCAGCTTGTTTGCCGGTAAGATGCACGCCATGCTATTTAGGAAATGGAAACACAGGATAAAGGGCAGGGATTGGTATGATCTGGAATGGTACATCCGCAAAGGTGTTCCGATCAATCTCGCACATTTTTTACAACGTGCGAAAGAAACAGGTGATTGGAGTCAAGAGGTTATTGGAAAGGAGGATTTGATCAATCTGCTCAAGGAGAAAATAAATGGGATTTCAATAGAAAACGTTAAAAAAGATATTCGCCCTTTCTTAAAGAATATTAACAAATTGGATATCTGGAGTCGAAAGTATTTTTTGGATTTGATTGGATCGTTGAAGTTTGATTGAATATCAATCTTTATACCTGCAAGTATAGATGCCGGATTGGAATTGTGTAATCTCGATATACTTTGTTTGTCCAATTGCATCATATTTCAATATTACTATTCCCATAACTTAGTTGCAAAACGCCCCTTTCTAAAACGCATCGTATCCGGCTGATTGGGTGAAACTCCACGATCCCTGATCATCGTTATGGAAAACACACCTTCTACCTCCTGTGTTATTGTATCAAACTTATTTATTTTGATCCAGTTATTTGCACTGTCCTGAAGTAGAACTATCCAGCTATCATAAATTACATCGATGTCTATATTGGAAAAATATACTTTTGGGATGAAATTTGGCGGATGTAAATTCTCATTCGTAAAGTCCTTTATAGTATCAAAGTTATTAACCGGTAGATTGGTAAAAGCAAATGTTTTTTGAAGAAGACCATGGGATAGTGAGTCAAATCCCAAAGTAAAATAATTTTTGTCATAGTAATTATGGTAGGCTGTGGCTTGAGCCTTCCATTCTATTCCATTGCGCTCTACATAAAACGTACCAGAATACACATTTCTATTATTTGGATCCTGTATGATTTTTGGATCTTTTTCACAAGAAGAAAGTAGCAGCAAAAACAATATTAGTTTTTTCATGATACGCTAATTGATGATGATAAATGTACCGGAGATTGTCTGACCTATTTCATCTTTATACCTGCAAGTATAGATGCCGGATTGAAATTGTGAATCCTCCCTATAATTTGACTGGCCAACTGCATCATGTTTCAATATTACTATTTCCATAACTTAGTAGCAAAACGCCCCTTTCTGAAACGCATCGTATCCGGGAATCCTGGCGAAATTCCACTAACCCTGATTAGAGTGGCAGAAAAAGTTCCTTCTACTTCATTTGTGATAGTATCGAATTTGTTTATTTTGACCCAATTATTGAGGCTGTCTTCAAACAAAGTCTCCCATGAATCGTAAGGTACATCTACATCAATATTATCGAAATAAAATGTCGGAATAAAATTTAATGGGATGTATTTTCCAAAATTTCTTATCGTATCAAAATGATTAGACGGCAATGTACTGATGCTAAAACTTCTTTGAAGGTAACCATAGGAAAGTGAATCAAAGAATAAGCTATAATAATTCTTATTTGTATAATTATAGTGGGCCACGGCTTGCGCCTTCCATTCTATTCCATTTCGCTCTACATAAAACGTACCAGAATACACATTTCTATTATTTGGATCCTGTATGATTTTTGGATCTTTTTCACAAGAAGAAAAAAGGAGCAATAACAATAATATTTTTTTCATGATACGCTAATTGATGATAATAAATGTACCGGAGATCGTCTGACCCATTTCATCTTTATACCTGCAAGTATAGATGCCGGATTGAAATTGTGAAATATCAATGGTAACGGATTTTTGATAAAATTCTTTTGTAATTCTCGGACTCAAACTAACTTGCTGTCCAATTGCGTTATATAACTCTATCCTGCCATCAATATCGCCATTGCTTTCCAGCGAGATAGTTACCTCGGACTGTGCAGGTGACGGATATATGTTCAGACGATCTTTTGTCGCAGGGCGTTCTTTACTTGCTTCCCTGTATTCACCACAATGAATAGGATCAGGTATAGCTTGTATTTCATAGTATGTAACCAAGTTGACCCCGGTAGTGCTTTGGACATTCAACCGGATAAAGACAGTCATATATTCTATGTCGGGCAGTGTGACGACATATCCATCCATTGATCCCGATTGGGAATCATAATAGTTAAATCCGTCTAAAGATGTTTGCCATATATAGGTGATCGTTCCTGTAATATTCTCAGCATATCCGGTGAGCCTCACCTCTTCATTAGGACAACCGAAATGCTTTCCTGTGATATTTATTGCAGGCAAAGACTCAGTCCGATAAGCTGATATCCTGCATGTAGCATCCCTGATAGTTTTGGCATTGTTGGCAGAGCATCCTTCGGAATCCTTTGCGTTCTTTCCTGTTTTTTTCTTTTTCCATTTTACATCAGGATTTGAGAAGTTCATGAACGTACCATTGACAAATGACCCGCAGGAAGTCATTACAGTCACAAAAGTTTTATCGGTTTGGGGCCAGGGTCTCTTTTTTTCAACTTTCCATCCATGAGAATGTGATAATCCACTCACGTCTGCACCATTAAAACAAAACGGATCATCACCATCCACCCCCGAATGATGACGGCATCCCATCAGATGACCGAACTCATGCGTAAAGACTAATCTTTCGCTGTTTAAAAAACCCACGTCTATAATGGCATACGCTTCACTATTGGCCGTGGGATTATCATCTCCATAACCATTTACTGCTCCTTGCCATTGCTGATGAAAATTAGGAGAAATGACAAAGACCAAATCGGCATGTTGATTATCCCTTTCATCTTTCAGAAATTGCACGTTATTAATGGTTTTATTATCATTATCATCGTATGGAGTCCAAACAGTACTTGGCAAGTCATTAATTGACTTCAATACCAATCTATTTGCTCCGTACCTTGCCTTACTGTTGGCTATGGTGATATTTGTCCTTTCAATCTCAATTCGTATTAAGTCATTGATATCAGGGGTATAAGCTGATATCCCTTCACATACAAATACAATTGCCGTAATATTGCACACGTCCCTTGTCTCCAGTTCCTCTTCCTCCGGATCGGGTTCGATGGGGGATCCGGTGCCTTCCATGGTGCATATCGGATCATAGCTTTTGTTGGTCAATACAAGAGCGGTTCTATTACTTCCATAGTTCCGTATCTGATAATAGTTGGTGTCCATACTGACTGCACCAAACGTCCTGCCATTCTTTTCTATCAGTGTCAAAAAGCCGTGTATAGTAGAGTCCACGGTGACAGCCGGCGTCAAAGTATTAGGAGCTACTGCGGTTTCATTGGTTATAAGCTCACCATTCCAAACCATAGTACTATCAATATCAGAAAAATAATTTATCCGGTAAAGATAAGTAGCGCTATCGTTTGGAAAATTTACTTTAATGATTCCATTGTTCTGTGCGCTACTTATAGAGTTTAGATTGATAATCCGGACATCTGAAGCATAAAATTTTGCAGATAGGTCATTTTTCATCAAAGTTTGAGGTGAGCTTTCATTGGCAGGAGAGACTTCAGAAAATAAAGATTGACTGTAACCGAATCCCGGAAAAACTAAAAGTGTAGTAGCTACTAAGATGAAATGCTTTAAAAGGTTTCGATCTCGCATGATGGTTTTATTCATAGTTTAATAGAGCAAATATAAGTTAATGATTTTGAAATTCACAAAAATTCACATATTTATTGACTAATATATATTCATATATCCAAATATGCTGCTTCTCTCATTTGATATATTCTAAAAAAATACTTCAAAATGAATAAATTATGGATAAATACTTCCTTCTACCCTTATATAATTTGACAGTTAAGCCCTATGTCGCTGAGGGAACCACGAACAACAGCGAAATCTCAGGTAAGAGTCAGAAAGTAAATAGTAATTAAAAATGGACCAATAACCCTATTTATACAATCCCTTTCAATCTGAAGATCATTCTCCCTTATAGATGGGGTGCAAGAGGCGGGCTGCAACGATTTACGAGCGGCATAAGACATAAACAGAGTTGAAAGTTATTGGATTAAAGGATTAAACGCCAGTTATACCGGAGATTATTCAGAATCAAAATTTACTTATCGTCATCTTACCCCAAGCAGAAAGGACAATGACTGTGACTGTCATATCCTCAATAGTATATATAAGGTGGTGTTGTCTGGAAATGCGCCTTGACCAAGTTGGCTGCTCATAATGTTTCAATAACTCGTTTCCCCGGTACCGGTAGTAGGATGTTCTTTTAATTCTTGAAATAAAGTTTGAATCTTTCTGAGTAATCTGTAATTTCCGGCTTTTTCGAATTTCTCAATATCATCCAAAACCCGTTGAGTAAGTTCAATCTTAAAACTCATTTCACATTCTTAAAAAGCTCTTTTTCCAATTCCGGCGTAAGGGTAACGAAATTACCTTTTTTTACTTCCTCCATCGAGCGATCAATCCTTTCAAAGAATTCTTCCTTAATCATTTTGATTTTTTCATAATCAATTGACTTTACTTTAAAATTGATTTCCATTTCTTTCAGCAAACCTTTAAGCAGTGAGGGCTGCTTTTTATTCTTGGGAGTTACGATCAATGTGTCCATGGTATGGCTTTTAAGCAAAGTTAACTGAATAAAACCGGATTTAGTTCCTGTATGCACCTTGATAACTAGAAACTATTAAACTCAAATTGCAATGATCCATATATAAGACATCACAATCGGAGACCTTAAGTTTTTATTTTTAACCACAAAATTGCATTGTAAACCACGAAAGGCTTTTAGCTCTGTATATTTCCCCGGACGGCTGGGATAGGTGTGGTTGAAGAAAGAAGACATGCCACTCTTTCTTATCAGGGTTACAATTGTTAATCAGAAATTTCATTTATCAACTTCAATATTCTTCATTTGTCCTAACTTTACGACTTGATGAAATTAAAATATTTCGGAAATGCAAAAAATTCAGAATTATATAGCGGGTCATTGGATATCCGGCGATGGCGATGGACAGCCTCTCGTACATGCCATAAGTGGTGAGGTGTTTGGCACTGTATCGTCCATAGGCCTGGATTTTCAGTCCATGTTTGATTATGGTCGCCAGGTAGGCAATAAAAACCTGAGAAAGATGACCTTTCAACAACGTGCTCTGATGCTCAAATCTTTGGCGCTGTATTTATTTGAAAGAAAAGAAAAATACTATGATGTATCCTATAAGACAGGCGCGACCCGCATGGATAGTTGGGTGGATATTGAAGGTGGGATCGGCAATCTC
The DNA here is from genome assembly GCA_024103005.1 of Saprospiraceae bacterium. Classification (GTDB taxonomy): domain Bacteria; phylum Bacteroidota; class Bacteroidia; order Chitinophagales; family Saprospiraceae; genus Parvibacillus. The sequence continues at coordinate 6,916 of JAGFJA010000008.1, forward strand.
TTCGCCAATGCCAGCTTGAGACGCAAACTGCCCGATCAACCATTTACGGTAGATGGTGAATATGCTCCCTTGTCAAAGGGCGGCAGCTTCATCGGTCAGCATATTCTTGTGCCCAAGCTCGGTGTCGCCCTGCATATCAATGCTTTCAACTTCCCGGTGTGGGGAATGTTGGAGAAAATTGCAGTCAACTTATTGGCAGGTATGCCTGCCATCGTTAAGCCGGCGGCCATCACCTCATTCCTGACAGAAGCGGTGTTCAGGGATATCATCGAAAGTAAAATTCTGCCGGAAGGCGCATTACAATTGGTCACCGGTTCGGCACACAACCTCATTGACTTTGTCAGAGAGCAGGATGTGGTCACCTTTACAGGATCAGCGGAGACCGGCAGGAAGTTGAAAGCCAATCCCAACATAATAGATCATGCTGTCCCGTTTAATATGGAGGCAGACTCGCTCAATTGCTGTATTCTCGGTGAGGATGTCAAGCAAGGCAGTCCGGAATTTGATATTTTTATCAAGGAAGTTCGCCGTGAGATGATTACCAAAGCCGGACAGAAGTGTACTGCCATCCGCAGGATTATCGTACCCGAAGCTATGGTCGATAATGTGTCAGAAGCCTTAAAGGATGCTCTCTCCAAAGTCGTCATCGGTGATACCAAGGAAAAAGAGGTTAAGATGGGTTCATTAGTTGGCAAAGGTCAAGTGGAGGAAGTTCTCTCCAAAGTATCCATTTTGCTCAAAGATGCCGATTTGGTCTGTGGTATGTCGCCCCATATCAATCTTTTTGGAGAGAAAGTCAAAGGAGATGCATTTATGGAGCCTATTCTCCTCAAAGCAAGAAATACCGGCTCCGACAGCAGCATACATGAGGTGGAAGCCTTCGGTCCGGTTTCTACTATTATTGGTTATAACGATCTGGAGGAAGCTGTTGATCTGGCCAATAAAGGCAAAGGCTCCCTCGTCAGTTCTATCGTCACCTATGATGACACTATCGCCACCGAATACGCACTGGGAGCAGCACCCTATCACGGCAGAATACTCATACTTAATCGCGATTGTGCCAAAGAGAGTACCGGCCACGGCAGCCCGATGCCACTCCTTATACACGGAGGCCCGGGCCGTGCAGGCGGAGGTGAGGAAATGGGCGGACTGAGAGGCATCAAACATTATATGCAGCGATGTGCAGTGCAAGGTTCACCTACGACTCTCACCGAGATCACTCAGGTCTATCAACCCGGTGGAAAATATAAAGAACCCGCAAAACATCCATTCAGGCTGCATTTCGAAGAACTGACCGTCGGTGATACCCTAATAACACACAAACGTACAATAACCGAAGCCGACATCATCAACTTTGCCAATGTGAGCTGGGATCACTTCTACGCTCATACCGACGTCACCAGTTTGGATGGAACGATATTTACGGAGAGGGTGGCACACGGTTATTTTGTGCTGTCTGCAGCTGCCGGTCTCTTTGTAGATCCGGGTAAAGGACCTGTATTACTTAATTACGGCCTCGAAGAATGTCGTTTCTTAAAACCCGTCTATGCCGGCATGACCATCGGTGTCAAACTGACCGTCAAGGAAAAAATAAATCAGGAAAAAAAGTCGGAAGAAGATATCTCGAAAGGCATCGTCAAATATTATGTGGAAATATACGATGAAGTAAACGAAACTGTAGCCGTAGCGACGATTCTGACGATGGTAAAAAAATTAAACGATTAAAAAAAATACACCAAATGGAACCATACGTAAAGAGTACTGTAAAATCAGATCGCATTGAAATAGAGTTTTTTCATCCAGCCGGAAATTCACTTCCCGGCCACCTTCTGACCGAACTGACAAATAAGATTAAAGAAGCAGATGAAGCCGCTCCGAATGTCATTTTACTCAAAAGTGCCGGAGACAGGGCATTTTGCGCCGGCGCCAGCTTCGACGAATTGACAGCTATAAGCAATGAAGAGGAAGGCATGACCTTCTTTTCAGGCTTTGCAAATGTCATCAATGCCATGCGCATGAGTAGCAAGATCATACTGACCAGAGTTCAGGGAAAGGCGGTCGGAGGAGGCGTGGGCATTTTAGCTGCCTCAGATCATGTCATTGCATCCAAATATGCATCCATTCGTCTCAGTGAACTTGCAATAGGTATAGGCCCCTTTGTCATCGGACCGGCAGTAGAACGAAAGACAGGCTTATCCGCATTTGCCAAGATGTCACTCACCCCCGATGAATGGCAGACTGCACAGTGGGCAGGGCAACATAACCTGATGCAGGAAGTATTTGATACGGTCGAACAGGTGGACCAATATATTGAAACTCTTATTAAAGCCTGGAATAGTTACAGCCCTGCTGCTTTAGCTGAATTGAAAAAAATATTCTGGCAGGGAACAGACCACTGGAATCAGTTGCTGACAGAAAGAGCTAAAATCTCGGGAAAGCTAGTATTGAGTCCATTTACGCGCAATGCCATCAATGCGTTTAAAAATAAAGCCTGAACACAATAACTAAGACTTTAAATAGAAATATTAAATATGCAATATCTTAAAACCTTTGTCAATGAGGTCCAAATAGAATTTATCAACGACTGGATAGGTACAGAAATCGTTATCGTCAATGGAAAGGAGGTTTCCCGAAAATATAGTGTTTTCGGGACCCAACATTATTTTACCATAAAAGAAAACGGCGAAGATGTGAATTACATTATCACTTCCCGTTTTGCAGGCGAAATTTATTTTGACATTATCCGTAACGGAGTTATGGTTAAACAGGGATTGGTTCTTGCCTGGGGTGAGAGAGAAGTCAATAAAAGTAAAAAAATGGTCTCAAACTGCTGCACCAGTATAAATTAAATGAAGCGATGGAAGAGCTGAAAAGAGCCGAAATGGCGGATCGGTTTGACGCTTCCATTCCCTTGTATCAGGCGTGTATCTATTCGTTACAGGAAAAGACAGAAGAAGGCTTCCGATGTATCCAAAGAGCTATTGAAAAAGGCCTTCCGGATGAAAGCCTCATTGATACACTCGATCAGTTGGCTTATCTGAGGATCCAGCCTTCCTTCGAAGCATTCAAAGCCTCAGGATTTACTACCTTCCATTTCTCTGAAAAAAAATAACATAAAAGTTAGGTTAATCTAACTTAATTTTTTAATTTTGCCAACATCTATCAAAGATTGGACCAGAGGAGTTTATAGGTATAAGGTCCATAAGGCTGCATCACAATAGATTAAAGCAATTAGTATGAGAATCAAGAATGACGAACGATCGCTTTCTGACATTCACGCTTCTGTAGCGGTGTCAAACAAAAAGGGATTCTGGAAGAAGTTATTTGCTTTTATGGGTCCCGCCTATCTGGTAAGTGTAGGCTATATGGATCCGGGCAACTGGGCGACCGACCTTGCCGGAGGAAGTCAGTTTGGATATACGCTGATCTGGGTTCTCCTGATGTCCAATATTATGGCATTACTATTGCAAAGTCTTTCGGCACGACTTGGTTTGGTTCAGCGACTTGACCTTGCACAGGCTTCACGTGCACATTATCCTCGATTTGTAAACATTTGTCTTTGGATTCTGGCTGAAGTTGCCATTGCAGCAACCGATCTGGCCGAGGTGCTTGGTATGGCCATCGGTTTACAACTGTTATTTGGGATTCCATTGTTGTGGGGTGTCGGACTGACCGTTCTGGATACCTTTCTTTTTCTCATTCTCCAAAACTATGGTGTAAGAAAGATGGAGGCTTTGATTGTCTGCCTGATTGCCATTATAGGCGGTGCCTTCATAGTTGAAATATATTTTGCCAAACCTGATTTCGGCGAGGTTGCTTCGGGCTTCATCCCATCCATACCCAACACGACAGCCCTATACATCGCAATCGGTATCATTGGAGCTACTGTTATGCCTCATAATCTTTATCTTCATTCCGCTCTGGTGCAGACACGGCGTTTTGACAGGGATGAGAAGGGGCTGAGGAGTGCGATAAAGTATAATCTCATCGATTCTACGGTGGCACTCAATATGGCGTTTTTTGTCAATGCCGCCATACTGATACTTGCCGCGGCTACTTTTTTCAAAAATGGTATGCACGATGTAGCTGAGATTCAGGATGCCCATAAATTTTTAGAGCCGGTTCTGGGAAGTAAGCTGGCTCCCATCCTCTTTGCAATTGCACTCATCGCTGCGGGCCAGAGTTCGACTATTACAGGCACATTAGCAGGGCAGATCGTCATGGAAGGATATCTGAATATCCGGATACAGCCCTGGCTCAGACGTCTGCTGACAAGACTTGTGGCCATTGTCCCTGCCATGATTGTCATTATGATTTATGGAGATAAAGAAACCGGCCCCATGCTTGTATTCAGTCAGGTCATTCTTTCACTCCAGTTGGGATTTGCCATTATTCCTCTGATTCATTTTGTATCTGACAAGGAGAAAATGGGCGTCTTCGCCATAAAAATTTGGGCAAAAATTGCATCCTGGCTGATTGCAATTATCATTGTCGGATTAAATATCAAACTTGTCATAGACACGCTAACAGAACAATTGACGGGAGCTGACCTGCATCCGTATCTGACATGGCTGGTTATTGTGCCAATATTCAGCGGAGCAATAATACTATTGCTGTACCTGATACTGAAACCTGTATTCAGCCGGACAACGGTGGTTCAACCCGGCTCACCGCACGGGCAATTTGTACCTTTGAATATCAGGTCAGAAACACCATTTAAACGCATCGCCATTGCACTTGATTTTTCAAAAATGGACTCCAAATCAGTAAACAGAGCTATGCTTGAGGGAGGTAAAGGAGCCGAATACCGCCTGATACACATTGTCGAATCAGCAGGAGCCTATATATCCGGAAGTCAATCTCACGACAGAGAGGCATCCTCTGATAAAGCCAACCTTTTGCATTATGTGGAGCAACTAACTGCATTGGGTTACAAAGTCGAATATTCACTCGCCTATGGCAATCCCAAGAAGCAAATACCCCGGATTGTCCAAGAGTTTGAAGCAGACTTAGTCATCATGGCTGCTCATGGTCATAAATGGTTCCATGACATCATTTTCGGCACGACGGTGGGTGCTGTCCGGCATAGAATAGATGTCCCATTATTGGTTGTGAGATAGAAAAATCATCTAAGGAAAAAGAATAACCTGTAAAAGATCGGCAAGAGCCTGGACTTCGGTTATTCCCAGACAGCTCTGTTATTTCGTTTCAGGTATTTACGGATATTGACCCAGAAGGCAAGGAAAAGATATCCCAGAAAAGAAGAACCAAGGGTAGCACAACTCAGGTAAATAAAATAAAGTCTAACACGGGTCGTTGAAACGCCTATCTTCTCACCGATGTATGAACAAACGCCGAATAATGATTTTTCAACTAAATTTTTAAAATAAAAATCCATTTTGACCGGGATTTAATCCGAACATGATAGACAAAATTAATAGAAATTTGAAAAAACGCCATATAAATAAAATAGATTTTATAACTTCACGCCCGTTTTAGAGGTAATATTTTGAATTAAAACCTTCTAAACAAGGCATAATCAATGGATTAAGCACTCAGTGAGGCCCACGTGATGAAATTGGTAGACATGCAATCTTGAGGGGGTTGTGGACTACGTCCGTGCCGGTTCGAATCCGGCCGTGGGCACCATTTAATTTCTTTTAATCATCCGTTCGTCATTTATCTTTCTCCGTCATTTCTATCCTGTTACAGTAGCTATAATGCCCTCTTGGCGTTGTATTCAATGGATATGGGAATTTCTGTTTCCTCAAAATAAAAATCAATTCCCTGCATGAAGAAAAGTATTGACGGGACACCATATTATATATTTTCCGTACGTTTGAGGATAGGAATTTTTTCGTAAATGATTTATGGTAAAATTCCGGCAGAATAATATACACGAATGAAAAAAAGTACTATATGGATCCTGGTCTCACTGATGAGTATTGCACTCTTCGGTCTGGCCGGCATACAATATTACTGGATTTCAAGTGCTATCCAATCCTCTGAAGAAAAGTTTCAAACCGATGTATTCGACGTACTCAACAAGGTAGCCGATCAACTCCGCAATGATGAGCGTTACCGAATGTACCAGCAAACCTTTGGCGGGAAGGCCAACAGCCGATCGATGGCCGACGAATTTGAATATGAAAGTCTCCGCAGAATGTTTAACGAAACCAGTCTGGCAGAGAGAATTAAGATCAAACAGCTCAATTATTATATAAAAACCTTCCTTGCCGATAAAAATATTACGGATGAATATACCTATGGTGTCTATAGTCAGTCCGCCAAGAGCTTTGTCATCCTCAACAATTATTACGCTGTAGCCAATTTCAATAAAAACGTGTACCATGACAACATGGACCAGGGGTTGTACAATACAAAATTCAAGGTGTCCATTTTTAATGATAGCGGGAGCATAGAACACGGCCAATTGATGATTTATTTTCCCCATCGATCCTCTTTCCGTCCAATATGGGGTATTGTACTAAGTTCTATTTTATTTACGGCCATCATCCTGTTTACTTTCATCTTCACCATTTATGAAATCGTGACTCAAAAGAAGCTGTCAAAAATGAAAAATGATTTTATCAACAATATGACGCACGAATTCAAGACACCTATTGCCACGATCAGCCTTTCAAGTGACAGCATCTCAAACCCCAATATCATCAACAATCCGGAGAAAATTCAGCGATTTGTGGATATCATCAAACAAGAAAATTCAAGGATGCTCAATCAGGTCGAAACAGTGCTCCAAATGGCGCAAATCGACCGCAAAAAACTCAAATTGAACATTACTGAAGTTCATCTGAATGAAGTCGTAAAGACGGCCGTAGAACATATCAATCTGCAGGTTGAACAGAAAAACGGATATATTGAATCATTTTATGATGCTCATCCCGATATCATTCAAGGCGACCTCACTCATGTGTCAAATATGATACATAATCTTCTTGACAATGCCAATAAGTATTCGCCAGAATATCCTGAAATCACTGTAACTACGAAAAATAAAGAGAATGGCATTGAAGTAATTATTAGTGATAAAGGAATTGGAATGACCAAGGAACAGCGCAAACACATTTTTGATAAATTCTACCGAGTTACCACCGGCAACCTGCACGATGTCAAAGGGTTCGGTCTGGGACTTAGTTATGTAAAGGATATGATTACCGCTCACAAAGGCACAGTTAATGTCAAATCTGAACTCGGCAAGGGCAGCTCATTTACACTTTATTTCCCCTACAAACAACAAATAGAGGAATAATTTACGTTATAATTGAAATAAAATAAAAAGATTTCTATGAGTTCAAATGCACAAAAGATTTTATTAGTTGAAGACGATCAAAATTTTGGTGATGTTTTGAAAAGTTATCTCGAGATGAATGACTATGAAGTTCACTTGGGTAAGGATGGCGTTTCAGGGATGGAATTATACCGTAAGACAAAGTATGATCTGGCAATATTCGACGTAATGATGCCCAGAAAAGATGGTCTTACTCTTGCCAGTGAAATCAGGGAAAAAGATAAGGATTTGCCAATCATTTTCTTGACAGCAAAGAATATGAAAGAAGATATCTTACAGGGTTTCCGCGTAGGAGCTGATGACTACATAACCAAACCTTTTTCTTCAGAAGAGTTATTGCTCCGTATCCAGGCATTGCTTAAAAGAAGCGCGCCTAAGGCAGAGCCAGAGGATGAAACAACACACTATACCATAGGAAAATACACTTTCAATTACCCGTTACGCATATTGACCTACACCCCCGAACCAAACGATGAGGAAAAATTGTCACCAAAGGAAGCGATGTTGCTGAGGATGTTCTGCAAAAGACAGAATAATGTTTTGGAACGTTCAGAAGCACTGACCAAAATCTGGGGTGAGGACAATTACTTTACTGCCCGGAGCATGGATGTATTCATCACAAAGTTGCGCAAATACCTTAAAAAAGACGAAAATATTGAAATCGTCAATATTCATGGAAATGGATTCCAGCTTCTGGTAAGGGAACCTACCTGATGCCTATTATCTAATGCCACCTTTTGTCAGGGGATTCTTTTGCCTGATACTAAAATTCATTTGAGATTTGAACCCAGTTCTTTTCTCACGTCTATGCCCCCAAAGTTACCACTGGTCATAATCAACAGAACAGTATCCTCCAATGGCATATTCAGAAGACTTGACCTTAAGACATTTGTCTCCATGATAATCTGAATATCATTTCTTTTAAAAGCATCAACAAGGAATGCAGGTTCGGCTATATCCATTTGCTTGGCAATGGCAGTAGCAGGATTATAGAAAATAATAGCAGTATCGGCTTCATCCAGTGAATGAGCATATTGAGGAATAAAATCCTTATTCAGACTCGAAAAAGTATGCAGCTCTAAGACGGCAATCAGTTTTCTGTGCGGATATCTCTCCCTGACAGCACGTACAGTGGCATCGACCTTTGATGGTGCATGAGCAAAATCAAAATAGGTGACATGATGATTATTTTCCCGGATTACCTCCAATCGCCGTGCCGGACCGGGCATGGTACGAATGCCCTTGATAAACTGCCGGTCAGTCATCCCAAGTTGTCGGACAACATGATAGGCGGCACACATATTTTCAAAGTTATGCTTGCCAAAAAAGTGAACCGGAACTTTTTGATTATTAATTAATACATAGCATTCATCCTCTTCCACCGAGTATGACAGCGCAGTGTATCCAATTTTCTTCCCCGGATGACGGTCGGCGATTGCCTTTAAGTCCGGATCCTCTTCATAATAAATCAAAGTCCCCCTGCTAAGTGTGTCTTCAGCCAAGAGTTCAAACTGATGCTTGTAAAGGTCGTGAGTGGGAAAAACATTGATGTGATCCCATGCAATCCCCGTTATGACAGTAAAGTGAGGCTGATAATGCAGAAACTTGGGTCGTAAATCCAGTGGCGACGCCGTGTATTCATCGCCTTCAAATACTGCTATTGGAGCATCGGACAACCTGACCATATTGCCAAAACCTTCTAATTGGGCACCTACCAGATAATCAGCATCTATCTTTGCAGATCGCAGCAAATGAAGTACCATTGAAGTCGTTGTCGTCTTACCGTGACTTCCCGCTATAACCACTCTTGTTTTATCTTTTGCATGCCGAAACATGAATTCCGGGAAAGACAGAATATTGAGGTTGAGTTGCTGAGCGCGGATCAGCTCCTCATTGTCATGTCTTGCATGCATACCAAGAATAATGAGGTCGAGACCGGAATGAATTCTTTCGGGATGCCATCCCATTTCAGCCGGGAGAATTCCCTTAGCTCTCAAACGACTCAGGGCCGGATCATAAATAGCATCGTCACTACCGGTTACTTCGTGACCATTGTCGTGGAGTTCCATAGCCAGATTGTGCATGATGGCTCCTCCTATTGCTATCAGATGTATCTTCAAAATCTTATTATTGTCTAAATTTGTGAAAAATGCTTTTAATTTGAAATCCGCCCGAACCGGCTATGTCAGAATCGACCAAGGAGAATGGGCTTAAAAATGCATCATTGATCTCAATCATCCCTATTGTAATTTATATCCTCAAGAGGTTCAGCTCATCCATCGTTCCATTGAAGACGTTGAAATCCAGTCGTTTAGCTATCCCCTTCACCTTGCCTCTATCATTGTGCTGCCAGAAGATCCATCGGCTGTTATCTTCCAGATCCAGTCCGGAGACATAATAGTGAGCGATCCAAAGAGGATAGTCTGAAAACTTGTCGCTGAGATAGGATTCATAAAATTTTTTAGAAGTATAAATTATAGGTTTTTTACCGACTACCTCCTCTATGGTATCCAGCCATTCCTGAAGATTTTTTTCAATGGTTGCCTTATCCATTCCTGCTGTTATTTCAATATCGCAAACCGGCACCAAATCACCTTCTTCCAATTCTACAGTCTTGAGAAAGAAATCAGCCTGGTCTTTACCACTTTTGTTTGGCAGGAGATAATGGTAAGCGCCTCTGATAAAATCGTATTTTTTTGCCTGTCGCCAATTGTGATTGAAATATCGGTCTTTCATAGTTCTGCCTTCTGTAGCCTTGATGAAGGCAAAATCAAACTTCACGTTATCAGCCTGCGTCTCCTTGAGTATCTTCCAGTTGAGCAAGCCCTGATGAACGGAAACATCAATGCCGTGAATGTCATAAAAAGTCGGCAAAGAAATACCAAACTCAGGAAATTTAATATAGCTTTTTTTGAACTTTGAAGCCTTCAATTCATTAAAGCATCCGGATAAGTGAAGACTGACCATCACTAACAGGACAACTATTGTAGAACCCAGGATTACTCTTTTCTCCTTGTTGGTGGCCGAAAGTCTGCCGGTACCTTGACGCCGTTTTGGTGCAGGTCGTGTACTTTTCTTTTTCTGAGGAGAAATTGCTTTTCGAGTTGCCATCAGCTCATATTGTAGGGCAAATATATAAATATTTTTTATAATATATGAAAATAATTTTCGAAAAAAGTCTTTCAGGCAGTTCGTTAACTGGTGAATGCCATAATATCACTCCTCATCAATAGAAGGAATTAAGTATAGAATTATATTTTACATTTCCAACAAATATTGGTTTCAGAGTTATCGAAATACAGCTAATGTTTACCTACATAAAGTTTTTTATGTCCGCTCCATTCTACCTTTATTTTTATCATAACTCACTATTTTTCAATGTTATAACAATTAATATTTTCAAACATTATCTCACCTTTTTAAATTGCTTTTTTCTAAACAGTCCGGATTTCTTCCTTAAATCTTGTATTTTTGCGGCAGTAACCAAAAGAACAGATGGTCAGAATTGGCAATGTGGAATTAGGAGAGTTTCCTCTTCTATTAGCTCCGATGGAAGATGTCAGTGATCCTCCATTCCGCGCTCTGTGCAAGTCTCAGGGCTGTGACATGCTATACACTGAATTTATCTCTGTGGAAGGCCTTATCCGTAATGCCGACAAAAGCATACAGAAACTGGACATCTCAGACGAGGAAAGGCCCATAGGTATCCAGATCTTTGGATCGGATAGAGATTCAATGGTCCAGGCTGCTGAAATCATCGAACGAACCAGACCGGAAATTCTTGATATAAATTATGGCTGCCCTGTCAAAAAAGTCGTTTGTAAAATGGCCGGTGCCGGTATCCTGCAAGACATTGACAAGATGGTATCACTGACTAAAGCCGTTGTAGAAGCCACTTCCCTGCCTGTTACGGTAAAGACCAGACTGGGGTGGGACGATCAGTCAAAAAACATCGAAGAAGTAGCCGAAAGATTACAGGATATAGGCATCCAAGCCCTATCCATCCACGGTCGCACAAGAAAACAAATGTACACCGGGGAAGCCGACTGGTCACTTATAGCAAAGGTGAAAGAAAATCCAAGAATCCGGATACCCATTTTTGGCAACGGCGATATAGACAGCCCACAAAAAGCAAAGTTATATAAAGAGCGCTACAATGTAGATGGCATCATGATAGGCCGCGCCAGCATAGGCAATCCCTGGATATTCCGCGATGTGAAACAATATCTGAAAGACGGAACAATTCCGCCTGAACCTACACTAGATGACAGAATTCAGGCTGTGTTGACCCATTTACACAGATCAATCTTATGGAAGGGATTAAAACTGGGTATTTTTGAGATGCGACGCCATTACACCAATTATTTCAGAGGCTACCGTGAAGTTAAACAATTCAGATCCCGATTAGTACAGGCTGACTCCTTCGATGAAGTGGTGCACATTACCGAAGACATGAGAGCGTTTTATTCCGGTCAGGAACTTTTGGTTTAAATAATTGACGAATGTTTTTATTATTGAACAGCAACCCCACAGAGGAATTTTTATATAAAATTCTGGAAAAAGCAGCCAGAGAACTCGAAGTCCAGACCTTCCTGGTAGGCGGCTATGTTCGGGATAAAGTTCTTGGGAGGCCATCCACTGATATCGACGTCGTGTGTGTCGGCGACGGAATCACTCTCGCTGAATATGTAAACAAATTACTCGGAAATGATAATCCCGTAGTCGTATATAAAAATTTTGGCACAGCAGCAATCAAATACAAAGACGTCCAACTGGAATTTGTCGGAGCAAGAAAAGAATCCTATAGAAAAGATAGTCGAAAACCTTACGTCATCGCCGGCACCCTCTATGATGATCAATTGAGGAGAGATTTTACCATCAATGCTTTAGCTATAAGCCTGAATGAAGATAATTACGGCGAGATGCTGGACCCTTTCGACGGAATGGAACATTTAGAACAAAGGCTTATTAAAACACCGCTTGATCCGGATAAAACTTTTTCCGATGACCCGCTCCGCATGCTTAGAGCAATCCGCTTTTCCAATCAGTTGAATTTTTCCATCCATCCGGAAACACTTGCCGCAATCGCCGCCAACAAAGAAAGACTCAAAATTGTAAGCATCGAGCGGATTATGACAGAGTTTCAGAAAATAATGGCGTGTGCACAACCGTCAAAAGGTATTGAAACACTGTTTGACACAGGTTTGTTGAAGTACTTCCTGCCCGAATTGGTAGATTTGCATGGAGTAGAATATCAGGATGGAAAGGGACATAAGGATAATTTTTATCATACTCTGCAAGTTCTGGACAATTTATGTCGAAATACTGATAATATATGGTTGAGATGGGCAGCCTTAATGCACGATATAGCCAAGCCGGCAACAAAGCGATATGATGAGAAACAAGGCTGGACCTTCCATGGTCACGAAGCTCTGGGAGCAGTAATGGTCAACCGCATTTTCAAAAGGCTCAAGCTCCCGCTCGATCACCACATGAAATATGTTCAAAAACTGGTGAGATACCACCTGCGTCCCATAAGCCTGACAAAGGAAGACATCACGGATAGCGCAATTCGCAGATTACTTTTTGATGCAGGAGACGACATCGACGATCTGATGATTTTGTGCGAGGCGGATATAACTTCCAAAAATGAAAAAAAAGTAAAACGGTTATTGGAAAATTATGAAGTCGTCCGCACTAAATTAAAGGAAATAGAAGAAAAAGACAAAATCCGCAATTGGCAGCCGCCGGTATCCGGAGAGTTAATTATGGAGACCTTCAACCTGAAATCAGGCCCCATCATCGGAGAATTGAAAAATGAAATAAGAGAAGCTATCCTGGACGGTGACCTCGAAAATGAATATCATGCAGCCTTCAATTTCCTGATTAAATTAGGCAACCAGCGTGGGCTGAAAAGAAAACAACCATCTCAATAATTTTTTATTAAATTATTACATCTAAAAAAATAATTAAAATGTTAAAAAAAATAACTCTGACACATCTGTTATCAACCATTTCCTTACTGTTAACCCTAACACTTGTATCTTGTAATAATGACGGCATTACCTTTGATCCTGCCGCACAGCTTGAAATAGATAAGGCTAAATTGAGGGCGTATCTATCCGAGCATAATATCCAAGCCGACTCCACTTCCGAAGGACTTTTTTACATTATTGATACCCAATCTGATACATCCTCAACCAAGCCTGAAGTCACCTCTAATATTAGAGTCAATTACAAAGGTTACCTCTTAAACGGAAAGATTTTTGATTCAGGTAACAATGTTACCTTTAACCTTGCACAATTGATTACCGGATGGCAGATCGGGTTAGTTCGCTTCGATGAGGGAGACACAGGCAGACTGTTTATTCCTTCCGGTCTGGCATACGGAACCGAAGGATCGGGCAGTATTCCGGCCAATACGCCTCTGATCTTTGAAATTACCTTAATAAAGGTACTTTAATAACCGGATATTTTACCACCAACTCAACCGGACAAATTGTAAACTTTTTTTGAAATAATCCAATTTCGGGTTATTTTTGATTTTATTTAAGAAATACGATTCAAAATTTAAATAAAAGATTATTACTTGTATAAATGCTGCCTCGAATGCGAAAAATACTGCTTTTATTTGGTTGTATCGGATTAATAACGACCTTTGTCAAGGGTCAGGTAGTTTATAGAGATTCTCCTCCTTATCAAGATAAAGAAACTTTACATCATGTCACCGAAAAAGCTCTTGAAATAATTGATTCGATCGTCCGACAGGGTTTAAATACCCAACGGGCCGATAATCTCGAAATAAAAAACGAAAAATACTTATTAGTAGATGGCACCTTCGATGTATTTCACTGGGAAAAAGATAAGTGGAAAAACTTATACAAAGGCATCTACTTTGGATACAATTTTGGTAGTAAGAAATTTATCGTTGATGATGAAATATACTCGTTCGGAGGATACGGCTATTGGAATGTACACGGCCAAATAATACAATTTCTTAAAGAAAGGGGCTCCTGGGAATTAATAGATGGGCCTTCACCTCCGTACGGCATTGCCACTTCGAAAAACCGTAATTTGATAGTTTACGCTTCAGACTCTGTTTTTTCTGTCAATATAGACAAAAAGACCATGAAAGTGCGACCTATGCTAAGAAAGATTACAAGAAATAGTTATCTGCCAAACAAAAATTCGATTGAACTGGAAAATTATGTTTATATTCACGACAGAAGACCTTATTACCTTATAGATAAAAAAAATGATTCCTTATTTGAATCCAAATTAAGCCCTTTTAATGAAATGGGAAATGCATTGCCAAACGGAATTATTTACACCAAAGGCGATAGTATGTTTTGCTATAACCGAGACTTTAATTTGCTGGGAGCCTACAATGCCCTTTCCGAAAAAAAGTTCTTCATGCCGATTAAAGTTGCAGATAACACCACTTTTCAGACTTCAGGTAAATGGCTGATAGTATTGCTTGCAAGTATTGTTATTTCAGCCATTATTTATTTTTTGAAAAGAAAAAAACACATATCTTCTTCAGAGGAAGACATCCAAACAGAATCAACATTTAATCTGGAGCACCCTTTAATAATCGAATTGCTAAACCATAAAGATGTCGAACTCCAGCAGGACAAACTGGATGAAATCTTTGAAATTGACCATATACAGTCTTCTGAATCCAAACGGTTCCGACGTTCACAGAAGATCAAGGAAATAAATCAGCTTTACCATAGCTTCTATAAGAAGGAGTTGATTATTAGAATTAAAGATCCTTTAGATAAAAGAATGTTTAAATACCGGATTCAAGGCTAAATCTTTTTACTTCAATAATTTGTAATTTTACCCCACTACTTCGCATCAAAAAAAAAAGACCGAAGTGTTATCCATTCGGTCTTTATCTAAAGTGTTTCTAAATTAAAGGGATTCAATTAGATTTGTACAAAAAAGTGGAACTACTCTTATGACAAAATCTACAAAACGGAGTCTCTCCTTTTTGAGATAACTCAACTGATAGCAGGTGGAGTTTTAAAAATTCTTTTTTTGTCAAAATGAATTAATTTCTTAATCAGGACAAATTTTACCAATTAAACATTCATAACCTATGATAAACCGGTTTAAACCGAAATTTCACTATTTTTATTGGCAGCCAAAAAACCGAAATAACTAATATAAATGCCAGTCAATCAGTTAAATAATTTAAGAAAATAAAATATTCAAACCATTCCTTCTTTGTCTAGCAAAATCCATCATCACAGCACAATGATTATACTGATTTACATTAATTAAAGGTCTAAAAAACTTAAAGGATGGAAATATTGAATGTATATGACCACATTCAGTTACTTTCTAAATACACTAAAAAATATCTTAAACTTTGTTTCCTGAAAAAGTCATTCGACATAAGTATGCAAAATGATGTGCAGAATGAAAAGAAAGACCTATCGGAATAATGAGATTACTATCAGGAAAAATAGATTATTAGGCATATATCTCCCTGCGATTATTTATTCCAATTATCCTGATGGTATAATCCACTGAAAAACAACAACCTGAACAATCATCAAAAAAAATATTATTTTATTTATAAATAAATCTTGAAAATTCAGACAATCATCTTATCTTTGCAGTCGCTTAAAAGAAAGCAGCTCAGGTGGGATGGGTGAGTGGCTGAAACCAACAGTTTGCTAAACTGTCGTACGGGAAACTGTACCGAGGGTTCGAATCCCTCTTCCACCGCCAGCAGAATTATTCGGGGTGTAGCGCAGTCCGGTTAGCGTACCTGCTTTGGGAGCAGGTGGTCGCAGGTTCGAATCCTGCTACCCCGACCAGATTTTGTAAGGGTTACAAACTTTGTTTGTAACCCTTTTTTTAATGCTTACTGTTTCTCGCAAACAAAACTTCAAAGCGGAGACCAATTAAAAACACTATTTTTGAATGCTTCCCTTACCTGTATTTCAGATTATCATACAGGCAAAGCTTACTCTTAAATTATATCCCGAAGGAAGAGTGTTTTTTTGATTTTCTCCCCATTTCTTAATATAGTCAGGTGGATCTTCTTACGTTTACTGTTGGACAAATGTCGGTTTATATCACCCAGAGTAAAATTCCTGGCTGAAAAGCGATTGAAACGGATTATTTTATCACCCACTTCCAACCCGGCCTCTTCGCCGGCAGTACCGGGCATTATCCTCCTGATCTCAAATTCATTTAAATTTTCACCTGTCGCTACGATATATAACCCGCTGCGATCAACCGGCACTTTCTTTTTGCTCGACCTGTTTGTTTTTAAATAAATATGCTGAAAATGGTAATCCAAGACAACATTAAACCTTGAAATCAGAAGGTTTCCGACAATTCCTTCTTTACCTGATAAATCGGTTAAAGTATCTCTATGCTGAATATGTTGAAAATGGGTCACTACATTTTTCAAGCGTCTTTCACCTATTTGAATTTCTCCAATTCTTCCGATATACCCTTGAATCGGACCACCCAAGCCCATACCCATCATGCCGGGGATTAATTTTGAAGGCATATAGGAGGTGTCCATTTTTTCTGCATATAAAAGCAATCCGATGGATGCTCCGGTATCGAGCAATAACAGCTTCTTCTCCCTCACCGAATCCGTAAAACTGACATCCGACTCGATGTATGGCTTCCCTTTAATCCATCTGCCGGCAATCTCATTATATCCATGCCGGTCAGGATTATAGCCATTCGGACTGTACACATTGATCATTAAATGGTCAAAATCCAGCTCAATTACCTTACTTCTGAATAAACTATTTCCGATAATCCCGCTTATCCTTGTGCCCAGGTATTCAGTAAACTGAAAAATATTCTCATCAAGGACGATGATGTCAGCCTTCATCGCCATTTTATTCATTGCTTCAAAATTTACATCCCTGCCCACAAATGCATCGATAGGCCTTGAAAGGTCAGAGCCATATATCTGTATTGTCCGGGAAATCTTTATCTTTAGCAAATCAGCAAGGCCGCGTTCGAAAAACAAACTGTGCTCCGACCCGGTGTCAAAAATAAATTTAAGCGGAGGCGATCCATTGACCTGCAAATTCAGGATGATTAAATTGTTGAAAACTTCAAATGGTAAGGATATATCAGGGCGTCGCTCAGCACAAAGAGAGGTTGACCATAATATTATGGTGAATGTCAATGCTGCAAATTGTTTCAGGCTATTCACATTGGTTTTGATTCATACGAAAATAATGAAAAATTATTCACCGAAAACAGTTGATCATAATATGCCACACTTCAGTGAACCCTGTCTCCCCGCAATGCCAATTCAGTCATTATCCCTGCTTCATATTCCAGATACTGATTCCATCTTGATTTCACCTGCTCCCTCTCGCCATATTCATTGGCAAGATCGATAAACATCCGATAATGTCCGGCCTCTGACACCATAAACTTATGATAGAAAGTCTTTAACTCCTCATCCGGATGATGCAGGGACAAAATCCTGAATCTTTCGCAACTCCTGGCTTCAATCAGTGCACAAATCAGCAGTTTTTCAACCAGACGCTGATTCTTACTGCCTCCGTGTTTTTCAAATTTTTTCAACAGATGGACATATTCATCCCTCCGTTGTGCCCCCAATTGTAAATTTCTTTTCTTCAACATCGCCAAAACACTTCTGAAATGACCCCATTCTTCAGTCACCACAGGCGCCAACTCCTCTACCAACCGGTTTTCTTCGGGATACTGCTGAATCAGAGAAATCATCGAAAGAGCCGCCTTTTGTTCACAATAGGCATGATCCGTAAGTATAGCTTCAATAGAAATAGCCGTTAAGTCAGCCCATCGGGGATCAGTAGATAATTTTAATCCTAACATTTAGACCGGTTATTGATTTTCTAAACACATGAGTTGATTCATAAAAAAATCAACATTTGTCACCGGATACTCCTCATATCCCGTGGACCATACTACCTTTAATTTGTCTATGGGCGAAGATGCCAATATCTTCTGCGATTCTCTGGAAATCGGAAAACTGGCACGATACACGGTTTCATTTTTTTCATTATTAATCAGCCCTAAGTCACTTCCTGAAGCAAATAGGGTAACTGACTCACCGTTAAGTAATTTAATACTCATCAGTGTATTGCTGCTAAGATAGCCGTAATCTGCCCGCGCCATCCGACTTGCAATGGTAATTTTTATACTGAGCACCCTGACCTCACCTACAAAGCCTATCAAACCTGCCTCACAAGAAACATACGATCTGCCTTTCAAAAATGCAGCCACTTCCGGATCGGTATATTCAAACAAATATTCTTTCTGGAGATCTACTCGCTTTCGCTTAGAATATTCATCCACGCCTGAGAAGGTCTCAACACAAGGATATGCCGGTAACTTACGGGATGGATCAACTACTGTCAGAAGTGGCGGATTTTCATGTTTTGCACCTTTTCTGTTTGTCTTTTCGGAACCTTTTTCTTCGGCACTCTGTGATGACTGCCCATCTCCGGCTTCATCGACTTTAAGCAATAATGAATCACTTGCCTCATAATACCGCCAGGAGCCATCATCGAAGACGACAATCATCTCACCATGACTGTCTTTTTTAACGGTCTGAGCCTGTAAGGACAGCCACGACCAACAAAGTGATAAAACAAGCAAAGTTATTTTTTTCATCCGGCAGGAGAATATGATTTTAATGCATTAGCAGCACACCTAAAACAAAATAATTTATCTCAAAATTGTGCCGTTGCAAACTTAAACATTTTCATTTAAACTTGAATACTTCATCTATTTTATTGAACAATATCATTTACAGTTCATCTTATAAAATCCCTTCTCATTGTCGAGACTGACAATAGCCTGACAAGTTAAAGCTACCAATCTATTCATAAAAATTGAATACAATTTTTGCAAAACTTTTATAAAATAAGGATATGGTCTATCACCCGCGAGATATAGATACAATCAGGAATAAAAAGATTTATTTATATTTGGTCTTTTGAACATATAAATTTTTCTGTCATAGACTTTTTGTTTGAAATAGGCTTTCTGAAGATCCGTATCTGGGACATCCTGGATATTCTCATTGTAGCTTACATCATATTCAGAGTTTACAGAATGTTGAAGGGCGGCCTTGCTATCTATATCTTTGTAGGTATCATCTCACTATTTGCGACTTGGAGGCTGGTTACCATCCTCAAAATGGATTTATTGTCCACCTTGCTCGGCCAGTTTGTCAGCGTAGGCGTCATCGCCATCGTCATCATATTTCAGCCTGAAATCAGGAAATTTCTACTGATGATAGGCAATAATGCCATCAAAGGCAACTTTCATATCCTTAACCGTTTTCTCCACAAGGTGATGAAGTCAGAGCAGGAAGAAAACCCGGTTGTTACCCAGATTCATTCGGCTATGGTCAGGATGTCTAAGGATCGCACGGGAGCCTTAATTGTTATTGTTGAAGACATCATCTACCCCGGTCTGGAGGATACAGGTATCGAAATGAATGCTACGGTTTCCAAACAATTAATTCTGAGTGTATTTAATAAGGAAAGCCCGCTGCATGACGGCGCGATGGTTATCCAAAATGGCAGAATTTTAAGAGCAAGTTGTATCCTTCCTGTGTCAGACAACATCAATGTACCTCCCAGTGCAGGCCTCAGACACCGTGCAGCTCTCGGTCTGAGTGAAGTAAGTAATGCCAAGACATTTATCGTATCTGAAGAAACCGGTCGCATGTCCTATACCGAACGCGGCGCCATCGAAATGAATCTCGATGAGGAAAAAATCCTTCAATATTTGATTGAGGCTCTTAAATAAAAACTTCAGATAAGGAATGAGAAGCTATTATTCAGATTAAAAATTTCCCGGATCTACAAGATTACGTTTTTTGTTTTTGCCTCTTAGCTGCCGGAAACAGGACATTGTTAAGGATAAGTCTATATCCAGGGCTATTTGGATGCAGATGAAGATCTGTTGGCGGGTCGCCTACCCGATGTTCATAATCTTCCGGGTCGTGACCTCCATAAAACGTCCATTGGCCTTTACCGTATTCACCGTGGATATACTTGGCTTCACCCAATGCCTTGTTTTCCCCCATAACAAGCACATTGGGTTTTACAAACTGGCGTCTGAAAGCTGTAGTCTGCCCCATAAAACCTTTGATGGTCCGCGTATGATTCTGCGTCAACATCGTGGGCACTGCATCATATTTTGCAGAAAAATCAAACAAGGTAAAATAATCGTTTTCCTTTGCAATCTGCCTATTTCGAGGATCCACATCTATATTGCTAAATTCATAGACCATAGGACTTTTCACAAGAGTAAAATTCTGGAAAGCGAAACATTTGCTGAAGTCCAGCTTTGACTGTGCGTCCGGATCCTGAGGATCCCCGTCAAACATTTCACTGCAAATATCCGTTCTTGAAGCCGACTGGGCAATATCATAAGAATCGGTAGCTGAGCACATGGCAAACATAAATCCGCCACCGGCGACAAATTCTTTAATTGCGTCGGTTACGGCAAGTTTCAGTTTTGAAACCTTGTCAAATCCGAGACTTTTGGCAAGAGCCTCCTGCCTCTTCTGATTTTCAATATACCAGCTTGCTCCTCTGTAGTTGGCATAAAACTTACCATATTGACCTGTAAAGTCTTCGTGATGCAGGTGCAGCCAGTCATACTTTACAAGTTTGCCTTCAATAATTTCTTTATCGTATATCTTATCAAAAGGTATTTCAGCATAGGTCAGCGCCAGCGTCACGGCGTCGTCCCATGGATTAATTTTTTCCCCTCGCTCGTTGACTTCAGGCGTATATACGGCAATCCGGGGCGCTTTCTCCATTTTTATAGCCTCCATATTGACATCCGGATCATTGATGGTTTGCAGTATTTGATTAAACTCGCCATTACTGATTACCCGAAAAGTGACGCCCCTTGTTTTACACTCCGAGGCGATGCTGCTGCTATTTGGCAGGACAAAACTGCCACCTTCGTAATTGAGCAACCACCATATCTCTCCTCCCTGTTGCAAGGTCCAGTATGTCACACCGTATGCCTTCAGGTGGTCCGCCTGATCAAGGTTCATCGGAATCAGAATATATGAGCCAAACAAAGCTGTACTCAACGTAACACACAGGAATATAAATACTGTTCTGGCTAAATGCATAATTTAAAGTATTAGAACATTGATTTTCTTTTAACGATAAGGTGGTTGTGAATGTTGAATTTCCGTGCCTTTTTCAGTGTTAATATAAAGTTTTTCCCGAAAACGAACAGTTGTTCGCATTCATTTGAATGCTGAGAACTCAGCCGAATACTTTTTTGAGTTCAAAAGCGGCTACTTTCCCTTTCTCACAATTATCCGATGCCAAACCCTGATTAGTTTGCTTATCTCAATGTTTATATAATTTATCGTAATACTCGGCAGCCATTCTACCTGATTCAAATTCAGGTACCACTTCCTTCATTGATCTGATGGCGAGTTTGTACCAGGATTTCGGATTGTTGTAATACAACGGTGCGATATCATTCTGAATGATGTCCAGCAGGTTGGCAAGATCCTGATTATCCTGTTGTTCTTCACTGAGATGCTCATAATCTACGGGTGGAATAACAAAACCATTTTTCCCGTTTTCTACAAATTCCGGAATCCATCCGTCCCAGGTGGAAAGGTTGACACTTCCATTCATAGCTGCAGTCATACCGCTTGTACCGGAAGCTTCCTGAGGTATTCTCGGATTATTGAGCCAGATGTCACTACCCTGCTTTAATAGTTTGGAAAGTTTCATTTCGTAGCCTGTCATCACGGCTACATTGGGGTAGTCGGCACTAAATTTGACAAGGTTGTTAAAGATTTCGATGGCTCCGTTGTCTTTGGGATAAGGCTTCCCTGCCCAGATGATCTGGATGGGCATCTTTGAGTTACAAAACGCTTCTTTAAATCTTTCAAGGTCCCTTGTGATAAGGTCTGCCCGCTTATATCCGGCAAATCGCCTTGCCCAAACGATGGTCAAGACATTGACATCAAACCATTTGCCTGTCTGGTCGGCAAGATTGAGAAAAAGCCGGTATTTCAACTCTTTCTTTCTGTTTTCCAGCGCAGTGATATTGTTATCATTGGCAGCTCTATTCATTTTTTCATCCGCCCAATACTTTTTATTCTGACTATTGGTAATGCTGATGATGGGAGCAATGTCGGGATATTTATTCCACATTTTTCGGGCTACATTTCCGTGGATAGCAGAAACGCCATTGGCAATTTTTGACAATCTTAATGCCACCAGGGAATGATCAAAGATATCCTCTACTATTCCTGTAATTTTCCTCACTTCTTCCAGAGGAACCGACTGAAAAAAGCTCATTTTTTCCAGTTCGTTGATATTGTGCTTTTCATTGCCTGCAGCCACAGGCGTATGGGTTGTAAACACCATTCTTTTTCTGACTTCTTCCACATCTTTATATTTTTCATATAAGTGAAAAGCTGCAGACAAGCCGTGTGCCTCATTAAGGTGATAAATATCCGGCTCAAACCCGAGTTCCTCTATCAATTTCGCTCCCCCTACGCCGAGGATAATACACTGCGCTATCTTGGTCTCAGGATTTGAATCATAAAGATTATTGGTAATAGTCTTAGACAGGTAGTCATTTTCCGGAATATCTGTCGTTAAAAAAAACAGGGGCGCACTGCCAAATCTCTGTGGAGGCAGGTACCACGCTCCAACCCAGACCTTATGATCACTGACGTCCAGTTGAAAACGGATGCCCGTATCTTCCAGAAAATTATATGATTTTTGCTGAAACAAGACACTCATGTTGTTGTCGGAGCTTCTGACCTGGTCATAGTAGCCATATTTCCACAAGATACCGATTCCTATCAGGTTTTGTTTCAGTTCGAATGCGCTGCGCATGTGCGAGCCGGCAAGGAAACCCAGTCCACCGCTAAAAGTCTTCAAAGACTGATCCACTGCAAATTCCATAGAGAAATAAGCAACCGGTTTGGAATAATTTTTAGCAGGTGTATAGGGAACTTGAAATTTTGAAAAATTATTGCTCATTATTACACATGTAGTTTAAACAGGCAAAAGTAGGATTAATATATCAGTGTGTAAAGGAAAAATAAAAATTCTTTCACAAAAAGGCTCTTATATGGTTGTTTTATAGCTACTTATAAATATAACAATAAAATTCCGACCATAAAATTTATATTCTTAACTGAAGTTTCTGAGTAACGATTTAATTCAGGAATTTGGTTTAAGAATGACTGTAATGAGCAGTTTGATAGCTCCGCTGTTTGTTGGCATCACCGTTTGGTTGCCCGGTTATTATAAAAATACCAAAGCGCCTGCGACTGAGACTTTAGGGTCAATCCAGGAGGAATTACAATAGAAAATTATCAGAAAATTGATATATAAACACAAACAGCTTAAAATCAACAATATAAATACACATATTTAAATATTTAATAATTTATATTAATCTGATTATTATCTTGTTTTCAGCTAAGAAACTTTAGTTAAATTCTTGATAACTATACACTCGTCTTGACATCCGCGTCGGGGGATTATCCCTGATCCAATAAATTGAAAATTCCCCGTATTAAACTTGATGACTGAATTTCATTTTATTATTTAGCCCATACGGTTAGGACAAATAGCAATATAACCATACAATCCTTTCCGGAAATGCAAACAGTCGGATGGGTATAAAAATCAATTGTCTGCGACAAATACTCTAAAATATTCTCCGGATTTTTGTACCTTTGCGCCCATTATTAAAAATAAAATATTTTTCATGGAAATTACCGATAAGCAATTGACTTACAAGGTCAAAGATATCAATCTTGCCGACTGGGGCAGACGCGAAATTCAACTGGCCGAAGCTGAAATGCCCGGACTTATGTCTTTACGGGAGCAATATGGCCCTACTAAGCCACTAAAAGGTGCACGCATAGCCGGTTGCCTTCACATGACCATTCAAACAGCCGTCTTAATAGAGACTCTGATAGAACTGGGCGCTGAGGTCTCCTGGAGTTCTTGCAATATTTTTTCTACTCAGGACCACGCTGCTGCTGCTATTGCTGCTGCCGGCATCCCGGTATTTGCATGGAAAGGAATGAATGAGCAGGAGTTTGACTGGTGTATCGAGCAGACCCTCCACGCCTTCAAAGACGGTCAGCCACTCAATATGATTCTCGATGACGGTGGAGACCTGACCA
The DNA here is from genome assembly GCA_024103005.1 of Saprospiraceae bacterium. Classification (GTDB taxonomy): domain Bacteria; phylum Bacteroidota; class Bacteroidia; order Chitinophagales; family Saprospiraceae; genus Parvibacillus. The sequence goes on from JAGFJA010000008.1 coordinate 31,419, forward strand.
ACATGGTTTTGGACCGTTATCCTGAATTAGTAGCTAATATCCGTGGTATCAGCGAAGAAACAACAACCGGTGTACACCGTCTCTATGAAAGAGTCGAAAACGGTAAGCTTCCATTACCTGCTATCAATATCAATGACTCCGTCACCAAATCTAAATTTGACAATAAATACGGCTGTAAAGAATCCTGTGTGGATGCTATCCGACGTGCTACCGATCTTATGATGGCAGGTAAGGTGGCTGTCGTTGCCGGCTATGGTGACGTAGGAAAAGGTTCTGCCGCTTCACTCAGAGGCGCCGGTTGCCGCGTCATTGTGACTGAAATAGACCCGATTTGCGCCCTCCAGGCAGCGATGGACGGCTATGCAGTGAAAACAATGGCAAATGCCGTACCCGAAGCCAATATCATCGTTACTGCTACCGGAAATAAAAACATCATCACTGCCGAGCACTTCAAAAAAATGAAGGATAAAACAGTTGTATGCAACATCGGCCACTTCGACAATGAAATAGACATGGCATGGCTGAATAAAAATTACGGTGCAACTAAATTGGAAATTAAACCTCAGGTGGACAAATATACCATCGACGGAAAAGACATCATCGTCCTGGCTGAAGGCCGCCTGGTCAACCTGGGTTGTGCCACCGGACACCCGTCTTTTGTAATGTCCAACTCATTTACCAATCAGTGTCTGGCACAAATGGAATTGTGGGCTAATGCAGATAAGTACGAAAATAAAGTCTATATGCTCCCTAAACATTTGGATGAAATGGTAGCCCGTCTCCACCTGGCTAAAATAGGTGTAGAGTTGGAAACCTTGTCCCCTGAACAGGCCGAATACATAGGAGTCCAGGTAGCCGGACCGTTCAAACCGGATTATTACAGATATTAAACATATCCCTTGAATAAAAAAAGCCGCAGGATTCAACCTGCGGCTTTTTATTTATATTTTTAACTGCTTTTATCAGGAGATGAAGCTCCTATAATGCCGGATACTCAGCATAGTTTCGGGGTGTCTCATATAGTCGTACAGACAGGTCGTACTTCGGCTCCAGTGCTGCCCTGAGTCGGGTCCAGATAACATAGCAGATGTTTTCGACCGTCGGGTTAAGGTCGGCAAATTCAGCGATTTCTACATTCAGGTTCTTATGGTCTAAATAAGTCGTTACCTGGCTTTCGATGATATCTTTGAGGTTATTTAAATTAATGAGGAAGCCTGTAACGGGATCCACCTCACCGGAAAGCCTTACCTCCAGTTCGTAATTGTGACCGTGATAATTCGGATTATTACACAGACCGAATACTTTCCGGTTTTTTTCCTCCGGCCAACCAGTTACGTTTAGCCTGTGAGCAGCGTTGAAATGTGCAGTTCTGTAAACCGATATCCTCATTTCTTCTACAATTTATAACAATCCGGAGATGATGGCACTTTCAGAGATTCCTTCCGCTTCAGCCTTGTAGTTTCTCACGATACGGTGACGAAGGACATAGTCGGCGATGGCTTTGACATCTTCAATATCCGGCGAATACTTACCATTGACGGCTGCATGACACTTTGCACCCAGAACAAGATACTGAGAGGCTCGTGGTCCGGCTCCCCATGAAATATATTTATTGACGGCATCTGTTGCGCGGTCCGTATTGGGACGCGTTTTGACGGCTAAATTGACCGCATACTCCAGTACGTTATCAGCGATGGGAATTTTTCGTACCAATTGCTGGAAATAAATAATTTGTTCTGCATTGAGTATGTTTCGAAGGTCAGTAGGATTGTCAGAAGTTGTGTTTTTCACGACAGTCAACTCATGTTCGTAACTCGGATAATCAAGTGGAATATTAAACATAAAACGGTCGAGTTGAGCCTCCGGCAAAGGATAGGTACCTTCCTGTTCTATCGGGTTCTGGGTAGCGAGAACAAAGAATGGTTTCGGAAGGCTATATCGTTGACCTGCAACGGTGACGACTCTTTCCTGCATCGCTTCCAGAAGGGCTGATTGGGTTTTGGGGGGTGTTCTGTTAATCTCGTCTGCCAAAATAATATTGGCAAATAAAGGACCTTTTGTAAATTTAAATTGGCGACTATCGTTCAGGATTTCAGTGCCTGTGATGTCAGAAGGCATCAGGTCAGGGGTAAACTGTATTCTTTTAAATTCCAGATCAAGGACTTCAGCTATGGTACTTATCAAAAGGGTCTTGGCAAGACCGGGTACACCTACCAGAAGACTGTGCCCATTGGAAAAAAGTGAAATCAGCACCGCCTTCACTACATCATCCTGGCCTATGATGATCTTAGAAATTTCAGATTTCAAATCTTTCGCAGCCTGAGCCAAAGCGTCCACTCCATTAACGTCGGAAGAATACATGCAAATAAAGTTAATTGTATGAATTAAAAAGCGCCAAATATAACGCTAATTTGTCCGTAAAATTACAGGCAAAATCTAAAAACAGTAAAATTTAAGAAATGTTTACACTTAAGTGAATGGCGTTTTATTGGCTTTTGACTGTTTTGAAGTGATTATTGAGGTAAAAATATCAGGAAACATATTACTAAGGATGTTAGCAGATGGCTCGGAATAATATTTTTCAAATTAAAGAAAATTATATTTTCAATGGTTTAAATAACCGATTTATCCCAAATACTATTTTTTTTTACAACCTGAAATACAAATACTTAATTAAAATCGAGCTTCTGTTTACTCAAAAAATAATATTCTGTCGTATGAAAAAAAGAAGCCTATATAATACATTCTCACTATCTTTGTGGCTTCACCAATTTATTACTTTCCATGATAAATCCGGTTGATAGTTTATTGAAGGAAGCTGTTGATTCCAAGGGACACCACATTAGTCCTGTTTTAGCCGAAGATGTCAAAAATTACCTAATTGACATAGATGGCACCATCTGTGATGATGTCCCGAATGAGGAACCTGAACGTATGGTAACCATCGAACCATATCCTGACGCATTGAATATGTGTAATAAGTGGTATGAAGAAGGTCACATAATAACCTTCTTCACTTCACGAACAGAGGCTCATCGCGAAATCACCGAGGAATGGCTCGATCGGCACGGCTTTAAATATCACGGAATATTATTTGGTAAGCCGCGAGGAGGCAACTATCACTGGATAGATAACCACATCGTCAAGGCTACCCGCTTTGAAGGTAAGTTTACAGACTTGGTTACAGAGATGAAGGAAATCGAGGTGTTCAGGAAGTAAAGTAACAGGTTCACTTATTTTGCACCTGCCAGGTATCCAAAGCACCCGGCATAACACATCTTGTTTTTCGCAGGAATTAGGAATTACGAATTTTGAATTGGGAATTGAATACCGGGAATTTGAGGGTTGGTGAGGTTAAGTGATAATTGAAGTTGAAAATTGAAAGCGGTGGTGGAATCTCTCAATCTTCGAGTGGGTGATGGGGAGGTGAGGTGAAATTTTCGTGTTTTGACCCTCAAAGACCACAAAATGTCTCTCTGCAGTTGTATAACATTTCCATCACCGCACCCAGTTATCCTCTTCCAGATGTATCAAAGAGACAACAACCGGATAATGATCCTGAATGTAATGAGCGATAGTCTCCGCAGCATAGACACTCCTGTGTTGTCCGCCTGTACAACCAAAATTGATGGTTAAATAACTGAATCCACGATCCAAATAATTTCGGACGGTAAGGTCAACTAGATGCTTCACACTGTCCAAATACTCCGGCATAGTGGTTTTTTGTTCCAGATATTCTATTACCAAAGAATCCTTACCGGACAACGTCTTCATGGCATCTATACGTCCCGGATTATTTACGCAGCGCATATCGAATACAAATCCTATTCCGTGTCCGGTTGCATCTGTCAGCCGGCTTTTTTTGAAAGAAAAGCTGCGGACGAGCACCGTTAATCTTGTATCTGACATAATATCCTTGATTTATCCTGAATAATTTGTTTTAAAATGCGGTTCAACTCCGGAAATTCGGCCTGAAAGCCATCCATCGCCGTCAAATTATTTAAGTTATCTATCGCCGGTGATATACTCCCTATGAAGTGAGGTTTTTTCTCCACGAGACCTCTACGGCCATACGCTCCCAGTACCTGCAAAAGCCGAACAGGCAACATCACTGACAAATCACGCAAAAGGTCATCATTAGAAAACTCGCTATTTTCCACGATTTGCCCGGCATAAATATCAAACAACTCTCTTCGGCTCGAATCATCCAGTCCCAACTTTGCCTGATAAATCAGCGAAATCAGATCATAAATACATGGTCCGCGTCTGCCACCCTGAAAATCGATAAAAAATATCTCATCGTCCCTGACCAGAATATTTCTTGTCTGAAAATCCCGGTACATAAATCCCACGAAATGACAATTCAATACCTGTAGAGCAATTTGCTCAAAGTCGCGTCTTAATGCGCTATGATCATAAGCAAGATCGACCCGGAGCAGAAAGTACCGTTCAAAATAATGCAAATCAAACAAAACGTCATTAAAACCGAACACAGGCGAAGGATAACATCGAAGGTAGTCTATTCCGGGGCTTGCTTTTAAGTGTATGTCTGCCAACTCTTTCACTATTCGGGATAATAGAGGACGCTGGGAATCAAACTTCAGGTCTGCCAGCAGACTCAATGCATCATAACTGCCACAATCTTCCTGCAGGTAAAGAGTCCTGCCTTCATCTATCGCCAGCACAACCGGCACATTGACCCCGGCCTCATGTAACCTGCTAGATAGGTAAAAAAATGCTTCATTTTCCCTGACGTTTTCACTCCAGGTGCCAATAACCGGGCGCCCCACAAATAATAATCTGAAATACTCACGGTCACTTCCGGCACCGACAAGTTGGGTTACACGATCCGGATCCAGATTGAAATAATCCGTTGCAAAGTCACGAATTGCTATTAGATGTGGTATCATTCTTCTTCGGAATAATCAAAATCATGCGACTGAGGCGGGAGAGCTTCATTCAGATATGCCCAGATTTTGTCTTTTAATTCGACTATGCCTGACTGAGTCACAGACGAGATAAAGACCACTTCAATGTCGGTAGGCAGTGTCGGCATCAACCATCCTTTCAATTCATCATCTATCAGATCAACCTTTGTAACGGCGAGAAGACGGGGCTTATCCAATAATTCGGGGTTGTAAAGCCTCAATTCATTCAGCAGGATATGATATTCACGGGCTATATCGTCTGTAGTAGCCGGCACTAAGAAGAGCAGGAGGCTATTGCGTTCGATATGTCTTAAAAACCGGATTCCAAGACCCTTCCCCTGGTGTGCATCTTCTATGATACCCGGAATGTCTGCCATCACAAAAGAAGTATTGTCGCGGTGGCGCACAATGCCGAGGTTAGGCACCAGGGTAGTGAAGGCATAGTCGGCTATCTTGGGCTTAGCGGCACTGACGACAGAAAGAAGGGTTGATTTACCGGCATTGGGAAAGCCAACCAGACCGACATCGGCCAGCAACTTCAATTCGAGGATATTCCACTCTTCTCGTCCCGGTTCACCGGGTTGGGCATACTTCGGAACCTGTTTAGCAGAGGTAGCAAAGTGCCAATTGCCTAAGCCTCCTCTTCCACCGGGAGTCAGAATACGTTTCTGGCGGTCGTGAGTGATTTCGAACAGGACTTCACCCGTTTCAGCACTCTTAGCCACGGTGCCCAGCGGAACTTCAAGGATAACATCCTTACCGCTTCTTCCTGTACGGTTGTTTTTAGAGCCGTTGACACCGTTTTCTGCGATGACGTGTTTGCGGTATTTGAGATTGAGAAGCGTCCAAACATTGCGGTTTCCTTTGAGGATGATGTGTCCTCCCCGGCCGCCGTCTCCGCCATCCGGTCCACCTTTGGCATTCATCTTATCTCTGAAATAGTGATGCGAGCCGGCTCCGCCCTTTCCCGAGCGACAGCATATTTTGACATAATCGATAAAGTTCTGGTCTGCCATAGCGCTGCAAAGATGCAAAAAAAATGCTTGTGTTGATGCAATACATAAGTTTGAGCGAGGAAATGAGGGTCAAAATTCCCTTCTCCGATTAAAGTGATAGACAGCATTCAATCCAAAGTAGTTTTTAAAACTTTTAACCTCATCCTGTACCTTATCAAATTCCGGCCTCAAACCAAAGTAGGCTGAATATTCAGGGTTCAGGCTAATATGCTTGCCTAAGTAAACGGCATAAGATAAATTTAACCGAAGACCGGGAAGGCCATTCCTGTTCATATCCGCCACTTCTGAAGTGACATCGACAACCTGCGAAAGGTCAGAGGTCTTATAGCGTATGCCTGAAATATCTTCCTGAAGCAAAATACTGTATTCAAAACCAAGGTTTACTTCGAAATTTTTCCAGAAATTAAAATTTATCGGATATACTGTGATGGCCATCATGTCTTTTTCCAATAGGATATCAGTAGTATATGTCTCAGGAGTGGGGGCAGAAGTCATCAGAAAATTGGTCTTCATCCGTTCAATTCCAATCCCGATTTTTAACTTATAACGTCCATCAAAAAATTTATCAGACGCTATCAATCCTGCCCTGGAAGTCCATTTACCTTTTGAAGAAAAACTACCAGCGCCTTCCAAAGCCTTTGTGCGGTAATCTGTCAGGTAAGGGTGTGTTATTCCGGCATAAATCCCGATAGATTGACCGTATCCATTATTGATAAAAAAAAGGAAAGTAATAAATATTGCCACTTGTTGCAGGAAAGTGTTCATTGTCAGAATTGATAATTTTTTGAATCCAAAGATAATCAAAGTTCTCTTAGCCGGTATATTAAGACAATATTATCGCTTAAAATTATCCCGAAATATCGTCGGTCTTTCTTCCATAACTTAAATACTGCCAAACAGCAGCATTATTCTATCTAAAACCTATTCATTTGGAACTTCAAACTCCTCAATCCGACTTTTTGGCATAAATCAATGATAATGAGTGTCATAATTGCATACAAAATGTTATTTACCTGACAAAATAGCCTACTTTTTTACTTAAATCCAAGTTGGTTTGTAATTTGGTGGTAAATAAATACAAAAACAACACAATATGACTTTAGATAATTTCACAATAAATGCGCAAGATGCCATCATCAAGGCGCAACAAATAGCAACAGATCGTTCGCAACAGACGGTCGATACTTCTCATTTACTCAGGGGTATTATTGACACGGATGAAAGTGTTATTGCTTTCCTTCTGAACAAGATGGCCGTTGACATACAACAGGTTAAAGCTGAGAATGAAAAATTGATTGACCTGATACCCAAGGTACAGGGTGCCGACAAACATTTCCTGTCACCTGATGCCAATAGTGCAGTAGCGAAAGCAAAAGATGCCATGAAAGAATTCGGAGACGAGTTTATTTCACTCGAGTTACTTCTTTATGGTATTTTGCAAGGAAGGGATCGAACTGCACAGCTTTTGAAAGACAAAGGGATGACTACGGCCGGATTGAAAACAGCCATCCAGGAATTACGCAAGGGCAATAAAGTCAACTCTCAAAGCGGTGACAGCGGCTACAACTCACTCGGCAAATATGCCATCAACCTCAATGAACGTGCTGAATCAGGGAAGTTGGATCCCATCATAGGCAGAGATGAGGAAATAAGGAGGGTCATGCACATATTATCCCGAAGGAAAAAGAATAATCCTATCTTAGTTGGTGAAGCAGGGGTAGGTAAGACGGCAATTGTAGAAGGCATAGCATGGCGGATTATAAAGCAGGATGTGCCTGAGAATCTAAGGACTAAAACCATTTATAGTCTTGACTTATCTGCATTGGTTGCAGGGGCTAAATTCAAGGGAGAATTTGAAGAAAGGCTTAAAGCGGTTATAAAGGAAGTAACCGACAGCAATGGAGAAATCATATTATTTATTGATGAGATCCATACGCTTATAGGTGCAGGGGGAGGCAACGGAGCCATGGACGCTGCCAACATTCTTAAACCTGCTTTAGCGCGTGGCGAATTGCATGCAATCGGTGCCACTACGCTGGATGAATATCAAAAATATTTTGAGAAGGATGCAGCACTTGTCCGACGTTTTCAGAATGTCATGGTAGATGAACCAAGTGTGGAAGATACCATTTCAATTCTCAGAGGACTTCAGGAAAAATATGAAGTTTTCCACAAAATAGAGATTCTCGATGAGGCCCTCATTGCCGCAGCAGAGATGTCACACCGCTATATTGCTGACCGCCAATTGCCGGATAAGGCTATCGATCTCATTGATGAAGCTGCTGCAAAATTGCGTCTAGAGTTGAACTCCATGCCGGACGATATAGATGAGCTGGATCGAAAGGTAAGGCAGCTGGAGATAGAGCGCGAGGCAATCAAACGGGAGAAAGACGAGAAAAAGCTCAATGCGATAAATGAATCCATAGCCAATTCGAGACAACAACTAGACTCTCTGATGGCCAAATGGAGGAATGAAAAGGCTATCATAGACCGTATCAATGCTCTTCGTGAAGAGATTGAGGAACTTGAAAGAAAGGCGCAGAAAGCTGAAAGGGAGAGCGACTTCGAAACAGTGGCCAAAATCCGGTACGGAGAGCTGCAGAAAAAACAACAAGAGCTAAAAGACTCAGAGGCCCAGCTCAATGAATTGCCTGAAGGTTCCCGTTTTACTGCACAGCAGGTTACTGCCAATGATATTGCCGATGTCGTATCCAAGTGGACCGGCATCCCGGTTTCAAAATTACAACAAAGTGAAAAAGAAAAACTCCTCAATCTGGAGAAGGAAATAGGCAAGATGATTGTCGGTCAGACAGAGGCAGTTCAGGCAGTCAGTGATGCAGTCAGGAGGAACAGAGCCGGATTGAGTGACGGGAAACGTCCGGTAGGATCCTTCATCTTCCTTGGTCCTACCGGAGTCGGAAAGACTGAGCTGACTAAGGCGCTGGCAGATGTTCTTTTTGATGATAAGGACGCCATCATCCGCATAGACATGAGTGAATACATGGAAAAACACACCGTGTCACGGCTCATAGGCGCTCCTCCGGGATATGTAGGCTACGAAGAAGGCGGGCAGTTGACTGAAGCAGTCAGACATCGCCCCTACTCTATTGTGCTTTTGGATGAAATAGAGAAAGCTCATGCAGATGTATTCAATGTCCTTTTACAAGTACTTGATGACGGACATCTGACTGACGGCAAGGGTAGGCAGGTGAACTTTAAGAATACCATTATCATCATGACCTCCAATCTCGGATCAAGTATCATTCTTGAAAATTTTGAGGACTTAGGATTTATCGATTCTAAGCGTCGGGAAGAGGTTTTGGAAACCACTAAACTAGAAGTGTTTGAATTGCTCAAACAGTCGATGAAGCCTGAGTTTCTCAACCGAGTGGACGAGACTATCATGTTTTTACCGCTCACCAAGGATGAGATAGAAAGGATACTGTTTATCCAGATGGGTGCGATCAATAAACTATTAAAGAATCAGGAAATGAGTATTCAACTGGAGCCTAGTGCAGTAGATTTATTGGTTAGTCAGGGGTATGATCCGCAGTTTGGTGCAAGGCCATTGAAAAGAGTATTACAAAGAGAGCTTATCAATGAATTGTCCAAGAAGATTCTTCGGGGTGATTTTGTTGCCGGAGATGTCATAGTAGCAGAAGGTAACAATATGGAACTAACCTTCCATAAAGAATCTGATACCGATAAGAATGACGATAAAACTACCACTGAAGGATCAAAGCAAGTGACTGAATAAGTTCAGAAAGAGGCACAGGAAATAAAAATGGTGTATAGGCAGTGCTTTAAGTGAGTGCTGCCTATTTTTCTTATTATAGTAGTATATCAAGTTAGTGAAGTTTCTGAACAACGATTTAATTCAGGAGTCCGGTTTGAGAAAGCCTATACTAGGGCGTTTGATAGATCCGCTGTTTATTAATTTCGCTGTTTGATATCCCGGATTTTAGTAATACCGACGCGCCTATTTTTTTTGGGGCAGCTGGATCAATACAAATGGAATTACAGTCAGGATATTATCAGAAAGGCATACATTAACATAAACAATTTATAATCAAAGGTTGAGGTAAATATATTTAAATATTTAATGTCTAAATTATTCTGATAGAGTCCGGATAAAAATTTTATGGAGTTGGTGGCACAAGTTTGCAATTTGCCCGGCGAAGAAGATCACAGCTTTCGAATCACTATTTCCCTTCTAATATCGCCAGAAGTCGCTCATTCACATACAATTTTTCTTTGCCTACCATCACTGACTTTAATAAGAGGTGTTTTTCTTTAGTTTTCAGATAGTTTCCGACGAGAGTAAAAATTTGGAAAATTTACACTCATTGTATTAATAAGGGTAAAAGTTACGCCCATTTGTTTTCGTCGGTGAGCCGGAGCAGGTCGCGGGTAACGAGAAAAGTAGGGATGGAAGATGGATGCGCAGACTGAGGTGATTGTTTCGGATTGATATGATTGTGATTATAATGCAAAATTGCACCGGGAGGCCGTGGAATAATCGCATACAAATGGTCGCACCTACGGAGCTCTGATTACGGCTTTGGCGCAATATCTACCAAATGGTCGTGCCTACAGCACTTCATGATCATACTTTTGAATTCAATTTGGAATGGGGAAAAGAAACAAAGGATGTGATTGGGATATTTGGGTGAAGGGATAGAACACAGATGAGCTTGCGTCGAAAGGAAATCTTATGTGGAATTCCCCGGATATTCAACTCAAATGCGTCAAGAGCAAAAAACGAGGTTTCCCCGAATATTATACGCTCGTTTCCGTTTCGCTCACCTTTGCGTCCAAACAAAATTAATTTTGGGAACGATTGAAATGTAAACAGGAATTCTTGGATTCCTATAATTTGTAACCTTGCGATGGTTTCCGCGTAGCTACTTATTTTAGGTATAAAAATATCGGTATTGGTATAACCAGCAGATATACATTTTGTTATATATTATATTTGCCTACAACAGGGTCAACAGAAAAAACGAATAATTGTATTTATCTGTATAAAATTAGGGAGATCAATTCAGTTTTGAGGCACTGGTTATTTATTGTAAGTCATGTATCTCACTCAGATAATAAAGCAGCAATATTCCTCCAGCTAATAAAGTTACCATTTGAGGTTTTGAAATTTTCATCTCCTCCGTAAATTAAATTTAAAGATTCCGGTGGTGTTTCGTTTTGTTTCTGCCAATATTTGAGATTGGCAAAGAAATGAGTATTTCTGGTTTGGACGACCTTTACGTCAAAGTGAACTTGGGCCTATCTTTTATCAAGGATAATATCTATTTTTTTCTCCTCCTTGTTTTGCCTGTCTGCCTCGCACCGGTAAGCGTTATTACGGGAAATTTATTCCTCAAAGCTACAAAAATAGAAGATGAAATTTGCCTGTTGATCATGGCACAAATGTACGTATATTTTTGGACAAATCCGCAATCAGAATGCGGATTTGTCCATTTTGCTTAAAATACATCCGTAAGGCTGACTATTTCAATAAACCATCAAGAGCGATCATACACAAACCTCATATTTACCTCACGATGGTCACATCCCCATTTAGAAACAGTTGCCTGCCATCGCAGCCATCTACTTCCGCTATCCAGACATAAACACCCGGATCCATTGGCTTTCCGCGATGACTGCCGTCCCAGCCGAAGTTGGCATTTCGCGGATCGATGTCCTGCTGCTCACACATCAATGCTCCCCAGCGGTCAAAGACGCGGAATGACCTGACACTGTACACCCTTTCATCAAAATACAGCTTAAACACATCGTTGATACCGTCATAATTGGGCGAGAAGGCATTGGGGGAGAAGTAGGGAATTTCATTGTCGTATTTGATATTGATCCTTGTTTCTATCTCACAGCCTGACCTATTTTTAAGGCGGACAAGGTAATAGGCAGACCGATGTTCAGTCACATTTTCGATCAGCCCTGATGCATCCTCTATGAGTTTCTGACCTGCATACCACAGCACTTGCTCTATCTCCGAAGGGTCTAGGTCTGTAACCACAGTTAGCACGATGGTATCCTGACAGTGTATGAGCGTATCACCTTCTATATCCAACTGTATCGGTGGCGGATTGTCCACGGTATAATCACGATAAGTGATGCAGCCATTGGCGTCCGTAATCTTGATTTGATAGGATCCCGGTGGCAAATCATCAAACAACCCACTTACATTTTCTTTCGATATAGGACCTGATAATGAGTAGGTAAACGGTGGAGTGCCTCCATCGATGTGGCTAATATGAATCGACCCTTTGTTGTCGCTGTGGCAGATGTTTGGCATTGATGCTCCAGAAACGTCTTGAATAAAAGCCGCTCCTACCCTTACCTCGACTGTGTCCGTGTCGGTGCAACCATCAGGATTGGTAAGTGACACCAAGTATAAACCGGGTGTGACAATAGTTTGCACTGCCTGTTTCGGATCGTCCAGCATCTGACCGGTGATTGTAGTCCGGTTAATATCGGCGTTCTGTACACTATTCTGTGAGTCACCTACCATCGCCTGTGGGCTGTGGCAGTCGATTATCTGATCATCGCCCGCATAAGCTATAGGGGTGGGCTTCAACACGATCGTTACTTCGACCTCATCTGACGGGCAAGACCCTGCTCCCGGCACTGTATATTTTAAATGATAAGTACCACCGGGCACATTGGTGAGAGATAGTGTCCCCTGTGTATTATCTATGCTACCTGCAGGCAAATCCCCACTCTGCCAAGTCCCGAAGGTATCTTCACCTGATAACATATCTCCCAGGGTTATAACCGTATCCCGACCTGTGCATACCGGAGTAAAAGTATTCGCCGCACCCGCAGTAGGCTGCTGTATCACCTGAATGATTTCACTGGACGACATAGGACAACCTGCCGGTGTATTGGTCAATTCATAGGTAATCGTATAGGCGCCTGCCTGCTGATTAAATGGATTGAAGGTACCATTCAACGGCTTGGGATTAGTCACTCCGGGACCGGCTGTAAGAAACCAAGAACCTTGCTGTGTGCCGGGACAGATCAGTGTTGAAAGGTCTAATGGCGTATTATTCAGATTGCACAAAGGCTGATTGTATTCATTGGTACAGATGATGGGGCAACATTCCTTGACGGTAATCAGGATGGTATCCTTCGCTTCAGGACAAGGAGCCATAGCATTGGTAGTGGTGGCTACAAACCTATACACTCCGGGAGCTACAGCCGTGAAGTCCTTGGCTGTCCATGGGCCCGGTGGCTCAGCTATATCTATTGACATCCACGATACGGATGAAGGATCGCCCTGGGTTATCTTATCAGAAAAATCAATGATAGTCGTCTCGCTATTGCCGGCAGCGTTACAGACACTCGCAGTATCTGCTGCACTAAGTATAGGCGGCTTATGAACCATAACCTGCGCCGGAGTGCTCTGTGCATCGTTGCACCCCACGCCTGCACTGGAGACAATCAGTCTATACCAAGCCGATGAGCCACCGGATACTATGGGCTGATACGAGCTGTTAACCGCACCTGATACATCTGCCCATAGCCCTGTAGAGGAGGTACCTGATTGCCACTGGTATGTCAATGGCGGCACACCGCCTCCGCCGGTACCCATCAGCTGCAGGGCATCGCCTTCACAGGCAGTGATATTCTGTGGTTGGGTGGTTAGATTGGGTTGGGCTACTACAGTGACTTTGGTGGTGGTGGTAGTGTCTTTACAGCCGCTGCCGGACTGGAGGATGATGCGATAATACTTATCCCCTACAGTATTTGTATTAGGACTAAGGTCTGTGGAGTTTGTTCCCGTATTGGAAAAAGGTCCCGTAGGGCTATTGCCCACTTGCCAGGTGTAAGTCAGTGTTCCGTCACCGCTGCCATTACCTTGCAATGTAAGGCTTCCGCCCTGGCATAGTGTGTTTTCAGGTAAGGATGTCAGCTGCACGGTAGGAGACGGCTTTCTGGTCACTTTTACCACATCATAGCATCTGTCGCCACTGTTTTCTTCGAGTCTGAAGAAATAGTCTCCATTGGCAGTCATACCAGTTACCTCACCTGTGGTAGCATTGACGGTGGCCGTGGCAGGATTGCCGGGTTCGGCTACCCATACGGCACCGGATGGTGCAGTGCCAAGGGATGCGGACGTGATGCCACAGGCAGCCTGATCGATACCGGCATTGAGCGTACTGACCCGTACCGAATCAGACACAAATGCATCTACGGAACAGCCTCCATTGGTGATGGTGTAGTTAAATTCATACCGTCCGGTCTGAACAGGGCTGAACTCTACATTTTGGCTTGTATTGTCGGGGGCGAACTTCGCTTGGCCAGACGAGGTGGGTCCTGATTTGTACGTCCATTTTGCGGTATAGCCATCAGGCAGGTCGCTTCCATGGAGGAAGATGGCGTCTTTTACACAAATCGTATCGCCGGGGCCCAAATCAGGCCATGCCGGTAAAGGAGAGTTAATCACTGTCAATGTAGCTGACGTAGTAGGGCAGAAACTTGACTGGACAGTGTATAAAAACTTATACGTACCCGTGCCGCCTGTCAGCTCTATGATTAATGGATTTTCGGTGCTTTGCTTCTTGGGCAGGATTTGTGCGGATGGGCCTGATGTCTTTGTCCATACGCCATTACCCGCATCACCGGGAAATACTCCGGCTATACTGACCAACGGACTATTGCACACCTTGACCGTATCTGATAAAAAGCTCGCCTTAGGTACATAGTTGATGACGATATCATCAGAGGTCGGCTGTTCATTGCATAGTCCGCCCGGAAGCAATGTCCACCTCAGTCGTGTGCTGCCTGGTGTAAGCTGTATTGTAGCATTGGCATCCGTTATCTTCGATCCGTTGACGAATGCCGCTCCTGCGCTTGGTGTACCGGGGGCCATATCTTCGACAGTCCAGAATCCTGTCACTCCGGCTACGGCATTGGCACTAAGCGTAAAGATACCGTCTTCGGAGGCACACAAAGTGGCATCTGCTCCGGCATTGGCTGCCGGGATGACGCCTCCTACCTTTACCGTAACATCCTTGTAGCTGCTGCACGCCCCTTTCTGCACCTGCCATCTGAATATGTACAGACCTGCATCCACATTATTTACCTGTGTGGTGGCGGATGATGGATTGGACGGTGTGGCGTTTCCGCTCAGCACCTGCCAGATACCACCTGTGGCAGGAGTAGCTTGGAGATTGATAGTGGTGGGCAGTACTTGATTGCATAGGATGATTGCTTCATTGTCCACTTCGGCTTTGCTTCCTACGGTGATTACTACCGTGTCACGGCTATCAGCGCAGGATGATGACGGTAGAGATATAGTCCATACAAAGCGATAAGTACCTGTAGTAAGTCCTGTCACTGTAGTTTCAGAAGAACCCGGTGAGGCAATGACAGCCCCTGTAGGATTTCCGGCTACGGCAGACCATGTGCCTGTAGCTCCTGTCGGTGATGCTGCATTGGCTCTCAGGTCAGCCGAGGCTGTACCCATAGGCAGACATTGGTTGGATCCGGCAAACGCAGCCGCAGGACCTTCCATGCCATTGGTAGTGATGGTTACATCATCTGATTTTTCTCCACATTTGTTCCATAGTGTATATCGCAGTACATAGACCGTATTGGCTTCTAAGCCGTACACGGTAGCCGTAGGGCTATGTATATCGCTGAATGTGGGAGGTCGCCCTGTCGTAGGGCTGATGACCGTCCATGTACCTACTGCACCCAAGGGTGTAGGTGAGGGCGTAGCGGCGAGGAGCATAGATGAACCAAAACACAGGTTGTTCTGATCCGGCCCGGCATTGGGCTGAGGTGGTGGAGCGGATGAAGTACCTATTTTGACCGTATCGGTCAGGTCGCCGCAGTTCGCACCGCCATGACTGATATATACAAAATAATACTCTGCATCTGAACTCATACCGCTGACATCCAGCGTTCGGCTATTGATACCTGCTAAAACCGGGTCTGCTGCATTGGCAGGTTTTTTGAGGGCTAATTTCCACTCGGGCGTAGGTACATCATTACCTATGAGCTGGCCACTTGTACCACAAAAGTACTGATCGGTACCGGCATTGGCTGCCTTGGGAGGCTGTGAGAAATCAATGATGATCGTGGCGTAGCTCTCACCGCAGGGGCTTTCATTCTCACCATAGACGATGGGGATATTGAATATATAAGTACCCGATGGAGATGACTTGTCTATATTGAGATAGTATTCAAACCAATGCTCAGAGAAGTTGCCGCACATATCGCCCACGGCTTCAATGTTCTCTCCACCAGTCGGGGCTGATATAGGCTTATATGATCCATCCTTGAGAAAATATCGTGTAGTACCATTGACAGGAATGACATCCGATGGTATGACGAAGTGTACGTGTGTATCACCCCAGATGACGTTCTCTTTATCACCACGACAGCCCAGATTGTATCGTGTATAGTTCGGGTCGGCACAGTCATTGCTCATGTGATACGTAAATTTCTGTCCGGGTGCTTCTATTTCTATCTTAACCTTGTATTTGGTGAGGCAGCCTGCGCTGCAGGTGATTTGATATTCGAGTTCGTAAGTGCCATTGGTGAGGTTGGTGAATATCATCGCATTGTCGCTGACCTGTGTGAGCGTGGGATTGATTTCAGACAGACCTGTCCAAAAACTACAACCGCTTTGGTTCAAACTCCATACTGACACTTCATCATCGCCTATATTGGCTACAGAACCCTCTATGAAGATGGTATCCGGCGCACCGCAGAAAAACAGATAGGCTACGCCTGTATATCCCGCTTCACTGGAATATCTTATGTTCTTGTAAGTCTTGCCCAGATTGGGACAGTCGGCATTGGTAACACCCTTGTCTCTGGGTGGTGCCGTGAAGGTAAGTGTCTTGGTTTGGTTGTTGCAGCTTCCTGTGAAGCTGTACTGCACAGTGTAAGTAGCACCGGTCTGGAGACCGATTATCTCGGTCTCACCTGCATTGGGCGTGGCGAATGATGCGCCACCACCACCTGCCGGGCTGATCCATGACCAGGTGCCTGTACCATTGCCCTTACAGGTCGCTTTTACTATGTTGGGTTTGCCACAGCCACCACCGAAAGCGAGTTTTAGCTCCGGTACGAACTCCTGTACGGTGACGGTCTTCGTATCGGAGTATATACAACCCTTGCCATTGGTCATGGTGTAGGTGAGACCGAAGTTGCCACCGGTGGGGCCGCAGTAGCCGATGACAGAAGTGTCGGGATAAAACACATCGCCATCTACACGGCCATTGCCTGTAGAGACTGTCCAGTAGGCGATATAGCCCGGAGGTGGTGTATTATATCCTGTGACCGTGATGCCGCCGCTGCCATCGAAGCAAGCAACAGTCTGATCGGGGCCTGCATCGGGAGCTGCTGCAGGAGTAACCTCGTGTGTTACATCCTGACTTACGGTGCCACCTTGACCGCAAGTAGTGGTGAGGCGGAAAGTATAGCTTCCGGCTTGTGTAGCTATGGCGGTGGTCTTTGCCTTGTTTTTGTTGGCGATAGTTACCTGTCCCGGTCCAGATACCATTGACCAGGTCACGGACTGACCTGCCGCCAAGGTCCCAGAGGTCGCACCGTCTAATTCTATGGGCTGACCTGCACAAAAAGTACCACTGACACCTGCATTGACAGAGCAGTTTTGGGCGGATGCTGAATAAGAAAAAAATATAATTATTGCAATACTAAATGTAAATGCGCTTATCCTATTTAAAATTGGTAGTCGTAACATTTCAAGTATCATAAATTTTATATTAAAAAATTTTAAATCAAGTAATAAAAAAGGGCATTCGAGGCTGCCTCTACTTACCTTTTTTTCTTCAAAATAATTTCGACAAGTGGTACTTGTACCGGACACAATTTTGTTCGATTGCGGACACCCATCCTTGCATTTGAGCTGGGAGACGAGGCGGAAGCCAATATTGTTGTTGCGGTTGTCAGGGTTGTTGTTGTTGCGGTTAGACACCGTACAATTCGTGGCATCGTTGTTCCAATTGCCACTGCGATTGACCCGGTTCACGACTCTATAAATTGTATCCATTTCGTTAAATATTTTTGTACATCAGCCTGTCTAATAAAAGCTGATAGAGCATTTATTTTTTGTTGAAATTGTCCTTCATTGAGTATATTTTGCTTCCAGAGATAATCATAAAGCATATATTTTTTTTGAAACCTATTTTTACTTTTGGATAACAAACTAATCTTGTTTTCTCGAATTTTATAACCCAAAAAAGGTATCCCACAGGCTATCTTGCCCAACACGGGTTGTTTCAAGCTTAGATTAAGATAGTCCTTTGAATATGCCAAAATGGAAAGGTATATATCCAATAGCCTTTTCTTACTTTTGTCTATGTAGAGCGTATCATCCATATACCTGTAATATCTGTATGGACGCTCTTTTTCTATGACATGATGATCCATGCCACTCAAATAATGATTAGCAAAGTACTGACTTGTCAGGTTGCCGATAGGTAAGCCTCTGCCCGGCAATACATGGTAGCTATCTAACAGTTTGCAATATAATCTTAGTAAGGAGGCATCTTTAAATAGCCGATTTAGCATTTGATATAGAATAATGTGATCTATCGAATCAAAGTATTTTTTAAAATCCAGCTTTAGAAAGTAATAGGAATTGCGTGCACTGTCTTTAACAGCATTGATTGCTCTTTTGACTCCTTTGCCCAATCGACACGCATAGTTGTGATATATCTGACCTCTTTCAAAATAAGGGTGACATATATTGATAATAGCATGATGTACTACTTTTTGCTCGAACGGTGCTGCGCTTATGATTCTCTCTTTTGGCTCGAATACCTTAAAGTAGTTATAATCTCCAAACTCAAAGCTGTCAGTAAGCAACCTCTCTCTGATATGCGATAAGTTGAAGTCGAGTTGGGACTGAAAGAGTAAGACTTGTGTACTCATAGTCTTGCCCCTGCGTGCTTTAAGGTAAGCAAGCCTTAGATTATCTATATCGGCTATCTGTGGGATAATATGATTGGCTCTAACGGGCATCAGCTATATCATTGATAACTTGTACGATAGCAGGAGCATACAACTCTACTTTTTTCTCTCCGATGCCCTTTATACTCTTAATTTCGGCTGGAGTGATGGCATCCAGTAAGGCTATTTTTGACAATTCCTCATCTGTAAAAATGGCATAAGCAGGAAGATTGCTTGATTTAGAAGCCTCTCTGCGCCATTCTCTGAGTTTGGAAAATATAGTAAACTTATCCGGTGGAAGCACATCCTTATAATCTACCTTTTCTCGAGTAGTCTGCAGAGCCATCCCTCCCTCATAATACTTTATACAGAAGCACCAGTAAGATCCATTGGGACCGGCTACGATCTGCTGTATTGTTTCGAGCACCTTTACACTTCTGAGAAACTTGTTCATCTCATCCGCATCTTCTGTTTTGGTGACCGGAATAGTATATAATTTGATTTGTAGCATGACTTCGTCTAATTATTTATTCTCATGTTGTCTTTTTTTCAATTTTTTTTGACTTTCAGTCCTTTGGCTCCGCTCCACTCCGTCCTTTGGCTGAAAGCCCTTGCTCAAATGCAAGGATCGAGTCCAACAATCTCACTGGGAGACGAGGCGGAAGCCAAGAATGTTGTAGCGGTAGTCAGGGTAGTTGAGGTTGCGGTAAGACACCGTACAATTCGCGGCAACGAAGTACCAATAGCCACCGCGATAGACCCGGTACACGCCATTGCCAGGTAAGAGATCTCCACAATCTTGATAATAATACTGTCCTCCAAACACACAAAAAGTCCATTCAAACACATTGCCACTCATGTCATAGAGACCGAGTTCATTGGGCTTTAGCTTGCCGACGGGTTTAGTTCCATTCGGCGTATTATTGCCTGAATACCATGCCACCTCATCAATATTGTTGCTGCCTGAGTAGGTATATCCATGACTTAGTGTACCGCCTGATGCCGCATACTGCCACTCTGTCTCCAATGGTAGTCGGTAGCCATTAGCATCCTCTTTCTCAAAGGAATCGAATGGTTTACCCTTTCCACTTCCAGCATAGTCATCCACTTTAGTGATGACTATGGTGCAAGCTTTATCTTTATAATATCGTGGTGTACGTCCTTTGATACGGCTTAGTTCATTGCAAAAGATGACACTACTGTACCAGTCCACTCTCTCTACCGGGTTATCAGGCTTACCGCCAAAACCTGACGGATTATCACCCATGACTTCCTGCCACAGCCGCTGTGTTACCTCATACTTGCTGCAATAAAAGTCGTGCAGGAGTACATATTTTGATTCATCATGTTTCATCATCATGGTTCCTCCTTGTACGAAGACCATCTCGGACTCGAGGGTGGCGAGGGAGGTTTGGGCAATACAATGGTTTGCCGTGAAAAGAGAAAAAAACAAAAAGTAGAGTTTAAGTCGCATAAATCCACTACTAATAGTATTGGAGCATACGCAACATTCTCTTGTGCCTCTTAGCCTGGCACTGATTCCGTTTTTATTTTTTCTTTCGCTGAAAAACATAGATTAAATTATTTATTGGTTATGTATAAATCCCCTCACAACCTCCTCACCATCTCCCCCCAATACTTATCGCCCACACCCAAGGTCTTCACTTTACTGCCCATCCTTACTTCCACCGTCCGATCTTCCTTGTTAAGCCTTGTGATGAAGTCTCTGTTGACGGCATTGGTGCGGCTGATACGGATGAAGGTGGTGGGGAAGATTTCTTCTAAGCATTGGTTGAGGGTATAGTCGATGGTATGTGTATCCCGATTGGAGACGACGTATGTATTTCCGCTACCTGCAACCTCTAAGTAGATTACCTGATTAAAGTCAATGCGTATCAGATTCCTTCGACTGCTAACAAAGGTATGACTCCGGCTATCAGCCATATTTGAAGATGAACTTTTCTTGGATTGGGCTGCGATCAGCGCATCCACTGCCTTGCGGAGTTTTTCTTCACCCATGTCCTTATAGGGCTTGACCAGGTACTGTACTATATGGCTATGATAGTCGTTGAGAGCCGTCATGACATATTCCGGAAATCCGGTAGTTACGACGATGTTCGGTATCTGTATGGTATTCTGCTTGAGCCGATCCAACAGATAAAAAATGTCTCCACCTATCAACTTGATATCCATAAATGCCGAATCCGGCTGTTTCTCGGAGATAAGCCGATATGCTTCGTTGACACTCACGGCCTCACCAATAATTTCTACCTCCTCAAAGCGACCGAGATACCTCTTTAAGTCCATGCGCAGCGCATCCTCATCCTCCAGTACAATACATCTTAACTTAGACACTATTTATTTAATTACGAATTATCAATTAATCATTAACCTTTTACCATTAACCATTAACCATTAACCTACACCCTACACCCTACACCCTACACCACATATTCATACTCCTTTGGGATCCGTATTTCTACCCGGGTACCATAGCCACTGCCATCATCCCGCAGGAATATCTTGTCTATATAGGTCTGTGATATCTTCATTTTGTTTTTCTTGTTATAGATCCTCTCCAATTCCGAGAGCATGGTCGTGCCATTTTGTGTCCCCTTGGATCCCATGCGATTAGCTGCTTCCCTACCGACGCCATCATCCTCGATATCAATTTCCACATATTCGCCAGCGTCTTTCACACGGATACTTACAGTACCGGAGCCATCATCATTGTTCCTGATTCCGTGTTCGACGGCATTCTCCGCATGGATCTGGATGATCATGATAGGCACCATTACCTCTTTAAGATCTGATAATTCAGCAAGGTCCATTACTTGAATTTTGAGCCGATCTCCGAAGCGAACCTTCTGAATATATAGGTAATTTGAAGCCAACAGAAGTTCGTTTTCCAAAGAATGAAAGCTGATCTTCCTGCGACTATTGCGAAATACCGTACTGATATTTTCTGCCAGCCTGCCGATTACTTTTACGGCTTCCTGATCGTCATCCACCCTAATCTGCAGCCATTGTAAGGTATTGTTGATAAAGTGGGGGTTGAGCTGGTTGACGATGGCATGTACCCGAAGCATATCCTTCTCCTTACTCATAATCTCTACTTCAGTTTCTTTTTGTGAAAGCATAAGTTGCTGGCTATAAATTTTTCTCTGCTTTTGGTTTAAAAATAAAACAATAGCAAGTACCAAAATCATTGAAGCCAACCAAACCTGCCATTTGAGCCACCAAGGGGGTGAAATTTGGAATGAAACGGTTTTTGATAAGGAATAATGTCCATCTACAACTATACGCACAGAAAATGTATATCGACCTGAGTTCAAATTAAAGTATGCGATACTTCCATCGCGTGAAGGTTTACTCCACGGTTCATTGTTTAGCCTCCATTGGTAAAATACATTATCATAAAGGAGGCTATCCGGAGGTGTACTGAAGTAAATTTTAATCGAAGGGTTACGGAAACTAAGATTTATAGCATTAAAATTTTTGAGATATAGATATTTCCCATTCCTTATACTATCGATAGAAAGCCTTTTATTCCAAGTAGCTTGAACGTATTTAGTAGGATCATGACGGAAGATACCATTGTCAGTAAGTAACCAGAAACACCCATCTGCGGATTTGAAGTGCCCGTTTTGCATAACTGATCCTCCCGGAAAATTACCCATTGACTCAGTAAAGACTCCATGGAATGTGATATTTTTTTTATTTTTCGAATAAAACGCATTAAGGTTGACCAAATAATAACCCATATCATTTCCCACTAATAAAGTAGAATCATCAATCATTCTTGTAAGTTTTATATGGGAATTTCCGATATAATCTTCACCCATTTTTACATAATGATTTTTCAACTTGAAATCTTGACCGATAGCTTTTCTGTTTTCAAAAAAATAAAGACCTTTCGTACTACCTATCCATAAATTTCCATGCGAATCTTCTTCGATGCTTGTGGCACCAATATTTTCTTTGTCATCAGTGACTAACCAGTTTACTATCTTTTTGGTCGTTGTATCATACATAGAGATACCCTGTGAACTTCGAGTCATCCAATATCTTCCAAAGGTATCTTGTAGTGCACATATCACATTTGTTAGCCGAAGTCCTTTCGATGCATTTATATGCAAGTACAAGTTCTTTTCAGACAGATCGAGATCTGTCTTGTAGATTTTTAAGCCGTCATTAAAGGTGCCTTGCATCAGACGTCCGCTATTATCTCGTCCAAAGAATATGGCAGGGTTTTTCTTTGGAATAAAGCTCCAAGAGTTGTTTTTTATACGGACAATTCCTGGGATATTCTTTAATCCATTTACTTTTGGATTTCTTTCAAGATTAAACACCATCGAACCATCAGAGCATTGCATGGCCATATCATCAAAAAATGCTTCATCCAAGCTTGTGAACGATGGAGGAGGCATTTGTAATCCGTAACCATCAAAAAATCGCACTCCTTTACCATAGCTTGCCATCCAAAGTTTACCATCGGGAGCCTGAGATAGCGCCCATGTTTCATTCATATAATTAGAGGCTCCAACAGGAATACAATACTGATAACACAAGACTTTTTGAACATTACTTTCTGTCCCTATCCAGTAATTTCCGGCCGCATCTTTGGTCCATACTTTAGGTACAAAATTTGATCTGAAAGTAAGAGCGTTTACTATGTGATGATTTCGAATATCGTATTCTTGTAAAAGATAGTGATTCTTCTCGGCAAGTGACCAGATGATGTAATAACGGCCGTACGGAAAATCAAAATTCATTCCTCTATATCTCGATTTAATTTTCTTGGAAGGACCATATGGAGAATGCAAATAGGAAGGGTTAATTAGAGATTTTTTCCCATGGTTATACCTATAAATATCGCCATTTTCATTGGTAAAATACTGGTCCGGATCGACAAAGCCAAATATATTAGGAGCATTAAAAAAGGACAAGTTAGAGGTATTTAATCGAGTAAACCCTTTCTCGTTCACCAGATACATTGATTTTTTATCAGTGAGATATAAAGTATTCTTTAGTTGATTTTTATAAACAGATGCATCTTTATTAAAGGTTATCTCACTACTAATCACAAAAGTATCTTTTGCCGGAACATTTTTGAGGATCGTCCAGGTGTCACCCTTTTTCAGCAAACATGATCGCCTCCCATCTTTTTCGAAAAACATACCTCTTATAGAACTACCCGAAAAAAAATAATTCTTTATACCGTGCGAATTTATCAGATCAAGATACGGGGAATCTGAATGCACTATCCAAATATTACCTTGATAATCTTCATAAAACTCTCCACAACACACCGATGATAATCCGTCATTCAACGAATAATTAACCCATCTGCTACCATCATACATACTCACCCCGTTAGAGTATCCAAAAGACCAGATCCTCCCACGTGAATCTCTTAGAATACTAGCGATATTTCCGGAATTGTTCCCATCCTTTGACTCATAAGTGATAACGGAATTGCCTTGTGCGTTAACACGCACTGTCCCATACACATTGCAAAATAACAATGCCAAACTAAACAAGTATATTCGGAAGTAGAACACTGATCACAGGGATTTATCTTTGAAAGGTTCAAGTTAATTTTTTATTACTATTTAAAAATGAAATTTCCCATGAATAGGGTTATTTTCCCCATAAAAAGGGTGATATAGCCCATAAAAATTTGTGGTATATAAAAATGGATGTCCCTATGAAGCACGATGTTGAGTTATGATGGATGAAAGTCAAGTTAACATGTTTACAAATTGGAAAGTTATCGTATTGGCGAGTCGAAATATGATTTCGAGAGCCCGCATTTCAATTCCTTCAATATATTTAGCATTGGATTCTGTTTTGACATGGTATTTCAGCAAATTTTCTTTTGATTTTGCATCTTTTAACAACATGACCCCAAAACCTCGCCCCCAATAAGTTGTATCCATTAAGACAATAACTTCTCTTTTTTCTTTCGCTTAGATCTTGATTCTGACTTTATCCAGATCTCTTTGAATCGTCCTAATGGAACCATTGTATTTTTCAGCAAGTCGAGCATAGGTTTGTTTGCCATTCAGATATTCTAACCATAATGATTCATTTTTTCTTCTTTTATCTACTAAATATTGTCGCCCACAAGCTCCGCATTTATAATGTTGAATGGAATTAACGAAGCCATTTTTTTTAGTTATTGGACTTTCACAATAAAAGCACTTTTTTTATACATAACCTTTGATTGGCTTTAAAGATAGCCATAGTCGGGCTTTTCAGAATTTTGAGTATTAATTTTGCCCTTTAAGCCGTTTTTCACAAAGAATTTGATTACAAGGGTGCGCCCGACAGCAGTAAGTGGCGTTTTGATACCGGATTTAGCCGCAACCATGTACCGTCATTGAATCTATTCGGCATATCTTATGTCAACTTCATGTTACCGAACAGTTATCCTACCTTTCAATTTCTTAATATACCTTAATTGCTGTCCAATAAAATAGTCATACCTTTGCACTCATTATCATTAATCAATTATCAAAATTAAACATGAAAAAATTCTTTTTTTTATTTCTTACAGTAGGGCTTTTCATAGCTTCTTGCACCAGCAATCCCGAAGGTGACAAAGCAGAAACAACAGAAGCACAACAGGCACCAGCAGAAACTACCGGAGCTGCCTTTACCGTAAACCCTCTGGAGTCAACCCTTAGCTGGGAAGGCAAGAAGGTTTCTGCCACACACCACGGCACAATCAGCATCAAATCCGGCAACCTGGTGATGGACGGCGACAAGCTAACCGGTGGCGAATTCATCGTAGATATGAACAGCATCGTAAATGAAGATCAACAGGGTGAATGGAAAGAAAAATTGGTCGGCCACCTGAAGTCTGAGGATTTCTTCCACGTCGAAAAACATCCTGAAGCTATTTTCCAAATTACTGAGGTAAAGGCAACCGACAATCCTAATCAAGTGGTTGTCTCCGGAAACCTGACCATCAAGGGCATCTCCAAAAATATCACATTTAACGCCGATGTCGTCGAAAATTCCGCCAATAAGGTGCAGATGAAGGCCGACTTCAATATCGAGCGCGAGCAGTGGGGCATTACCTACACTGGCATGGCTGACGACCTGATCTCCAAGGAAATCAATTTCAAGGTCAATATCGTGGCCAACAGCTAAGATCATCCTATTCATGAATTAAAAGGGAG
Organism: Saprospiraceae bacterium; assembly: GCA_024103005.1. Classification (GTDB taxonomy): domain Bacteria; phylum Bacteroidota; class Bacteroidia; order Chitinophagales; family Saprospiraceae; genus Parvibacillus. The sequence goes on from JAGFJA010000008.1 coordinate 57,501, forward strand.
GCAGTTGCTTCCCTTTTTTTATTTTAACCTTTTTGCTTGATTTCTTTAAAAAAATCGAAGAGATAGGTTGTCTAATAACTATTAGGAAGAAGTCTAAAAGTCAGAAAGTCAGGCACTGAGTATCATACTTCAATTTGTTCTAATAAAAACTACGAATCAAGTCTGTTTACCCTTTACCAGCTTCCCAAATTCCCTTTTCATGCATGGTTCAGCCCATCATCCACCTAATAATGCATGGTAAGAACCCACTTCCGTCACTATACGCTCCAAAATTATTTCTCTGAGTGGAAACTTATTTTGACCTTCAAACATTTGCATGGTAAACTATTAAACTCAAAAGTCAACCTTATGAAAAAATATGATTTTAAAGAACAACAATTCTGGAAAAAAATTTCCCGCTTTGCTAAAAATGCAGGCGCAAAGGTAATCTATTCCGCACTGCTTATGTATTATGCATTCCGACGCAACGAAACACCGAAATGGGCAAAAGTAGCCATCTTAGGCTCTATCACATATTTTTTATCGCCGGTGGATTTTATTCCCGACCTGACTCCTATTCTTGGGTTTACCGATGACATGGCAGTACTGGTAAGTGGTCTGATAACTGTCAGCTCGTACATTGACGATTCAGTCAGAATGAAGGCAAAAGGGAAGTTAAGCCAATGGTTTAAAGAAGAAGATATTGCAGATGCAATCGCAGATATTGAACTAAGGATGAAAAAAAATAAATCATGAAGGAAGCTTCTATTTTGTTATCGGAACATCCTGTCGATTATCTTAACCCCATCCTTAGAATAAAACTTTAGCCGTCAGATTCCATGTCGGGGTCAATAAACTCCACGTTACGCTTCATCCCCTTCAAACCGGTCCGCTTTAAGGGTGATTGCAAAAATATGGTTTCAAACGTTTCTTGTGTCATATTTTTCCAGTCTTCAGGAGTAAGCTCACCTATTTGGGGTACCCGGACAAATCCTTCTTCTACTGTCGGAGTAGCAAATTTATTCCAGGGACAGACTTGCTGACATATATCACAACCAAATGCCCAGCCTTCCATTTTGCCCTTAAATGCCGAATCTATTTCATCATCTTTCAATTCTATTGTCAGATAGGAAATGCATTTATTAGCCTGAATGGTGTATCCTTCCGGATCTATCGCATCAGTAGGACAGGCATCGATGCACCTTGTACACGTGCCGCAATGATCCCGGATGACTTTTTCAGGTTCGGGTGCAAGGTCTAAATCAATCAAAATTTCTGCCAAAAAGAAATATGATCCCCGCTTTGGATGAATCAACAAGGCATTCTTTCCTACCCATCCTAATCCGGCACGCCTTGCCCACTCCTTTTCAAGAATCGGAGCCGAATCCGTAAAATACCTGATATTTGCCTCCGGAGCTATATTCTCAATGATTTTACGGGAAATTGACTTGAGTTTTTTCTTCAGCACCTTGTGATAATCCCTACCCAGAGCATAAGTCGAAATTTTGGGACCTTTTGTCATTGTCGGGTTCTCCTGATAGTAATTAAAAACAAGGCTAATCACCGTCTTTGTTCCGGGATGCAGTAGGACTGGATTGGTACGCAGGTCTTCATTCCGTTCCAGATAAGACATCTTTCCCGGGCGGCCCTCTGACACCCACTCTTTCAGGAAGGCAGCTTCCTTGTCCAATGATTCTGCTTTAGAAAACCCGATAGCCGCAAAACCTTCCTCCAGCGCCCAATCTCTTATTTGTTGTCGCAAATCAGACATTCAACAAAGGTAAGGTTTCTAATTCTTTGGGGAAAATGAATTTGCATCCGACAGATTACAAAACCTGTCACATTAATTCTCAGGACATTATCAAATAATTGTATATTTCCTGAATGCAATTACCACCTGCACTGCAAAAACAATTGTTTCCTCAAAAGTCTATCTGTCAGCGTATCGGGTGTTGAAGAATGTTCTGAGGCCTAATTCTGCAAATATCGTTTTACTACGGAGCATATATCCACCATTGATAAAATATTCAGAATTCTTGTGCATGTCTTTTATATAAAATAAGCCCAGCTCTGCACCAACAAAATAATCATAATCTGCTTTTACTGCCGCTATGCCATTTTCCGCATCAGCCTTTCGCTTACCAAAATTATACACGACGCCTCCTTTAGCTAAAATGGAATACGCATTCTGATGATTTTTTGCACACTGCTGACCATTGGATCGCCATTTACCAAGGCCAAGTTCAAGACGTCCAAATGGATTTGCGAAAAAAGTCTTATCAATATTCTCAGCATCAAAATCTGCAGTAGCATGCACACCCACGGACAATTTAGTCATCATCCAGTGAGTACCTATGGCATAACCAAAATCCAAACCAAGCCCTTCCCTATTCAATGCATGTTCTACATCTCTGGAGGTCAGATAAATCGCAGGCGCATCAATCATTGACCTGATTTGCCCGGATACGGTAAAATAAGAAAGAAGCAGAAATAAAACTAATCCTTTTTTCATTACAAAATAATTTAACATGTTGACTATTTTTCCAATTCACCTCAAAACGGATGAATTCAGCCATAAATATAAAACAAATATTCTGTCAACAAATCTCAAATCAGATTTCGGACGCTGACTTTTTTATTCTATTTCAAACAGAAAGTATCTGATTTAAAAAAAACTGTGAATTTGAGCCATTCCCCGGCAAATATTGACTTATTCCCCGTGAAATAATCAATCTTTGATGAATAGGAATTCTAAGTTACTATAATACTAACCGAAAACTTATCGAGAATTTTTAGGTCGATATTGCTTCTTATACTTTTTCTTCATGGCTGCCTCATAATCAAAACGAACATTCACCTTTTTGTTTTTTTCAGCTTTTTCATGAAAGGCACTGCCGACATACTTCTTATTGCTATTACCCAGATAATCAGGCATGTACACCACAGACTCCTCCTCCGGAAGCAATCGGTCAGAAGCAGAATATCCTTCCGGCAAGGACAACACCTCCAACTTCATGCCCATCAACTGTTCAAGCTTATCCATCATTTCTACCTGTGCCTCACTTACAAAGGCTATTGCAATACCTTGTTTACCGAATCTGCCTGTTCTGCCTATCCGATGTATATAACTTTCTTCCACCTCAGGCAAGTCAAAGTTGATGACATGACTGACATCTCGTATATCAAGGCCTCGGGAAAGTAAATCTGTGGCAATCAATATTCTTGAATTCCCTGATTCAAATTCATCCAATGTATCAAAGCGGCGGTTCTGATTTTTATTGGCATGCATATATGTAAGACCGGAAAAACCGTCTTCCTGTAACATTTCATACACGATTTCAGCCTTTTTCTTATTGGACACAAAAACCAATACCTTAGTCATCTCGGGAGCTGTAATCAACTGCTTTAGCAGGTTCAGCTTACTGAAAAAATTAGGGACAAAATACTTGTACTGTCTGATGGTATCAATGGGTTTGCCGATGGGTGCAGCTTCTACCTGATGCAACCTTTCAAAATATTCATCCATCATTTCTTCCACTTCAGGATTGAGGGTCGCCGAAAACAACAAATTCTGCCTTTTTTCAGGTAATTTATCAAATATAACCTTCAGCTGTGCCCTAAAGCCCTGATTGAGCATTTCGTCAAACTCATCGATTATCAGCCTCTTTATATTCTTCAAATTTAATACTCCTGTATGGACAAAATCTGCCACCCTTCCAGGTGTTCCGACAAGGATATCCAGGCCTTCCATGATGCTATCTGCCTGAGGTCGGGTATTTACACCACCGAAAATACCATAAGTCCTGACGGACATATATCTAGTTAATCTGGTAATTTCTGCTTCTACCTGTCGCACCAGTTCACGAGTAGGAACTAATATTAAAACTGTTGGCAAACGAGAGGTGCTATATTGGTGGAGGCTCAAAACCGGCAACAAATAGGCAAGTGTCTTTCCTGTTCCTGTCTGTGCTATCCCGCTTACATCCCGACCTGACTTAACGACCGAAAAAACCTGTTCCTGAATCGGAGAAGGCTGATTCAATTCCATATCTTCCAGGGCACGGAGCAAGGCCTTGGGTATCTTCATATCCGAAAATTCCATATCAGGTATTTGACCTCAAAGATAATCAATCTCAACAATCTGAATATTTCTTGATGACGGATGTGTGGATAATGAATTGGGCGTTACAATAAATAACAGAAGATTTTGTGTAACGATTAATTCCCGGAGTTCGGTTTGAGATTGTCTTTAATGAGTTGTTGGATAGCTTCGCTGTTTGTTGGGCTTTCGCCCGATTGATTAGCCGGATATACAATAGTAAATATATACTCTTTGCCTATTTGTGTATTACTCAATAAATCATATACGAATGAAAACAAAGTTTATTTTTTTCATAAGGTCGCTCCTACAGAGCTTGACTCCTGCCTCGTATTCATTATTCTACCATAAGGTCGTGCTAATTGCACTTTGGCGATATTGTGTTAAGACAAATTATTACAAAAGCCTCCGATATTAATGTGGAACAATGTTGATAAACAAAAGGAATGCTCAAGGCTCCCGAGGAGCGGCCTTTTGGTAGAAATATTCGGTAAAATTATTCAAGTCCCTTATGGGCAACCTTTTATAACAAGTGTTTCAATTATAAAGTCGATCCTACAGAGCATTTTTCCGGTTATTTACCACTTGCGTTCTTATTACATTTTTTATAATCTGGGCAATTTGTGATACACACTTGACTGATTAACAACTTCGTTCGCCCAAGATACGATTTGGTCTTAACCTCAATCCAAAATGCTTGACAGATTTTTCCCTGATATAGGATTCTGCTTCATCCAGCGAACCTGTAATCAGCATCAGATTGGGATCTCCAACTGATATGGTCTTTTCTCTGACCATCAATTCGATGTGTTCACGTATATGCTGATAAAATTCGGGAACAAAAATCACTACCGGAAATTTTTCGATCTTCCCCGTTTGAATTAAGGTAAGCGCTTCAAAAAACTCATCCAATGTTCCGAATCCACCCGGGCAAATCACAAAGGCAAAGGAATATTTAATCAGCAATGTCTTTCTCACAAAAAAATACTTGATATTGACATAACGATCAAGATAAGGATTAGCATGTTGCTCATGTGGCAGCTCAATATTACATGCTACAGATGGTCCACCTGCATCCCTGGCTCCCCGGTTTCCGGCTTCCATGATGCCCGGGCCGCCGCCCGTCATTATCGTAAAACCCATTTTGGAGAGCCTTGCCGCCAGCTCTCTTGCCTGTTGATAATACAAATTGTCCTCGTCGAATCTGGCTGACCCGAAGATAGTCACACATGGACCTACAAAATGCAAGGCCCGGAAACCCCGGATAAATTCCTTGAAAACATCCAATGCGTACAAAAAATCTTTAAATCTGGATCTTGGTCCACCCAGAAAATGTCTTTCATTGTGAGTCATTACTTTTGAAATATATGCGAAAAAAGACTAAGTTAATAAATTCTCACCGAATAAAATGAAAATTGGAAAAGTTATAATTCTGATTGGCCTGATAAAATAAGGGCAAACCTTAAATAAATGGTGAAATTAAGGGCGTTTGCTTTATTTTCTAAAGCATTTGGTATTTAATGACAATGGATAAAACCTCAAATAAAAAAGGAAAGGCAATATCATAATCACCTTTCCTTTTTGGTAGCCCGTAGGGGAATCGAACCCCTCTTGCAAGAATGAAAATCTTGAGTCCTAACCGATAGACGAACGGGCCTCACTTTACCTTTTTACAAAAGCGTCACAAAAGTACAATCTTTTTTGATTCTACAAATTTTTTTGAACATTTTTTTAAAAAAATTATTCACTAAAATAATTATTGTTACTTTTACACTAAGTATTTAAATTGTTTTATCCAAAATGACTAAAAAAATTGCAATCAACGGCTTCGGACGAATAGGCCGTATAACGCTCAGAAACCTCCTTGCTCAGCCCGATATTGAAATAGTGGGTATAAATGACCTGACTGACAATGCTACCCTTGCACACCTCTTTAAGTATGATACAGCCCATGGTATCTATCCGGGAGAAGTGTCCAGCGACGAATCTTACATCTATATTGACGGAAAAAAAATCAGAGCAACTTCTATCCGCGACCCGAAGGAATTACCCTGGAATGAACTGGATGTGGATGTGGTACTCGAATGCACAGGAATTTTTCTCTCAAAAGAAAAAGCATCATGGCATCTGGAAGCCGGAGCTAAAAAAGTAGTTCTATCTGCACCTGCCGGCGAAGACGTCAAAACCATTGTCCTGGGTGTCAATGACAGTGATATCAATTCTGATACAGTTATTTATTCCAACGCATCCTGTACCACCAACTGTCTGGCTCCCATCGCCAAGATTATCGTGGACAACTGGGGCATTGTGTCTGGAGCCTTGTCCACCGTACATGCTTATACCTCAGACCAAAACCTTCAGGATTCACCACACAGAGATCTGAGAAGGGCACGTGCAGCTGCCGCCAATATCATCCCCACATCCACAGGTGCGGCTAAAGCAGCAGCATTCGTAGTTCCTGAATTAATCGGCAAAATGACATCAATGGCTCTCAGAGTGCCTGTCATCACCGGTTCCATTATTGACCTTACCATATTTACCAATAGTTCACTCGACAGAGACCAAGTAAATAATACGTTCCGACTGGCAGCAGAAGGCCGCTACAAAGGCATAATAGAATATAGTGAACTGCCATTGGTTTCTTCGGATATTGTCACCAATAAACATTCAGCTATATTTGACAGCAAACTTACCCTTGTACGAGACAATATGCTGCGTGTATTTGCATGGTATGACAATGAAGCCGGCTATTCGGCCAGACTGGCACAACTGGCGACATTAGTATAATCGTTATCTATCGATGATCATAACAGACAGTTTGGCGACGCAGACCAACTGATCCTTTTCATTTAAAATTTCAATAGACCAAAGGTGTATCTTCCTGCCTATCTTTATAGGCCGGGCGATACCCCTTACCCACCCTTTCGGAACAGGACGAAGATGATCTGCAGTAATATTCAGACCCACAGCACTGTTTTTGGATATATCTTCAATACACAGATAAGAAGCCACACTCCCCAACGTTTCTGCTAATACTACAGATGCACCGCCATGTAAGATTCCCATTGGTTGGTGAGTACGGTGATCTACGGGCATCCTTGCCTCCAAAAAGTCTTCTCCAATCCGGGTAAATTCTATTCCGATATGTTCACCCATTGTGTTGGCACTCATCATATTGAGCCCTTCAATGGTCGCTTCCGTTTTCCAAATCATATAAATGTTGCTTTATTAATTCTAAATTTTCTTTTTCTTCCATGGAGTACAACTGCAACCAACTACCCTGATTTTTAAACCAGGTAACCTGCCTCTTGGCATATCTTCTTGTATTCTGTTTGATTAAATCTACCGCTTGATCAAGGGCAATCTCACCATCCAGCATTTTGAACAATTCAGCATAACCAACTGTCTGCAAGGCTTTAAAATTGCGAAATGGAAACAGGGAAGAAACTTCTGTCAATAGCCCGTCATTCATCATTTCATCTACCCTTCGATTAATCCGTTCATATAATATCTGCCTGTCAGGGCAAAGTGCAAAGTACAAGACCTTAAAGTCATTAGCCCGGATGGCTCCTTTTCTGAAATCAGAAAATTTACGACCACTGCTTTTGATTACTTTTGCCGCACGCAATAGTCTAACCGGATTGTTCATATCTGCTTCTAAGGCATAATCTTCATCCGTCTCACGGATAAATTTCTGTAACCATGGCAGACCATTTTGACGATAATTTTCTTCGACCCAATCAGATGATTCCTGCTTTATTTCAGGCATTTCATCAAATCCTTCTGTCAATGCCTTGATGTACAAACCTGTTCCGCCAACAGCTACAACATACTCCTTGTCTTTAAATAATTGTTTAAGAATCACGGTCCCTTCTCTTTCAAAGTCTCCGGCATTGTAATGTTGTTGAATGGAGACGGTGCCGATCATAAAATGCTCAACAGAATTCAATTGCTCTGAAGTCGGCCGTGCTACTCCGATATTCAATTCCCTATAAATCTGTCTGCTGTCAAAAGATATGATACCGGTATCCAGCATCTTTGCAAGAGAAATCGCCAAAGATGTCTTACCGCTACCGGTCGGACCACCAATACATATCAATACTTTCAAAAAGAATATTTATTTTCGCACAAAATAAACAATAAATCAAATTAGAGGAAATTGCATCCTCTTTTTTCATATTAAATTAATGAATATATTTTACCCTGTATTAAAGAAAATAGTACGATTCTTTTTGCGATTTTGCTTTAAGAGAATTTATTCCAATAAATTTGACGAATTACCCGCCAATACTCCGATATTGATTGCATGTAACCATAACAATGCCTTTGCTGATGCCCTGTTTGTAGGTGCATATCTGTCAAAATTACCCATGCATTTCATTACAAGAGGAGATGTCTTCAATCCCAAAATGATGTGGTTTTTCAAACTGACCTATCAGATACCCATATTCCGTTTCAGAGACGGTTTCGGCAATCTGAAGCGCAACAATGATTCTATGGAAGCTTGTTATGAAGCGTTAAAAAACAACCAACGAATCATCATTTTTTCCGAAGGAGACTGTATTACCGAAAAAAGGCTCCGCCCCATCCAGAAAGGTACCGCCCGCATGGCTTTTGGTGCTTATGAAAAAAACGGTCAGGAAAACATTCTCATCTACCCGGTAGGCGTAAACTATATTGAACCACACAATTTCAGGTCAAGCATCCTCTTGTCACAGGGCGATCCTCTTAAACTTAGTGATTACCTTCCCCTTTATAAGGAAAATCCCAATAAAGCCATCAAGCAGCTTACTGATGACCTCGAATTCCAACTAAAGAAAGAAGTCCTCCACATCGAAAATAAAGAAACGGAAAAACAAGCACAGACAGGATTCGAAATTCTTGACAATTTGTATCCGAGTACATTTTTTAGCCTTGCCAAAAACCATAGCCTGTATCTGAAAATGAAATCATGGGCTATTCATTTCAATCAGGATTCAAACCTTAAACATCCGATCTGGCCGGGTAAGCTCAAAGAACTGAAAGATATACTGTCAGATGCCAAAATTAAAACCAAATGGCCGTTTTTCTCCGGATATTTTGCATACAATATACTGATAGTCATCCTTTTATTCCCTGTCGGTATTTTGGCACAATTATTTTTTTATTTTCCTGTTTTAATCGGCAAGTTATTGACAATCAGATTTAAGCCAAGACGTGAATTCTTTCTATCTATTCGTATAGGCATCACCTGGGCAATAACCACCATCTGGCTAATTCTATTTTTCCTGATTATAGGTCTGGTTACAAATTTCACTTACGGATTGTTTTTCCTCATACTTTCGCCTTTTTGGGCCAAACTAGGTCTGATATGGTGGGATGCCCGTAACCTGCTAATACAGAAGATACGTTGGTCGAGTCTTGATGAGGAAGATGAAGATAAAGTAATGAATATTATGGAAACACTGCATCTGATTCATGAATCATAATATCTTAGCGCAAAATAAAATATTATTTAATCCGTTTTCGAATGGACAATAATCGATTATATATATTTAAAATAAATCTATAATATAAACATGAAAGTACACTTAGTATCAGGAGGTTGTGGATTTGTAGGGCGTAACATGGTTAAAAGACTATACAATACGACTACCGATAATATATTTTTTATTGATGACCTGAGTGTAGGCACTGACCCATCGACATGGTTAGATCAACCATTGGCCAGAGACCTGAACGGGGTAAATATCTATGGCGAAGACGAAAGGTTGTATTTTCTCAAAGCTGACTTCAGAGATGTAGTACATGCATTGGCTGCAGATCCACAATATATTAAGAAAACCTATGGTTTGGACTTTGTAAACTTTGGCGACATATATCATTACGCTGCTATCGTGGGCGGACGAGCCAAAATAGATGGCGACCCGATGATGGTTGCCCTCGACTTATCTATCGATGCAGAATTTTTTTATTACATCACCAGACACAAACCTGAAAGAGTCTTATACCCCAGCAGCAGTGCCGCCTATCCGGTCAACCTGCAAACAGAAAGTGGAGCAATTGCCTTATCAGAAAAAGATATAGACTTCAACAATATGGGTCAACCTGACATGACTTATGGCTGGTCCAAGCTCACTGGCGAATATCTTGCCAAAATCGCTGCTCAATACTATGGCGTACACATAACCTGTATCAGACCTTTCTCAGGATACGGCGAAGATCAGGATTTAACATATCCTATACCAAGCCTGGCTAAACGGGCAGCCCTTAAAGAAAATCCTTTCGAAGTATGGGGTACAGGTTTACAAGGCAGGGACTTCGTTCATATCGACGATGTGATAGATTGTATCCAGGTAGCTATGAATCATATCGGAGACGGTACAGCTATCAATATAGGAATGGGTAAATTGACTACGTTTAGGGAAATTATTGATATTATGTGCCAATTTGCCGGATACAAGCCTGAAATAAAACAACTTTTAGACAAACCGGTCGGCGTACACAGCCGATACTGTGACATGTCATTCGTTGAAAATACTTTGGGATGGAAGGCTAAAATATCTGTCGAAGATGGAATGCGCAGAGTTTATGATGCAGCAATCAAGAAATTTGCAAATTAATAATATAGATGCTGACTAAAATAGGTTTTCCATTATTTTTATTGTCCATCCTGATATTTTCATTTGGGATAACCGGTTGTTTCAAAGATGAAATTGTCAATAAAGACAGTAATTTCAGGCTTCGTTTCTCGACCGATACCCTGATGTTTGATACGACATTTACCGATATCGGCTCTGCTACCAAGGTATTGAAAATATATAACGACGACAAGCAACCTGTTGAAATCTCCAAAATAAAAATCAGAGGAATTGAAGGCATACATTTTACTTTAAATACGGATGGAATCAATGGAACAGAAACAAATAATGTCCGTATCGAAAGTAAAGACAGTATATATGTTTTTTGTAAAGTCAGGGTCGATCCCAATCAGGATCTGACAGCATCACCCTTTGTGCTGACTGACTATCTGGATTTTACTGTCAATGGAACAACACAGTCTGTCGTATTGGTTGCATGGGGACAAAATGCCAACTATATCACCGGTAAAGATAATCTGGGCAAACAAAGTGTATATAGCTGTAATTTTGGAACTGTCAACTGGAACGACCCGAAACCCTATGTTATTTATGGTTCTCTGATTATAGATCAATGCAAGGTCGTCATCCCGGCCGGTGCACGGGTCTATGTCCATGGCGGATTGGTATTTCCGGATAAGGGAAGCCCCTTTATTGATGGTCGAATATTCATTGCCGAAGATGGTCAGTTAATTGTCAATGGAAGTAAAGAAGCCCCTGTTTCCTTCAGAGGTGACCGACTCGAAAAAGAATTTAAAGATGTACCCGGACAATGGGGCGGCATCATCGTTTACAATTCAAAACATACCAATACATTTAATTTCCTTGATCTCCGGAATGCCAACTTTGGCATCGTGGCCGACTCAGCCACGAAAGTGACGATGAGCCATTCTGTCATAGACAATGTATCACTTAGCTGCCTGATAGGTAACCATGCTGATATCAATGCCTCCAACTGTCTGTTTTCAAACTCTGCCGGAAACAATATACTGCTTACCTATGGCGGAACCTATAACTTCGATTATTGTACTATACCGAACGTAACCGGTCAAACTTCAGCGATTGCAATGGACAATTATACCTGTATCCTCAATGAACTCGGTTTATGTAAAGAAGGCACCATAAAAACCAATGCAGCTGTGCTAAAAGTAAGAAATTCCATATTATCAGGACTTGATGAGGATGAAATAAGCCTGACAGATGCATACGAAAGTAAACAACCTGCATTTTTTCAATACAATTTTGATAATTCCGCCATCAAGGTCACCAATCTGCTAAAAGATGAATATTTTATCCAACGCATTAAGGATTGTTATATCCTGGCAAATAAGGATACATTATTTGTAAATGAAAATAAATCAGATTACAAACTTGACTCCCTTTCTGTAGCCAAATCGATTGGTCTGCCTATACCAGGTATAATCGACGACCTGATAGGAAATATGAGAAAAGCAGACAAGCCCGACGCCGGTTGTTATGAATATATACCCTGATTATCTTGTAACCTGAAATTAAATCAGAACTTGTAAGTAATTCCAAATCGAAGTTCAAAGGGTTGATTTACAACATTTTGATCCGCCAGAAAATTGTAAAGTACATAAATTTCAGATCCAACACTTCCCATACTGTTATTATAACCTAAGCCGGCCAGAGCATTTTGACTATGAATCGTAATCTTCTGTAACTCTCCGTTTGGTCCCAACTGACTACTTGGATTTTGAGACTGAGTTAAATTGAATTCTGCATGAGCAAAAACTACTTTCAAAAATTTATATCTTGCAAAGATGCCTTCAGATGTCTCAAATAGTGCCAATTTATCTACCTTGGACCCTATATTCTCCCTGTAATTGGTAAAGTTTAAACCTAATCTGGGACCGACACTTAGCTCACCGACCACCTTATAGCCCACCATTGGAGTAACCCCAATCGTAAAGTAAGAATAATAACCTTGATTATAATAATCCAGTGCAAAACTTCCGCCATACCAGAGCTTATCCTTAAAGGATGCTTTCTGTGCGACTTTTACTTTCTTCCCCTTGTTTACTTTCAGATTTTGAGAAAAGGAGGTATTAAAAACAAATATCACGCAAAACAATAGAAAAAATCCTGGAAATAATTTCTTAGTCATAAATCTGTATTTTCTTTCAAAGATATAATAAAAATAGATAGTTAGAGCTGATTGTACAACGATAGAAAATGTATTTTATTTTGAATTTTTCACTGCAAACAGTTAATAAATAACGAAAGAATGAAGAATTTTATACAATTTATTACTTTTACACCTTCAACAAGCAAATATAATTTTAACTTTCTACCGGAAAATAGTATGCATTCAGTTTTAAAACTTACACTAGTTTTTGTATTAGGGTTGGTTTGCCTCTCCGGCTTACACGCTCAGCCCAGTAACGACAACTGTGACAACGCTTTGCCAATTACCCAACTTGACGGAACATGTATTAATTATGATTTCAATGGTCCTACCTACGATTTTGCCAATGGTAGTTGTTCGCCATTAACCGCTAATAATATTTGGTTTACTTTCACAGCTCAGGGCGAGTATGCTTTGATAAATATTGTAGGGGACCCGAAAATTTCAATCACTGTATTGTCATTGCCTAATGGATGCGGTGATTTGACCGGAGCCGTTGAATATGCATGCGGTGTATCTCCGTTGACAGTAGCCAATTTAGTACCCGGAGATTTATATTATATAATTGTAGGACAATTAGTCACCGGAATCACCGGATTTGATATGTGCGTCCTTAATCCTCCTCCTCCCCCAAACGATGAACCCTGTAATGCTATCGTCGTCCCTGCAAACGGATGTTCTGATGGTACTACAGTCGGAGCGACAGCAGATTATAATATTCCGGGCTGTCCGGTAGAAAACACAGCCAATGCAGTTTTTTATTCCTACACACTCGGGCCAAACACTGTCGGATTAGATGTTAATTTTGAGACAAACAACATTACCGGGCAGATGGCTGCTGCCCTACTTGAATTTCCGGATGGTTGCGATCAACCACCTTTTCTTGCAGGAGCAAATACTACCTATTGTGGTCCGGTTACTGACCAGTTGAGCTTTGACAATCTTACACCAGGCAGTACTGTTTATTTAATGGTATCCAGTACTTTAGCCGGAGCCGGAACTTTTACCAACATGTGTTTTACTGAAAGCGAAGGCGATCCGCCTTGTGCAGCAAATACTTCTTGTGCAGATGCAGAAGTAATTACCATTCCAAATGTCGGGGAGCCGGTTTGTGTAGATGGATGTAACACAGGAATGCCATCAGGTGGATTTACCAATTGCGGAGGAGCATTTACCAATCCAACAGCATGGTACACCTTTAATTCAGGTGATAATAACACAGTGGTCATTACACTAGAAAGCGGAGACCTTACTGCTCCGAATTTTGTCTTAATGCAGGATTGTGGCACTATCCTTGATTGTAATACTGAGGTTACCACCATTCAACCAAATACCGATTATTGGATAGCTGTCGCCGATGGTGATGGCAATACAGGAGATTTTCAGTTGTGTGTCACTTTATTGAGTATTACAGCTCCTTGTATTCAAGACGAAACATTTACTATAACAGGAACAAGCATGGGGTCTCCTATCGAAGGACCATTCAAACCATGTGAAACCATAACATTCAAATATTCTACCAACTTTTATTCAGGTGGAGTCTGTCAATGGCTGCATTCCTTTATTCCTTACCTGAGTGACTGCTGGGAAAACCAACAACCAAATATTGTAGGGTATCCTGCAGGAACAAGTGCCAGCAATTTGAATTGGTATCCGGCAGGAACGGTTTATTGGAAACCTCAAACCAATAATCCACCGAGTGCACTTGGAATCAACGGACTAGGCCAGATTTGTTTAATTGGGACAAGTGGTTGTATGAACTTTGTAGGTGGAAACGGTTCATGCGGCAGCACAGAAGGTACACCTATGCCTGCCGGCTGGGTTGTGACTAACCCATCAGGCTCCTGTGGTAACTCCACTGCACCCAACCAATCCTGGGGAATTCAACAAGGATGTAATTCCTATGCACTCAAAACTCTGACATTCCAAATGACCGTTCCATGCGATGCATGCACATCTTGTGATAAAGAAGAGGGATTTGTCGTCGGAATTGCATCCTTTCCGGATGGTGCAACCGGTGGATGGAGCAATCCGCAATGTAATGGCAACGGCTTACTCAAGAAAAAAATAGTCGTAGAATGCTGTACACCTCCCACCATGGTTATTGTAGATGGCACCACATGTAGTGACAAAACTTACTTTGGTGACATTACTCTTGACCCACCCAACAGTACCATTGAATGGACTGTGGTAACAACCAATGGAGTTACCGGTGCAACAAGCGGTTCAGGCGCCACATTCTCCCAGACTCTTCACAACCCGACTTCAACTCCTAAGGTCGTTACGTATTCCATCACGCCGATTAGCCCTACCGGCTGCCGTGGTCCTGAACAGGAATTACACGTAACTGTTTTACCTGCGATAACAGTTAATCCGGGACCCAATAAAAATTCCTGCCCGGGCGCAAGTGTCACCATCGGCACCGTCCCATTAGCTACAGGAGGAGCCGGAGCTCCCTATAATATTCAATGGAGCAACGGAGCTACTACGGATACCGTCACCGTGTCACCTTCCATTACGACTACTTACACCGTAACTGTAACGGATGCAAGTGGCTGCCAGGGAATAGCACAGGTGACAATTAATGTAACAGGTGCTCTGCAGGTAAATATTACTCCTGACCCTGCAGAATTTTGCTTCTCTGACAGATTCAATCATTCACTTAAGGCAAATGTAAATGGCTCAAACTCACCGTTTACATACAACTGGTTAACTCCTTGGGGGCCGCAATCCAATCAGTCTATTACCATATTAGCTCCTTATGCAGGAACTTTCCAAATATTAGTGGAAGTAACTGACGCAATTGGATGTAAAGGTGTAGGCCAGGTTAACCTAACTTTATATCCTGATCCGATTGTTATCTTCCTGGATAAACCTACAGCACCTTTATGTCCGGGTGAAGATTGGCAGGTTGCCTCCTCTCCACTTTATTTGGATGGAACAGTGTATTCGTCCAAACCTCCCGGAATGATAACTTTTGATGGCCACCTTAACACGGATCTTATGATACCGGGTGATACATATTGGTTCTACGCCACCTATACCGATCCAAACGGATGTTCCAATGTTGACAGCTTCCAGGCAAGTACCATTATACTTCCCGATCCGGTAGCCAATCCGGCCGGACCATTCTGCGCCAATGATACAACCGGCATACAGTTAACCGGAACTCCTGCAGGAGGTACATGGTCCGGTGCCGTTTCTCCATCAGGCATTTTTAAACCTTCAATTGCCGGAGAAGGTATCCATGATATAATTTACACAATTGGTACCGGAAATTGTACCAAGGACACTACCATCCAAATAACCGTACTTCCAATTCCTAAGCCAAAAATTATTGGTTTAGTTCCTTTCTGTAAGGCTCAAAGTCCTAATCCGGTTCTTTCATCAGATATTCCGGGAGGTACATGGTCAGCTCCATTATTAAGTGACGGTACGGTACCGTTGGATGTTCTGGCACCCGGCACTTACCCTATTACATATACGGTAACAGTTGGAGGATGTGAAGGGAAGGTTACAGGAAGCCTTGTCATCTACCCTCAACCACAGGTCAATCTGAACCCTGAAGCTATAGTTTGCAATCAGGATCCGTTTAATAAAGGTAAATCAAAGATCGACCTTGACAAAGCTATTCTGAGCGGTGACTCGACCGGCGTATGGACGGAAGTGGCGCCCCTAAGCGGTGCAGTTGCCCTGGGTGGCGATGTTTATGATTTCTTCGGTGTACCAACCGGTACTGTGGCTACATTTATTTATACCTTAAATGCAACTCCGCCTTGTACCACCATAATAGATACGCTTCGAATAACTGTGGACGAAGAATGTGATTGTTACAAACTGGATTTTAACCCCGCCTCACCATTATGTAATGATAATGCAGTCCTTGATTTAAATTCCCTCAAAATCAAGGCAGGCCTTGGAGCATGGACGCTTGTTTCTACTCCTGCCGGAACAAATCCGGGTACACTTACCGGGTCGATTTTCGATGCTACCGGAAAAGACTATGGAACATATGTCGTTCAATATACTCTCAATCCTTTACCTACTGAGCCTGAATGCCCTACCAATATTCAGATTAACATAGTTGTTAATCCGGAAGTTAAATATCAGATACAAACCGAAGTGAAGGTTTGTAATAATGTACCGAAACCTCCAAAACCAAAAACTATGGTTGACTTTGATAAAATGTTTATCGGACAACCTGTAGTAGGAGTTTGGAATAATGACAACAACGTCGGGGTGAATAGTTCAGGAAATATTTGGGATTTTACGGGAGTACCTGTAGGCACTTATACATTTACTTTTACTCCGACCGGAGCTCAGCCACCATGCCAGAATATTCCACAGTCAATAAATGTCATCGTTACAAATGAATGCGACTGTCCTGTATTAAATGTCATTACCCCATCTACCGCACTTTGTGATGATGCACTATCTGTAGTTGACTTAAATACAATGATTAACTCTTCTGTTCCTGGAGTATGGACGCTTATCAACGATCCGGAAGGGCCAAAAAATACCCTGATACCTAATGGTAATTTCGATCCTTCAGGGCAAAAACTTGGTACTTATACTTTCCAATTTGAAATAAACATTACACCACCTGAAGATTGTGACAGTACACTGACAGTTAAGGTAACCATTAATCCGGCTGTGGTTTATCAGTTGCAACCAAATGCGGTGGTATGTAACTTTGACCCTAAAAATCAAAACGACAACCAGCTGAATTTCAATAGTCCCACTATATGGATTAGTCCTGTAGTGCCCGGAACATGGGAAGATACAGATAATAGCGGCGCCACCAATAATGCAGGGATATGGACATTCAACGGCGTACCTACCGGTACATATACCTTCACCTTTACTCCAAGCGGAGCCGTCGCACCGTGTCAGAATATCCCGCAGACAATTGAAATAACGGTGGTTGATAACTGTGACTGCGAAGACTTACCTGACCTTCCTACTATTCCGCCCACTTGTAACAATCAGGACTTTATTACACTGATTGCTCCGACAGGCTACACCGGTACATGGACATTTAAGACTGTTCCATCCGGCTCCAACCCTGCTGTAATTTCAGGTTCACTCTTAGATATTAAGGATAAAGATCCCGGTACATATACTCTTCGATTCAATTTTGCAAACATCCCGTCTGACTGCCCGGATTCCGGATTCGTAAGTTTTGTACTTTCAGATTATAAGAGTGCAGGTATTGCAGGACAGCCACAGGAATATTGTGAGCAAACCCAAAAAATAATCGACTTGTGGGACGAAATCACCGGAGAAGATCCCGGTGGAACCTGGACAGAAGTGGGACCAAATACCGCAGGAGCAGCTTTGTCAGGAACCATTCTGAATATTCAAAAGCTGAAACCAGGAACATATATCTTCCAATATAAACATAATGCTGACGGCGCCTGTCCTGCACAACTATCCGAAGTTAGTATTACAATTCATCCGAACCCTGTATCAGATGCCGGAACCTCTATAGAGCTGACATGCGAAAAAGCAGAAGCAACTATCGGAGGGTCTGCAAGTAGCACAGGAAGCGATATATCTTACCAGTGGTCAGAGAAAAATAACAATCCTATTCCTAATCCGAAAGATTTATACAATGTAGTCAAACTGGAAGGAACTTATTATCTCACTGTGGTAAATACAGTCACCGGATGCTCCGCAATAGATTCAGTGGTTATCACAAGCGATCCGAATCGTCCGCAAGGAATTGTGATTGAACGTCAGGGACCGACTTGCTATGGATACAAAGACGGATATATTAAAGTCGCCAAAATTGAAGGTGGTGTTCCCCCTATTTTATACTCTATCAATAATGGCCCTTTCTCTTCCATCAATACCTGGACTAATCTTTCAGGAAGCAATAATACACTCAGAATAAAGGATGCAAACGGATGTTTACTTGAACTTGACAATATTATACTGATTGAACCGCCATTAGTGTCTGTAGAAATGGGTAATGATACGCTGATAAACCTCGGAGATACTGTTTTGATTGATCCGGAAATATCTATTCCTGAAGACTCTATCAGTTCAATTGTTTTTAGTTCAGATTATGACTTTATTAATTGTACAGGCTGTTTTGACATAACTGTATTTCCTAACCAAACTACAACCTATTCTGTAGAAGTTAAGGATAAAAATGGCTGTAGTGATTCAGACAGTAAGAAGGTGATAGTCAGAAAGGGAGTAAATATTTTTGTACCAAATGTCTTTACACCGAATGGCGATGGGAATAACGACAAAGTATTTATATCAACAAATGACCGGGAAATTAAATCCATCAACTCTTTCCAGATTTATGACAGATGGGGTGAAAAAATGTATGAAGCTCTGAATTTCCAGCCAAATGATCCAAGCAATGGCTGGGATGGCACTTTGAAAGGTCAGAAATGCAATCCGGCTGTATATGTATATTGGGCTGAGATCGAATTATTCGATGGAACCAAGCAAATTATTAAAGGAGATGTAACGCTGATCAGATAAATATTAAATTATAAATTAAGAAAGGTTGTACCGGTGTACAACCTTTTTTTTTACCTTAAATTAAAGCGTTTTCTATTGATGAGGGGAATAACCTTTTTACCCTATGAAAAAATTTTTCCCAATAGCCACCAAATAAAATATCACTTTTCCCAAGCAAACAAATTATAAACACAATTATATTCCGTCAAATTTTGCTATATAAATAATTTAATTAATTATTTGATAAACAAAGTATTAAATCTAAATTTGTGCTTTCAACAAGGAAATATGATTCTACAATTACGATACCTTTTTATAGGTCTAATAATCCTATTGGCTACCACTTTCCTATCAGGCCAGCCGGCCAATGATAATTGTGACAATGCTATTCCCATTACTTTACTTGATGGAACCTGCCAGACTTTTGAATTCGGAAACGCAACCTTCGACGTAATTAACGGTGGCTGTACAGCTACAACTGCCACTAATATTTGGTTCACATTTACCGCACAGGGACCGGTCGCAACCATAACTACCAATCCGGTCAACAATAAAGTTTTAGCCACGGTTGTTGACCTGCCAAATGGTTGTGGTGACCTTAGCGGAGCCACAGAAATGGGGTGTGGCTCTAATTTCACCTTAAATAATCTGGTAGTCGGTACAACTTATTATGTCATTGTAACTGTTGCTATTTTACCACTGGATGATATCGAATTGTGTATAAATAATCCGGTTCCTCCTCCAAATGATGATCCCTGCAGTGCAATTAATATCCCCCAGAATGGCTGTGCCGACGGTACTACAGCAGGTGCAACCCCTGACTATCAAATTCCAAATTGTCCGGCATCCAATTCCGTATATTATTCCTATACTTTAGGTCCCAATACTGTCCAGTTGGATATTCAGCTTCAAACAAATAATATCACCGGCAATATGGGTATAGCCTTGGTGGAATTCCCAAACGGATGTAATGCTGCTCCATTTTTAGCTTCCAACAATTCATACTATTGTGGTCCGCCAATCAGTAATTTTTCATTTGATAACCTGACACCCGGATCGACAGTTTACATCATGGTTACAAGTACTACACAAGGCGCAGGAAGCTTCCAGGGTCTTTGTATTACAGAAGTAGAGGGCACCCCGCCATGTGATACCAATGGAGACTGTGCCAATGCAATTCCTATCGACATCCCCAATTCTGCTGAACCTGTTTGTATTACAGGATGTAACAACGGAATGCCAGATGGCCCAATACTCAGCGGCGGCGGTGCATGTGCCAACATGGATCACCCTGTAGCCTGGTATAGCTTTAACACAGGAAACAACAACACTGTTGTAATCAATTTTTCTTCTGATGAACTTACAAATCCCTTATATGCTTTGTTTAATTCCTGCGATACCTGGGTCGAATGCAATCCTGTTTCCGCCGACGTACTGCCTAACACAACTTACTACATTGCCGTCACTGATGCAGATGATGCAGAGGGCAGTTTCGAATTATGTGTAACCCTGCTAAATATTCAAGCACCTTGTATCACCGAACAAAGTCTGACAATCATAGGTGCCAGCTTAGGCTCCCCTCTGACAGGACCTTTCAAGAAATGCGAGGAAGTCCGATTTAAATATACAACAAACTTTATAAAAATCGGTTCCCAGTGGATCCATAGTATGATGCCGGTTATCAGTCCTTGCTTTGACTATGCTCAGGGAACTGAACCCACACCTTCGACCAGACCCAGCGGTAATGCTTCATGGGACTGGTACCCGGCAGGTACGGTTTATTGGAAATCATTGGACAACTCAGCCGGTGCAATTGGTATCAATACAACTACCGGAAATATTTGCATCATCGGAACACAGGATTGTATAGCCTTCACAGGAGGTGGAAATTGTAGTTATGCAGGAACAAGTATGCCAGCCGGATGGATAGGCACTTCCTACAGCGGAACATGTGGAAGTTCCGAGCCCAACCTTTCCTACGGAGACAGCGCATCAGGTCCATTTTCTGTAGAATTTACCGTTAAAATACCTTGTACGGCATGTGATGACCAAAGCTGCAACGACTACACAGTGGCTATCGGAGCATTTGCCGATGGTCAGACCGGTGGCTGGCAAAGCTCATCGTGTAACGGTCATTCCTTATTAACTAAAAAAATCACCGTTCAATGCTGTACTGAGCCGACCATGATTCTTGAAGATGGTATCACCTGCAGTAACGTTAACTTCTTCGGAAATATAACGCTTGATCCGCCTAACTCTACTATTCAATGGACAGTCGTAAATGACAATGGAGTTTCAGGTGCAACCTCAGGTTCAGGTACCACATTTTCACAAACCTTAGAAAACAGCTCCACCACACCTAAAACTGTGGTTTACCAAATTGTTCCGATAAGCCCATCCGGATGTATCGGTCAACCTCAGAATCTTAATGTATTAGTTTACCCAAAAGTGATTGCTGATGCCGGTCCTGATAAAAGTTCTTGTCCGGGCGCTACAATTACACTTGGCGGTAATCCTACTGCAGGAGGAGGCGCAGGCGCACCCTACACCATCGCTTGGTCAACCGGTGAGGATACTGAAACCATTCAGGTAAGTCCAACCATAAATACAACCTATAAAGTGACAGTAACAGACAGCTATGGATGTCAGTCCACCGATGAGGTCCTGGTCAGTGTCTCCGGCACTCTTGAGGTAACCATAATACCTAATCCTTCTGTTTATTGCCTAAGCGACGTTGAAGGCAAAACTTTGTCTGCAATAATCAACAGCAGCAACAGCCCCTTTACATATAAATGGAACACACCTTGGGGAGAATTTACTTCAAGTACAATACCTGTAAATCCCTCACAAGCCGGAACATTCCAGGTTACCCTTGAAGTAACGGATAAATATGGCTGTAAAGGTGTCGGCACGCTCGATGTCGTCATCAATCCGGCACCCGATCTTCAATTTTTAAATATACCTACTGATCCACTTTGCCCTTTAGAAGCTTATATTGTCCAGACTAATCCATCTACAAGCGATGGAACAATTCTGACATCTAACCCGCCCGGATTTATTCTTCCGGATGGAACAATCCTCACAGACCAAATGGATCCAAATATCCAGTATTGGTTCATCGCTTCATATACCGACCCAACCACAGGATGTATTGCCAAAGACAGTTTTGAGATCAATGTACTCCGGTTAGACGATCCTGTTATCACACCTGCCGGGCCTTTCTGTGCAAGCGACAGCGGACCTATCCAATTAGAGGCAACACCACCGGGAGGGACATGGTCAGGCGGCGTCTCATCAGATGGATTATTTTTCCCATCCGCATTAGGCGCAGGAACTTATTACATAGATTATGTCATCGGAACAGGCACTTGTACCAAACAAACATCAACTGTTATCACTGTAAAACCTAATCCTACTCCCAATATCCTCAATCTGGAATCATATTGCATCACCCAAACTCCAAATCCAATTTTAGTTACAGATGTTCCGGGTGGAACCTGGTCATATCCAATCAACGAATTTGGTGAAATTCCACTCAATACAATGTCTCCGGGAGTTTATCCTATAGAATATACAGTCACTGTAGATGGATGTACAGGTACAGTTTCTTCAACACTCATCATCACCGACCAACCGGATGCCACAATAATTCCAACTGCTGTGGTATGTAATGCTGATCCCGGAAATGAAGGCAAATCAAAGCTAAACCTAAACGACTACTTCACCGGAGGCTCGACAGGAGGCTCATGGAATGAGATACCACCGCTGAGTGGTGCCGTAAATTTAGGAGGCAACGTGTATGATTTTACCGGAGTGCCTGACGGAACCATCGTACAGTTTGAATATGTCGTTCCGGCAGCCCTCCCTTGCACGGATTCAAGAGATACGCTGACAATAACGGTCGATGATAATTGTGATTGTCCAAAATTACAATTTTCAACACCTGCACCTTTATGCAGCGACAATGCGCTGGTGGATATTAACTCTTATATAATAAATGCAGATCCCGGAGACTGGACCCTGGTTTCCACACCGGCAGGAACTAATCCCGGCACCCTCAACGGTACTACTTTCGACGCTACGGGTAAGGATCAAGGTAACTATATCATCAGATATACGCTTAATCCGGAACCAACCAATAATGTCTGTACTAAATATATAGAATTAACCATCACAGTCAACCCCGAGGTAAACTTTACCATGAAGCCTGAAATAAAGGTATGTAACAATGTTCCTATTCCCCCATCACCAAAAACGATGGTCAACCTGAATGACTTCTTTACGAGCAGTCCGGTGGGAGGTACATGGAACAATGACAACTCTGTAGGCACTAATGTAAGTGGCAATATCTGGGATTTTACGGGTGTACCTATTGGAACTTACTCCTTTACTTTCACTTCAAATACAGCCATCGCCCCATGTCAAAACAAGTCAATAACTGTTTCAGTAATCGTCACTGACAACTGTAACTGTCCTGAATTAAGCGTCTTGACACCACAGACAGTGTTATGTAGCGACAACACAAACCCGATTGATCTGAACAATATGATTACAAGCGCCGAACCGGGTACATGGACTTTGATCAATGATCCGACCGGACCCGTCAACATCCCTGTTAATGCCGGAATATTTGACCCCTCCGGTAAGAGTTCAGGCAGCTATATATTCTCCTTTGAAATCAATGTAAGTCCTCCTGAAAATTGTGACAGCACGGTTACAATCGCCGTTGATATCGTTGCTCTGCAAACTTATAAATTACAAAATGAGGCGACTGTTTGTAATAAAGATCCAAAATCTGACGGAGCAAATCAATTGGATTTCAGCTCATCTGTCATATGGAACTCAATGCCGATAGCCGGCAACTGGATCGATACTGATGGTTCAGGCGCTATCCAGACAGGCAATATCTGGAATTTTAACAATGTAGCCGTAGGTGATTACACCTTTACGTTTATGCCGACAGGAGCTACCGCTCCATGTCCTAATGTCCCGCAAACAATTACAATTCACGTCATAAATAATTGCGAATGTCCGGATCTGCCGGCACTCACGCCGCTGTCTCCTATATGTAACAATCAGGCCGAAATAACATTGACCACACCTGCCGCCACTACAGGATATTGGTCTATTAAATCGGCACCTGCCGGTAGTAATCCTGCAATTCTGACAGGTGACAAACTGGATATTTACAAAAAAGATGCGGGCACATATATCCTTAGATTTACTTATGATAATATCAAACCGGGTTGTCCGGATACAGCGTTTATTTCGCTTATTTTAGACGATTATCGATTTGCAGGTAATGAAACAAATGCCGTCAATTATTGTCAGGGCACGAATACCATCATTGACCTTACGGATTACCTGACTGACGAAGATCCCGGAGGCGTATGGACAGAAGTTGGCCCCAATACAGCCGGTTCTGCGCTTATCGGAAATGTTTTGAAGGTAAAAGATCTGGCTCCGGGAGACTATATATTCGAATACAGATTTATCAACGGCGGTAGTTGCCCTTCAAGTTTTGCCGAAGTGAAAGTCAAGGTTTTTGAAAACCCGGTTGCAAATGCAGGTATCGACCAGGAATTAACTTGCGAAAAATCCACAGCCTTGATAGGCGACGATACAGCTCCCTCAGGAAACCTGACATATCAATGGAATGAAATTTTTAATAAACCGATACCGAAACCAAATGCCTCTTCGATGGAAGTCTCTATTGACGGAACCTATATTCTCACTGTAACCGACATTAAGACCGGATGTACTGACAAGGATACCGTAGTCATCACCTCTGATCCCGATCGCCCACAGGGAATTGAAATCGAACGAGTAAGCCCTACTTGTTTTGGCTATAAAGACGGGTATATTAAAATCGCTAAAATTGAAGGCGGAGTTCCACCTATTTTATATTCTTTCAACGGCGGGCCATATTCTTCCATAAACTCCTGGACCAACCTTTCAGGCAGTACGAATATCATCAAAATAAAAGATGCCAATGGTTGTGAGCTGACACTGGACAATATCATCTTAATCGAACCGCCATTAGTCACCGTCGAATTGGGCAATGATACCCTGATACACTTAGGCGACACTGTAATTATTGACCCGGAAATCAGCATCCCGGAAGATTCGGTTAGTACAATTACTTACAGTTCTGATTACGATTTTATTAATTGCGCCGGCTGCTTCCACATAACTGTTTTCCCAAATCAAACTACAACTTACACCGTAGAAGTTAAGGATAAAAACGGATGTAGTGATAAAGATTCAAAGAAAATCATCGTGGAGAAAGGAGTAAATATTTTTATTCCGAACATCTTTACTCCTAATGGAGACGGCAACAATGACAAGGTCTTTATCTCTACCAACGACAAAGAAATCAAGCGTATCCTGAGCTTCCAAATATATGACCGCTGGGGAGAGAAAGTCTTTGAATCATTAAATTTTGAACCAAATAATCCGAATATCGGATGGGATGGTACCCTGAAAGGTGAAAAATGTAATCCGGCAGTATATGTTTATTGGACTGAAATTGAATTGTTTGACGGTACAAGAATGATCGTAAAGGGAGACGTCACACTCCTCCGTTAAATTTAACTTTAGACCAAAGTAAGATAAAAGGCAGTAATTAAATTTATTGCCTTTTTTTATTCTTCAGCCAACCTAACGACCAAACCATCTGTCTTTTCATTGATCTTCAACTGACAACTCAATCTGCTGTTAGGCTCCATATTTGGCAATTGGTCCAGCATTAAAGCTTCGTCATTCTGCATCTCAGGCAAACTTGTGCCACTTTCAACCAAAACGTGACATGTGGCACATAATGCCATACCGCCACAGGTAGCAAGAACAGGAAGGTCATTGGCCTTGCACAGTTCCATGACAGAAATTCCTATATCCGGAGGAATTTCAAAAACATGAGATACTCCTTCACGGTCAATAATGGTTATTTTAATTAATTCTTTCATATTATTCTAAATCTAAAGAATCCGGCCGTATAATCCACCTCTGTAAATTTATCTGTTCGGATCCATCAGGAAAACCTAAAATCTCATTCGGACTGCATCCGTAGTAAATTTGCATCCTACAAATATAAGCAGATGAACCAATTCATATTTATGATTCTGATCAGTAAGTTGTATCGGATTCAAAAGAAAAATTTATCATTTGTATATTATTACATAAAATAATATATTTTATCATTTATTTAACAGTATTTTTTAAATTATGTTTTATTATAATGTGTATTGTTTGAAAATAAATAGATAAAAAATAATTGAAAATACCTTTAAAATAAACCACTTGGATTCCAAAATTCGCCAGATCGGGTAAAACGCAGCAGAACCTGCTTATAAGTCATAGATAATCCGGAAAAATTGGTCATCAATCATGTATCACCTTAAAAATTTGAGTATTTTAACATTTAAATATTCAACCAAATGTTGAAAATTTCTCTTTACCCTAAAGTAATTTAAATTTAACTCAAAATTACAATACATGTCATTATCTAAAATAAATCCTTCAGACACCTCCGCATGGGCAGATCTCGTACAGTCGGCCATAAAGGCAAAAAATATGCATATCAAACAGCATTTTGAAGAGGATAGCAATCGATTCGAGCTTTACTCAATTCAATTTGAAGATATTCTTTTTGACTATTCAAAAAATAATTTTGATGACAATATTCTGTCAGAGTTGCTGGGTCTTGCCTATGAATGCAATCTACGGGACAGTATAAAGGCGATGTTTTCAGGAGATGTTATCAATAAAACTGAAGGTCGCAGCGTCCTTCACACTGCCTTGCGCAATCAATCAACCAACCCTGTGTACAGTAAGGGGAAAGACGTAATGCCTGATGTGCGTCGTGTTTTATCTCAGATGAAATCTTTCTGTGACAAAATACATAATGGAACACACAGAGGCTTCACCGGTAAAAAAATAAGGCACATTGTCAATATCGGCATCGGAGGCAGTGACCTCGGTCCTGTCATGGTTACGGAAGCTTTGCGCCCGTACTGGCTCGATGATATGCAGGCTCACTATGTGTCAAACATAGACGGTACTCATATCGCCGAAGTATTTAAGGTGATTGATCCGGAAACAACACTTTTCCTCATCGCTTCTAAAACATTTACCACACAGGAAACAATGACCAATGCTGCTACAGCCCGCAATTGGTTCCTTTCAAATGGCGGCTCGGAAAAAGATATAGCCCTCCACTTCGTCGCCCTTTCCACCAATGAAAAAGCAGTAAAAGATTTCGGAATCGACACTTCCAACATGTTTGAATTTTGGAACTGGGTCGGCGGACGTTATAGTCTGTGGAGCGCAATAGGACTTTCAATAGCCCTGACAATAGGATTTGAAAATTTTGAGCAACTCCTGAAAGGTGCATATACTACCGATCAACACTTTCAAAATACGGAATTTAAAGACAATATTCCCGTCATCATGGCATTGATGGGTATCTGGAATTGTAATTTTCTGGGGGCACATACAGAAGCCATCCTTCCCTATGATCAATACATGCACCGATTTCCGGCATATTTCCAGCAAGGCAATATGGAAAGCAATGGTAAATCGGTAGGCAGAGATGGCAATCCGGTAAATATACAGACAGGACCCATAATCTGGGGAGAGCCCGGCACCAACGGCCAACACGCCTTCTATCAACTCATCCATCAGGGAACAAGACTGATCCCTTGCGATTTTATCGCACCTGCCATCTCACATAATCCATTGCCCGGACATCACGACAAACTTCTGAGTAATTTTTTCGCACAAACACAAGCCCTTGCATTTGGTAAGACCATCGAACAAGTCAGACAAGAAATGGAAGCAGCCGGAGAAAGTAAAGAACGAATAGAAGAAATAGCTCCATTCAGAGTATTTAGTGGCAACAGGCCAACCAACAGCTTCCTCATAAAGTCAATCAATCCCTATACTCTGGGGCAACTTATTGCACTATACGAACACAAGATTTTCGTTCAGGGTGTCATCTGGAATATTTTCAGCTTCGATCAGTGGGGCGTGGAATACGGCAAGCAATTGGCCAATAAAATTTTGCCGGTACTGAACAACGATACCGAAGTTACTGCCTTTGACTCTTCCACCAACGGACTTATAAATAAATGGAAATCCATGCGAAAGTAAGTTTCTACTTTTATTCGATTGAATTTATTTCATGATAACCGAAAGCGTATAAAACTTTCTGTGCAGCCTTTCAAAGCCGGACATCATTCAATTCTCATGGATACAATCAGGATACGGAGTCTTATTACCAATCGCGACGTTTTAGCAAATGATAGGACAAGACACCAAATAAGATGGCATAAATCAGGCAGGCAAATACAAAGTTCCAGGGAACGGGATGAATCACCTCATTTCCCTGATTTAACAACGCTTCGACAGTAGATAATCGTCCAATAGGTGCCGGAACAGAATTAGACATCGCACTCAATGGTAAATAATCTGTCAATAAAAAAACGGAAGTTTTCTTATCTACCACATCGCTGATTCGCATCCATTTTTCAATTCCGCCCGAAATTCCCTCAACAAACCACCATAAAAATAATAACACAAATGTAAAAGCCGACTTACGTATCAATATTGAGAAAAATAAGCAAAACATGAAAAATGCTACCAACTTAAAAAAATATGCCGCGATAAGACCTACTTCAGCAAATTGATATCCCGGAGAATTCACTGTATTGTACTTCATCCCAAATATCAAACTAAAAACAAAGACCAGAATTGTAGAAACTAAACTCAAAATCACGATAGTCAATACCTTGGACATTAAAAATTCTTTCCTGGTAAGTCCGTCTATGATATTCTGCTTAAATGTCCGGTTCTGAAACTCATTTACGACAGTGGTTATAATGATAAATGCAAGAAAAATCTTAATTAATGCCGTAAAATAAGTGGTAAAATTCCACAATTGGGGATAATTAAATATGCCCTGATCAATTAAATTGACTTTCAAACTACCGAGCTGGAACTCCTGAGTGCCCAGCAGGATCAAACCAAATAAAAAGAAACAATATAAGATAATAAATATCCTGGCTATCTTATAATTGTAAATTTTAAGCCATTCCAACTCCAATAATTTCTTCATATTATGCGACTTTTCGTGATGAGGGATCAATTATTTACTTTTTACAAGTTCTAAAAACTGAGTTTCCAGACTATTTTTCTTCTTTATTAAATGGGACAGAGCTATGCCATTGTCAAACAACAATTGGTTGATTTTATCCGGCGTCAAATCATCTTCCGCATCAATCCTCAGGATATCACCATTACGTCCACTAACTTTAAGTCCGGGAATCTTGTCAATAACCATTTTCAACCGATCCATATCCGGAGCCGCTATTTCAAAATAAGGTTTACTGTTGGTCATACCACTGACTTCACCTGAAAAAAGCGCCTTCCCATTTCTCAGTACAATGACATGGGTACACACTTTTTCTACCTCATCCAGCAAATGGCTTGCTAAAATGATGGTCGTACCGGTAGAAGCTATGTTCAAAATAATTTCCCTTATCTGAATAATCCCCATCGGATCAAGCCCGTTGGTCGGTTCGTCCAGGATCAATACTTCCGGGTCATTAAGCATGGCACTTGCAATGGCCAACCGCTGCTTCATCCCCAGTGAATAGGTGGCAAACTTGTCTTTCTTTCTTTCCAAAAGACCTACCAAATTAAGTTTTTCATCAATATTTTTAACATCCACCCCCTTAATTTTAGCCGTAATAAGTAAATTTTGAGTGGCATTGAGGTAGGGATAGAAATTGGGTCGCTCAATGGTAGCACCTATCCGCATTAAGGCATCTGTAGGAGTGGCATTGCCAAACCACTGCCAACTTCCGGATGTGGGATTGATAGAAGTCAGCAACATACCCAGTGTGGTTGACTTTCCACTGCCATTGGGACCGAGCAGGCCATATACATTTCCCCGCTGCACCTGAAAGGAAAGATTATCAACAGCCGTCAATCTGCCAAATTTCTTTGTCAGGTTATTTATTACAAGAACATTTTCCATAGAAGTTCAAATTAAAATCCGAATATACCACTTTATTCTCTGTGCAACCGTCAGCGCCCTGAATTCAATATTTCATTTTATTATATATGAAAATTTTTACTTTTTATATTACTATATATCTTTTATTTATAAATTATTAATTTGTAAAATACAATTGATTTATTTTCTCTTAATCGATTATTTCACCTATCAAAAAGGGTAAGAAATTGACTTGATAGCAATTAATCTATGTTTAGTCGAATAAATAGTGAATTACACATTAATTTTTCAATATTTGCAAAAAATAAAGCAAAACCTTAGCCCTCTTAAACCATTAAATTCAAATTACATGAAAAATCTTTTTTTAATTTCTTTTGTTTTGTTACTTCAATCTAATTTTATGCAAGGACAAAAAACGCCTGTTATCGAT
Source organism: Saprospiraceae bacterium (assembly GCA_024103005.1). GTDB lineage: Bacteria > Bacteroidota > Bacteroidia > Chitinophagales > Saprospiraceae > Parvibacillus. Next base: position 88,272 of record JAGFJA010000008.1, read on the forward strand.
AGGGATTTATTTTTTGGCAATCCCGAAATTTCTGCCGGTCAATTAAGCCCTGATGGCAAGTGGATAACCTTTATGAAGGAGTACGAAGGTATCATGAATATCTGGCTTAAAAAATTTGACGAACCTTTTGACAAGGCAAGACCACTAACCAATAGTAAAAGGCCTCTTTATGGCTATTATTGGACTGATGATGCAAAATATATTCTTTATGTAAAGGATAAAGACGGTGATGAAAACATCAACATTTATGCTGTCTCACCCTACGAAAAAGTAAATGACGGAAAACTTCCTGAATCCCGCAATCTGACACCTTTCAAAGATATTGCTGCTCAGATTTATGCCACAAGTCAAAAAAATCCGGATGTCCTCATGATTGGGATTAATAATCGGGATAAAGCATGGCACGACTTGTATAAGCTGACGATTTCAACAGGGAAACTGGATCTGATATACACCAATACTGACAGGATTACCGGCTACGATTTTGACTGGGATGACAACCTCCGTGTTTTATATCGTACCGATGAAAAGGGAAACACCAGTTTTTTATATAAAAAAGGCGATCAACTCACCCCTATTTATCAAACTTCCGTAACCGAACAGGCTTACATTTCAGGTTGGAACGAAGACAATTCCCAGTTCTATTTAATCACCAATAAAGGCGAGTTGAACTTCCTGACCTTGTACCTGATGGATCCAATCACTCAAAAACTGACATATATTGAAAGCGATCCAAATAAAAAAGTCGATTTCGAGTCATTAAAGCTTGACAGGAATACAAGAAAAATCATTGCCACGTCCTACATTGCTGATAAGACGGAATATCACTGGAAAAACAAGGTATGGGAAGCCAATTATAATTTTCTTAAAAGTAAGTTTCCCGGTAGAGAAGTTGACTTTCAAAGCTCAACACTGGATTATAGCAAATTTTTAATTTCAGTGAGCGGCGACCGATATGTGTCTGAAGCTTATTTTTTCGATTCAAAGACTAAAGATCTGATCTTCCAGTACACGCCACGTCCTAAGTTGAAAAAACTGGAACAATATCTGGCACCCATGACACCGGTCACATATCCAAGCAGTGACGGGCTGATGATACCGGCCTATCTTACCTTGCCGACCGGGAAAGCAGCCAAAAACCTCCCAACTGTTATCTTTGTTCATGGTGGTCCAAAGGGTCCGCGTGATTACTGGGGATACAACTCCTATGTGCAGTTTCTCGCCAACAGAGGTTATGCCGTTCTCCAACCCAATTTCCGGGCAAGCGGTGGCTACGGAAAACAATTTCTCAATGCCGGCGACCTTCAGTGGGGCAAACTCATGCAGGATGATGTCACCTGGGGTGTAAAATACCTGATCGAAAATGGCATCTCTGATAAAGACAAAATTGCCATTATGGGAGGAAGCTATGGCGGTTACGCTACATTGGCAGGTCTGGCATTTACGCCCGAAGTGTATGCCTGTGGTGTGGACATCGTTGGTCCGAGTAATTTATTTACTTTATTGGAATCTGTCCCTGCCTATTGGGAGTCCGGACGCGCCTTTCTGTACGGTATGACGGGAGACCCAAATACAGAGGCCGGAAAACAACGAATCCGGGAATCCAGCCCATTGTTCCATGCCAACAATATAGTAAAGCCACTCCTTATCATTCAGGGTGCCAATGACCCCAGAGTAAAGAAAGCAGAGGCTGATCAAATCGTCATCGCACTAAGAGACAAAGGCAAACAAGTAGAATACCTTCTCGCCGACGATGAAGGACACGGCTTCGCTAAGCCGGTCAATAACATGGCGATGTTTGCATCTATTGAGAAATTTCTGGCTAATATTCTTGGCGGCAACTATCAATCTACAATGCCGGAAGACGTTGCCAAGCGACTGAAGGAAATTACTGTTGATATAAACACAGTTACTTATGTACCTAAAGAAGAAGTGTCCTCAGCTGCCACTTTACCAAAAATAAACAATACTTTCAGGGAAGGTTCTTCACAGTATGACGTAGATTTTGAGGTTCAAGGTCAGAAAATTCCCATGCAGATGACCAGAGTCATTTCAAAAGAAAATGAGTTCTATGTCGTTTCGGATGAAGCGACAAGTGCAATGGGTAATATGAAGGATCAAATCAAATTTACTGCTGATTTTCAGCCTGTATCCAGAAGTATTTCCCAAATGGGTCAAACAATTACGATGACTTATGTTCCGGACAAAATAGAGGTGGACATGAATGGCAATAAAATGTCACTCGACGTAAAAGGCGCACTACTCAACGACGGTCCGGGAATGGATATCCTGGTAGCCGGCCTTCCGCTGAAAGAAGGCTATACGCTGGTGACCGAAATGCCTGACATCACTTCTATGAAGACCAAGCAGGTAAAGTTATCCGTAACTGGCTCAGAACCTGTCAATGGCGTCAATCACCTCAAAGTTGAAATAGCCTCAACCGAAAACCCGGCAGATAAAATAACTCTCTGGATCAATCCGGCTACAGGGGATGCAAGTAAAATGACGCAAGTTATTCCCGCTATGGGTAATGCTGTCATTACGACTTCCCGCAAATAAATCACAATAAAAAAGGACAGACCGCTACATCTGTCCTTTTTTTATTTATTGCGTTTTATTGGGATATCTGATTGCAGCCCAGATTTCCCTATATAACGCCAAGCTCCTTACCTACCTTGGTAAATGCGGCAATTGCCCGGTCAAGATGTTCTGTTTCATGTCCGGCTGAAATCTGAACCCTGATCCTTGCCTTGCCTTGCGGTACGACAGGATAGAAGAATCCGATTACATAAACACCTTCATCCAGAAGCTTATTGGCAAATTGCTGGGCAAGAGGTGCGTCATAGAGCATAATAGGCGTAATTGGATGTTCGCCCGGGAGAATATCGAAGCCGGACTCACTCATGCCTTTTCTGAAATGTTTGGTATTGACTTCCAATTTATCTCTCAGATGTGTGGATGACGACAAGAGGTCGAGAACCTTGATAGATGCTCCGGTGATAGATGGCGCCAGACTATTTGAAAACAGGTAAGGTCTTGATTTTTGTCTGAGCATATCCACAATCTCCTTTCTGGCAGCAGTAAATCCGCCTGATGCTCCGCCAAGTGCCTTTCCATAGGTACCCGTAATGATATCTATCTTGTCCATCACGTGATGATATTCGTGTGTGCCTCGTCCAGTCTTACCCATAAAGCCGGTAGCATGACACTCATCAATCATGACCATAGCATCATACTTAGCTGCCAGTTCAGTGATGTTATTAAGCTGGGCTATGTAGCCATCCATTGAGAATACACCGTCTGTAACGATTAGTTTGCGTCTAGAACCGGATGCCGCCTTCAGTTGCGTTTCCAGATCATTCATGTCATTGTTTAAATATCTGAACCTTTTTGCCTTACAAAGTCTGATACCATCAATGATAGAGGCGTGATTTAAAGAATCTGAAATAATGGCATCTTCCTCACCAAGTAGTGGTTCAAACACACCACCATTGGCATCAAATGCAGCAGCATAGAGAATACAATCTTCCTGCCCCAGGAATTTAGCCGTTTTCTCCTCCAGCTCCTTGTGAATATCCTGAGTTCCACAGATAAACCTGACGCTGGACATCCCATAGCCGTGTGTATCAATGGCTTCCTTGGCTGCACGGATTACTTCAGGATGCGATGAAAGGCCAAGATAGTTGTTGGCACAAAAATTCAATACTTCGCCACCCTGGTTGGTGCGGATGGTGGCCGATTGAGGCGTTAAAATGACACGCTCTCTTTTATATAAACCCTTGGCATCAAGATCGTTTAGCTCTTCTCTTAAAAAAGGTCTTACACTGTCAAACATAATATTATTTGGTTTTTAATGCATTTTAAAAAAATAATTCGCTATTTATTCTAACTAGTTTCAATGCTGATACTTGATTGCCAGATGCTTGATCATATCAGCCGTCATCAACTCAAGGTCGTACTTCGCGTGCCAATTCCAATCCTCTCTGGCACGTGAGTCGTCTATTCTCTTGGGCCAAAGGTCGGCTATTGTCTGTCGGAAGTCAGGCACATAAGTTGTCTGAAAATGCGGAAAAAACTTTTGAATCGCCTGTGTAACATCTTCCGGCGCAAAAGAGCAACCGGCTATATTGTAGCTTGTTCTGATTTTTACTCTTTCGGCAGGAGTTTGCATCAGCTCTATGGTAGCCCGTATGGCGTCATCCATATACATCATCGGCAGGATGGTTCCTTTATTTAAAAAGGATACAAAATTAAATCCCTGTACAGCCTGGTGGTAGATGTCCACCGCATAATCCGTCGTCCCGCCTCCGGGCATACTCTTATAGCCTATGATACCCGGATATCTCACCGACCTGACATCAAGTCCGTAATTCTTAAAATAATAATTACACCAGCTTTCTCCGGCAACCTTTGAAATCCCGTAAACCGTTTCCGGAATCAGCGGTTCAAACTGCCCCGTATTCTCCCTGTCATAATCAATACCGAAAACTGCAATGGTAGAAGGGACAAATATCCGATCGAGCTTCAGTTCCCGTCCGGCTTCCAGTACATTGATCAGGCCTGTCATATTGATATTCCACGCCCACAACGGATTTTGCTCACCACGGGCAGACAGGATAGCTGCAAGATGATAAATCTGACTAACGCCATTGGCACGGACACATTCAAACAGGGCAGCACGATCCGTCACATCTACTTTTAAATAATTTGGCACCTCAATATTCTCCCTAATGTCACTTGCTATCACCTGATCAACTCCATATATCTGCCTCAGAGCTTCTGTCAATTCAGTACCTATCTGGCCTCCCGCACCTATTATTAATATCTTATCTTTCATTGTTCCTTTATTGGCTGCAATATAAAAAAAAGCATTGAAATATTTGATAACACCTTGTTGTAACTATCTTTGTACCGATTAAACCAGAACCATTCAAAAATAAAAATATGTCAAAAGTATTGATCATTGGTGCCGGAGGAGTTGGCACTGTTGTAGCCCATAAGTGCGCTCAACACAAGGATATCTTCACTGAAATCATGATTGCCAGCCGCACTAAGTCCAAATGCGACGCCATTGCTGCAGCAATCGGTGCCAGTCATATCACCACCGCTCGTGTAGATGCAGACAATGTGGATGAATTAACTCAACTATTCAATAGCTTTAACCCTGCCATCGTCATCAATGTAGCCTTGCCCTATCAGGACCTGACCATCATGGAGGCTTGCCTGCAGTCCAACATCGCATATCTGGATACAGCCAATTACGAACCAAAAGAAGAGGCAAAATTTGAGTACAAGTGGCAGTGGGCCTTCCATGACAGGTTTGAAAAACAAGGTCTGACGGCTATCCTTGGTTGTGGGTTTGATCCGGGCGTAACCGGCGTATTTACAGCTTATGCAGCCAAACATTATTTTGACGAGATCCATGAGCTGGATATCATCGATGCCAATGCCGGTAGCCACGGGAAAGCATTTGCTACAAACTTTAACCCCGAAATAAATATTCGGGAAGTCACCCAGAAAGGAAAATATTACCAGGATGGCCAATGGATAGAAACCGAACCGCACGAAATATACAAAGACATCAATTATCCGGATATAGGACCGAAACGCTCATATCTGATTTATCACGAAGAACTGGAATCAATTGTCAAAAACTATCCTACCATAAAAAGGGCTCGTTTCTGGATGACCTTCAGCGAAGAATATCTGACACACCTGAGGGTTATTCAGAATATAGGTATGGCAGGAATTGAACCGGTAAATTACATGGGCATGGAGATCGTGCCGCTTCAGTTTTTAAAAGCAGTACTCCCCAATCCGGGCGATCTCGGCGAAAACTATACAGGGATGACTTCCATCGGCTGCCGCATCAAGGGTATTAAAGACGGTCAGACCCGCACATACTATATATGGAACAACTGTAGCCATGAGGCAGCATACAAGGAAACGGGAACACAAGGAGTCAGCTACACAACAGGTGTACCTGCCATGATAGGTGCAATGATGTATCTCAAAGGCGAATGGCGACGCAATGGAGTGTTTAATGTAGAACAATTTAATCCGGATCCTTTCCTGGAGCAACTCAACCTGAATGGTCTGCCATGGCACGAAAAGTTCGACATCGACCTTGAAATGGATTAAGATAATCATAGATTGATTGTATGGCAAAGCAATCCTCATTCTGAGAATTTTCGAAGGAATGGGGATTGTTTTTTATTGAAAATGAAATCATCATATTTTCTTATTAAACATCCGTAAAAATGACTAATAATCCTGACTACAGTTCTCTTACCGGTGCAGCCTATGTACTTCATGAAGAAAAGCTAATCCGCAATCTGGAACTTATCCGGTCGGTCAAGGAAGAAGCCGGTGTGTCTATTATATTGGCTTTGAAAGGATTTGCCATGTGGCGGATGTTTCCCTTAGTGGCCAAATATCTGGATGGTGCGACAGCAAGCTCTCTCTTTGAAGCACGACTTATTTATGAAGAAATGGGTTGCAAGGCACATACATACTGTGCAGCATACACTGACCGGGAATTCGACGAATTGGCTTCAATCAGTCATCACATGGTATTTAACTCCGTCAATCAATATCTGCATTTCAGAGAAAAGCTCCAAAGTCAATACCCCCAAATCAGTTGTGGCCTGAGAGTTAATCCCGGCTTCTCAAAGGTTGAGGTGGACATGTACAACCCCACCGCGCCGGGGTCCCGATTAGGCATTGATGCCGAACACTTGAAAGACGGCCTTCCCGAGGGGATAGATGGTCTTCATTTCCATGCTTTGTGTGAAAATAATTCTTACGATCTGGAAGAGACACTGGCTGTCTTTGAGGCAAAATTCGGGCACTTGCTTCACGGTGTAAAATGGGTCAATATGGGTGGCGGCCATCTGATGACCAGAGAAGGATACGATACGGAACATCTTGTCAGGCTGCTCAGGCAATTTAAAGAAAAATATCAGGTGGAAATCATTCTGGAACCGGGAAGTGCCATAGCCTGGCAGACAGGTGACCTGATCGCTCACGTCGTGGATATCGTGGACAATCACGGCATCAAAACACTCATGACGGATGTATCATTTACTGCCCACATGCCTGATACCCTCGAAATGCCTTACCGGCCGGGAATAGTCGGCACAGTAGATTCCGAAACCCCCTACCGCTACAGAATAGGCGGCACTTCATGCCTCAGTGGCGATTTTATGTATGAATATAATTTTGAGCATGAGGTAAAAATAGGATCAAAACTGATCTTCCTGGATATGATTCATTATACTATAGTCAAGACCACTATGTTCAATGGAGTTCATCATCCCGATATCTGCCTTTTTACCCGCGATGGCAGACTTGAAATCCAGCGTCGATTTGAATATTCCGATTATAAAAATCGGATGAACTAAGGATGTTACTGTTCGTATTCGATCCGGAATATTCTTAAAAGCATGAAATTTTAGCAACATTTCGGTTTGACTAAATTGTAAATTGGACAAATATTCGTTTTTGGTCAAATATTTTATTAAAAATCAAAATAAAATTTGCCTACTTTTGCATTCGGATTTACGTTATATAAATCAGAAAGAAAAAACAAGGAAGATTAAAAATCTAAGCGGAAAAACATTGCATTCAAAAGGAAGGTCTTAAGAATCAATTGCATGCCGATTTTATCAAAAAATCTTTGTTTCTTTGCGGAAATAATTTTAACAATATTTTAAGAGGATGGAGATCACGGCAGGATTTATTACTGATTTTTTGGGTGGCACAATCAAGGGTGACAGAAACGCCATTATCACAGGTGCCAGCACCATAGAAAATGGTAAGCCCGGCTCAATCAGTTTTTTATCCAACTTAAAATATGAAGAATTCATTTATTCTTCTGACGCCACAGCCATCCTGGTTGACAAGACATTCGAACCTGCCCATCCTGTCAAGGCTACCCTGATTTGTGTGGACAATGTGTACGAATCACTTGCCAGATTGCTGGAAAAGTTTAATACGCCTGCAACAGCCGTTGTCAGAGAAATAAGTAACCGGGCCGAAATTCATGATTCTGTGATGAAGGGCAAAAATGTCGGTATCGGTGCATTTTCCATCATAGAATCAGATGTCGAGATAGGTGATGAGGTCGAGATTAAGGGACAGGTTTTCATCGGAAAAGGTGTGAAAATAGGCTCTAACAGCATCATCATGTCAGGAGTTAAGATTATGGAAGGATGTGTCATCGGAAGCAATGTGATCATACATAGCAACACCGTCATAGGCAGTGATGGATTCGGATTTGCACCAACAGGCGAAGGCAATTATGTCAAAATCCTTCAGCTGGGCAATGTAATCATCAAAGACGATGTGGAAATCGGATCCAACTGCAGTATAGACCGGGCTACCTTTGGCAGTACCATTATCCACAAAGGCGCCAAATTAGACAATCTCATTCAGATAGCCCACAATGTAGAAATCGGCAGCCATACGGTAATAGCCGCACAAACCGGCATCGCCGGCAGCACTAAAATAGGCGAACACTGCCGTATCGGAGGTCAGGTCGGCATTGTCGGCCACATTACCATCGCTGACGGAACACAAATTCAGGCACAGTCAGGAATTCAATCAAGTATAAAAACCGCAAACAGTAAATTATTTGGCTCACCGGCGCTTGACTACAACAATTATTTGCGCTCTTATGCTATTTTCAAAAATTTACCTAACCTTGCCGAAAAGGTAGAAAAATTAAACCGTGAGTTAAAAGCCAGAGTGCATGAGGGAGATGCTTAATTAACTTCATCCATTTCATAGATTATACTTACTTTTGTCAAAATTTATTGTATAATTTATTTGGGCAAACAACATTTCATGTTGCAAAGAACGATTAAAAGTAAGGTTACACTTAAGGGTATTGGACTTCACACCGGTAAATCCGTTGAAATGACCTTCCACCCGGCTCCGGAAAATCACGGAATAAAATTTCAAAGGATCGACACTCCTGAAAAGGTAATAATTCCGGCTGACATCCTGCGTGTAGTATCAACCAACAGAGGCACAGCCATCAGTTCGGGCGAGATTACCGTGCATACCGTGGAACACGCATTATCTGCATTGACCGGATTCGGAGTGGATAATGTTTTGATAGCAATAGATGGTCCGGAAGTTCCCATCCTCGACGGTAGCGCCCAACCCTTTGTTCAGGCAATAGAATCCGCTGAAATCGTGGAACAGAATGAAGAACGGGACTACTTTGTCATTACCGAACCCATCTCATACAAGGATGAATTGACCGGTAGTGAAATGATAGCATTGCCGGCTGATGATTTTGAAGTTACGACCTTAATTGATTTCGGTTCACCTGTCCTGGGTCAGCAATTTGCCAAACTGGAAAACCTTAAAGATTATAAAAAAGATATCGCCGGATGCAGGACCTTTGTCTTCTTGCATGAAGTGGAAAAACTGCTCAATCAGGGCCTTATCAAGGGCGGCGATCTTGACAATGCCATTGTAATAGCCGACAGGGCTATGAATCAGGATGAATTGGATGAACTCGCCAAAAAATTGAACAAACCAAGTATCAAGGTAGAAAAAGAAGGGGTACTCAACACCCTCAAACTCCATTTTAAAAATGAGCCGGCCCGTCATAAGCTGCTCGATGTCATCGGCGACCTCACCCTGCTCGGACGACCCATCAAAGGCAAAATTGTAGCCACAAAGCCGGGACATTCCGTCAATGTGGAATTTACCAAAGTACTTCGTAAAGCTGCCAACGAACAGAAAAAACTTAAGGGCAAACCGGTCTATGATCCTGACAAAGAACCCATTCTGACCACTGACCAGGTCATGTCGATGCTACCTCACCGTTTTCCCTTCCTTTTAGTGGACAAAATTATTGAGATCGAGGAAAATTATGTCGTTGGAATTAAAAACATCTCTTTTACTGAGTCTTGTTTTTTGGGTCATTTCCCCGGCAATCCGGTATATCCCGGAGTGTTACAGGTAGAAGCAATGGCGCAGACCGGAGGTATCCTGTGCCTGTCCAAAATGCCTGATCCTGAAAACTGGGATACCTATTTTGTCAAAATCACCAATGCCAAATTCAAACAAAAAGTCATGCCGGGTGATACCCTGGTCATCAAAATGGAGCTGTTGGAGCCCATTAGGCGCGGCATCTGCCACATGTATGGCATCGCTTACGTAGGCAACAAAATTGTCTCAGAAGCAGATATGACTGCACAAATCGTTAACCGGACAACTTTAAAATAATGATCCAGAAATATACCGACATTCATCAGAATGCCAGGATTGACACAGGGGCAAATATTCAGAACTTCGTTACCATTGAAGAAGATGTGGTTATAGGCAAAAATTGCTGGATCGGTTCCGGAGCCGTGATCATGAATGGCGCCAGGATAGGCGACAATGTAAAGATATTTCCGGGAGCCATCATCGCCGGTGTACCTCAGGACCTAAAGTTCAATGGCGAAGAATCGCTGGTTGAGATTGGCGATAACACCACCATCCGCGAATATGTTACTGTCAACCGTGGAACGGCAGCAGCCGGGACTACCCGTATCGGGAACAACTGCCTGATCCAGGCATACTGCCACGTAGCCCACGATTGTAACATCGGCAACAACTGTATTATGTCCAACAATGCCACTCTGGCAGGTCACGTTATCCTGGACGATTATGCCATCCTTGGCGGAATGTCAGCCGTACACCAATTTTCTCACATCGGTGCACACACCATGGTAGGCGGCTTTAGCAAAGTAAGGACGGACGTACCGCCTTATATCAAGGCAGCTCGTGACCCGCTTTCCTATGCCGGTGTCAATTCCATCGGCCTTAAAAGAAGAGGCTTCACACAGGAGAGAGTCCATCATATCCAGGATATCTATAGAATACTTTTTGTCTTTGGAAAAAATTTCAATAAATCTGTTGAACAGATCAAAGCAGAAATTCCGGATTCAGAAGATAAAACAACCATCCTTAATTTTATCACACAATCCAACAGGGGTATTATTAAAGGTATCTAACACACGTATCTGAATGGGAATAGACCGTATCGAATGTGAGGCCATCGGCAAAAGATACATGTATGAATGGGTCATCAGAGACTTTGACTTTACCTTCCGCACAGGAGAATGTTACGCCATAAAAGGCCCTAACGGAAGTGGTAAATCGACTCTTTTGAAAATACTCAGCGGTCACGCCACTCCATCAGCCGGAACAATCCGGTTTATGTCATCAGGCAAAAGCCTGCCCGTTTCCGACATTTACAATCAAATTACATATACAGCTCCATACATCGACCTCATTGAAGAACTTACCGTCAAAGAGCTATTGAAGCTGCATGATGGTCTGAGATCACTGGATAATCCGGCTGAAGTACATCACTGCATTGAATCCCTTCCATTTAAAAATATGATGGGCAAAAAGATAGGTGAACTGTCTTCAGGTATGAAACAACGGATCAAACTTATTTTAGCCATTCATACCCGCACATCGATCATCCTCCTGGACGAACCGGGCACCAACCTCGATGAGGAAGGCAAGCAGTGGTTTGAAAACCTTCTGCGACCAAAATTGACTGACCACATCGTCATCATCGCTTCCAATGAAGAAAGTGACCTCAATTTGACAGGACCTTCCCTCCTGGTCACCGATTATAAGACAAAGAGGAATAACATCCAAAGCAATGGATAACTATGGATGTTTTTTTCAGGCATAGCATGTAATAAATATATCCAATATCACCGTAAAAACCATTACAACTACACCTTTTACAGGCATATCCGGGGATCAGCCCGCATATCCTGATTATAGGATGAGATGAAATTTTATGGAGTGTATTCACTTGCCCGTCAAAAGTATTGAATCATTATCGCACCTTATCTGCAAAAAATCCATATCAAAAACAAACCTATGAAATCTATCTGCCATCTGTTGTTACGTTGCAATAGATATTATTTCGCAGTTTGTTATGCTTTACAAGGCTGTTAATGTGGTAGTCGGTGATGTATTTCCGGTTAAATTTTTTAGCATCAAGTAGGGTGTGAGGCAGTTTTTCCGGAGCGGCATTTTCCCATAATTTCGAGGCGAGTGGACCGGTTGCCATGGAGGATGGAATCAGTCAATTCTGTGGCAATTTGATTATTTTTCCGCAATTTTTGAGGATATGCAGCATTTCGGGTCCGGGAGCATCATAACGAATCACTTCGGTCCTTGAATGGTTTTGTACATAATCTGCAATTATGGGTGGGCATGATTTAGTGTTTTGATTTAAAAATAGAGTAACATCGGTAATTAACGGTAATATTACGGATACTTATTAACCAAATGTTGTACGGATTATCTAGCCGATAAAGAATAAAAAGCATAGCCGGATCATCAAGCTAATATACTTAATTAGTGAGATTATTCGCCTGAAGAAAGATGAAATCAATGAAGGGAATCAATGTATATAGATAAGGTGTACCAAGGAGAATAAGACGGATATCCGCATCGTGAAAGGGTTTTCCGGCAACTATTTTTTCAAGACACCGGAGATTTTTAATTATATTATGGATGCGCTGAGGAAGAACATAAAATGTCCTTTGAACGATTGGGATATATGAGAGATAATGTTTACTTTTGGCGTATTGGCGCCATTGTGGCGTAAATACAGATGTTAGC
>JAGFJA010000013.1 GCA_024103005.1 Saprospiraceae bacterium
TTAAATTCTCATCTGTACCCAATAAAATCAACCTGGATGCTATAGCTGAGGAAGAAGCCGGGGAAGAAAGTGAAAAAGTCCAGCACTATTCCGGACCATTAAAATATCCTCAGCTGTTATTCGGGATGATTGCCATCTTTGTTTATGTCGGCGTAGAGGTTTCTACAGCATCTAATTTACCCGAATTTATCAAGCAACATATACCCGGACCGGACGGTGGAAAATTTCCTACAGACAGAATAGCTCCATATATCTCACTGTTTTGGGCGAGCCTTATGATGGGGCGATGGACAGCTGCCAGTGAAGCGTTTGACTTCTCGATGGACATCAAAAGAAAGTTGCGGTTTATAATGCCATATATTGCCTTCCTGGTATTTTTATTGGTCAATAAATTGGCTCAACATGATATTACGCCGTTTTATTTTTATTTTATCATAGTTGCCGTAATGATTGTCGGGAATATTATGAGTAAGGGTAGTCCTGTAAAGCAATTGCTGATATACAGCATATTGGGTGTGATTGCCATTGCAATAGGCATGCTTTTTGATGGTTGGGTAAGTGTTTTTTCATTTATTTCCGTGGGATTATTCTGTTCGACTTTATGGCCATGTATATTTACTCTGGCTATTGCCGGGCTAGGGAAACATACCAACGAAGGTTCAAGTCTGCTGATTATGATGATTATGGGAGGTGCCTTTGTAAGTCTGTTTCAGGGCTTCCTTGCAGATCATGTTACCGGAATTCAATATTCTTATATCGCCGGTATCTTGTGTTTCAGCTATTTGATTTACTATGCGATCAAAGTAAAAGGTATCCTTCGCCGTCAAGGCATCAATTATGAATCCTAAGTCAATAATTTTAACCATTAAAGAAGAAAAAAATGCAAGATGAGGACCTTGCCATAGGGATTGATTTAGGCGGGACAAATACAGATTTCGGTATTGTTGACCGTTCAGGGAAAGTATTATGGCGTGGTGGCATCAAGACAAAAAATCATCCTGAAATTTCTTCTTACCTGGATGAGTTGTTTCTGGCAATGCTTCCGATAATCGAACACGCCGGCGGTGTATCCAGAATAAAAGGTATCGGGGTCGGTGCCCCTAATGGCAATTTTTATAAAGGCACCATCGAACATGCACCTAATCTGGCTTGGAAGGGAGTGATTCCCATGGCACAGATGATGCAGGATAAGTTTAGTTTGGATGTCACTCTTACCAACGATGCCAATGCTGCGGCCATCGGAGAGATGGTGTACGGGGCAGCACGAGAGATGCGGGATTTTATCCTTATTACGCTGGGAACCGGCGTTGGAAGCGGTATTGTGGCCAATGGGAGCCTCATATACGGGCATGACGGATTTGCAGGAGAATTAGGTCATACTATGATTATTCCTGATGGCAGATATCACCCCGGAACAGGTTTGTATGGCAGTCTTGAGATGTATGCAAGTGCAACCGGTCTGACAAAGACTGCTATAGAAATGTTGCAGAAGAAGAGCGACGGAACATCTTTGTTAAATACCTATTCAACAGAAGAACTTAACAGTAAGATTGTGTATGAATGTGCCGTAAAAGGAGATGTTCTGTCTAAGGAAGTATATTCCTATACCGGTAAATTGCTGGGGATGGCACTTGCCAATTTTGCTATGGCGACCTCACCGGAAGCAATTATCCTGTTTGGTGGACTGTGCAAGGCGGGAGATATGTTATTTGACCCTGTTAGAGACTCCTTCGAAAAACATTTATTACCTCTCTTTCGAAATAAAATAAAAATTATACCCAGCCAATTGCCCGATGACGATGCTGCAATTCTTGGCGCCAGCTCTTTAGTTTGGGATCGTCATCGTCAATAAAAAGGTGTTATTTATCTGCAAGATACGGATGAAAAGATACCATGTATTTTTCGGATGATGGGCAGGATATCAGGAGAGCAAAAATTGCAAAAAAAGATTTATTTATATCAAACTATAATCCTTCCCCATATTCAAAATGGCTAATCTGGCATAATTTTATTACTTTCGCAGTTTAAAATAAATCAGGAGGAGAAAATCCACCATTGCATTAAACATTCAAAACTAGAAGACAGATGAATCTGATAATTTCTTCCGGCGAGTTATACAAAATGCTTCAAATCGGTCAAAATGCCATAAGTGCCAAACCCCAGTACCCGATTTTGGCTGATTTTTTATTTGATATTGATGGAAATATTTTGACCATTACGTCAAGTGACCTAGAGTTTACCATCATTTCAGAAACTCAAATCAATTCAGGCAATGAGGGAAAATTTGCCTTTCCGGCCGAAATCCTCATCAATACATTGCGTGAAATGCCCGAGCAGCCGATAGAACTGATTTATGATAAAGAAAATAACGGCCTGAAAATGATTTCTTCTTATGGTGAATATCAGTCAGGTAGCAACGACATAGATGACTATCCCAAAATCCCGGAAGTAGATTACAGTATTAAGGTAGCCATACCGGCAGGACGTTTTCTGAAAGCACTGAGCACCTGCTCTTTCGCCACTGCAACGGATGAAATAAAAACCAATATGCTGGGTATATCAGTAAACTTCCAGCCTGATGCCGTGGAAATCGCAGCGACAGATGCACATAAAATGGTTAAATATACCCTTTTCCACAGGTCAGGTATGGAAGATACCAGTTTTGTATTACCTAAAAAAGCCGTATCCATCTTAAAGCACATCATCAATGATGAGGAAGACCTTATAATCAGCCTGGATAAAAATCAGGTTTTATTCGAATACAAAAAACATAAAATATACTGTAAGTTAATCAATCAGCCCTTCCCCAATTATAACAGTGTCATCCCACTCAACAACGATAAAGAAATAGTTGTGAATCGTCAGGAATGGTTGAGATCACTCAAGAGAATAACCCTTTACGGGAACCGTACTACTTATCAGACCAGTTTTTTAGTTAAAGATAATGAGATAAAAATAGAGACCCTGGATCCGGACTTTTCAAATGCCGCTTCCGAGGTTATTAAATGCCAATATACAGGTGAAGAACTGAATCTCTCATACAATGCAAAATTCCTGATCGACTCACTGTCCAATCTGGAATCAGAAGAAGTCAAACTGGCTGTTTCAACCGCCGGCAGAGCTGCCATTCTAACACCCGGCGAAAATGAGGTCGGCGAAAATATCCTTATGCTGGTAATGCCGGTCAGAACAAGAAAGCCTATAGCAGATTAGCAATGAACCAACATATAGGACTGTTTTTTGGTTCTTTTAATCCAATACACATTGGACACCTGATTATTGCCAATCACATGGCTAATGAAACGGAACTGGATCAGGTTTGGTTGGTCGTGTCTCCTCAAAATCCCTTTAAGGAACAGAAAAATCTGGCCGACGACAGATTGAGATACCACCTTGCTTACCTGGCCATCGGTGACAATCCTAAGATTAGCGTCAGCGACATCGAATTCAGCCTTCCAAGACCTTCTTATACCATTGATACACTGACTTACCTCGCTGAAAAATATCCGAACAAGAAATTTTCACTCATCTTGGGTGGAGACAACCTCCTGACACTCAATAAGTGGAAAAATAGTGAGATCCTTTTAAGCCGATATAAAATTTATGTATATTCTCGACCGGGATATGAACCGGATAAATTTTCCGACCATCCCAACATCAAATTCGTGGAAGCCCCACTCCTGGACATCTCTGCGACATATATCCGTAAATTAATCGCTTCAGGCAAATCCGTCAGATATTTGCTGCCAGAACCGGTAAGATTGGAATTAGAAAAGGCAAATCCATTCAGAAACCTGAAGTAAAGTCAGCACCCAACCCGCTAATAGCTGAATGACTGGCGTTTCAACAAATTCATGATACTTTTTCTCAGAAAAAACGATCGTAAATTCTTCATAGTACCAACATAAAAGAATCTGTTTATCCCATATTCTTAAAAACAATAGGCAGATCCGGATATTTAGTTGATATTTTTCAAATAATGTGTACCTTTCATTATTTTTGAATAGTCTTTATCATAAACATTGTCGTATAATGAGAATTATTTTTGCGATATCAAAATCCTCCTCCCTGAAACATTATTCTACAAAATCAAATGCCAACCCGGGTCACCGGACACTGTGTACGATTATCTTTCTTCTCTTTTTGTCATGCCCACCCATATTCAGTCAATATTCTCAGGACTCTCTGTGGTTCAGGCAACATTATACCAAGATGGAAAAAATGATTCCCATGAGAGACGGAATAAAGCTGTTTACCAGTATATACCTGCCAAAAGACTTGTCAAAACCACATCCCATCCTTATGCAGCGCACACCCTATTCGTGCTATCCCTACGGGACTGACAATTATGCTGCTATGTATGAAACTTACTGGAACTACTACCTCAGAGACAATTATATCATCGTAAAGCAGGATGTTAGAGGACGCTTTATGAGTGAGGGTACTTACGAAGATATCAGACCTTTACTCACTGTCAAAAAAGACAAGACAGCCACCGACGAATCGACTGATACGTATGATACTGTTGACTGGCTGATCAATAATCTGCCTAACAACAATCATAAGGTAGGCATATTCGGCATTTCATATCCCGGATTTTATTCGACGACGGCTGCATTAGCCGGGCATCCCGCCATCAAAGCAGTAAGCCCACAGGCGCCGGTAACTGACTGGTTCAGAGGTGACGACTTCCATCACAATGGAGCATTGGCTTTACTGGATGGCTTTAGTTTTTACCTGAATTTCGGACGTCCACGACCTAAACCTACCAAGGAGTTCAACTGGCGTTCGACCATCTTTGGTCCTGATGCTTACCGTTTCTTTCTGGATGCCGGCACCCTCATGGATATAAAAAATAAGTACTTCGGAGATAGTATAAGATTCTGGAAGGACCTGTATGCCCATCCCAATCTGGATGAATTCTGGGAAGCACGTAATCCGCTTCACCACGTTAAAAAAGTAAATCCTGCCATCATGGTAGTTGGCGGACTATTTGATGCAGAGGACTGTTTTGGCGCATGGCATACCTATCAGGCATTTGCAGGGGCTAATCCCAATAATACAACCCTCGTTATGGGGCCTTGGTTTCACGGCAACTGGGGTGGACGCGGAGCCGGTGATCAGTTGGGCGACATAAAATTCGGTTCCAGAACATCTGATTGGTATCAAAATGAATTCGAGATTCCATTCTTCAAAAAATATCTTCAGGATGACCCGACACCAACCATTGGCAATAAGGCCAATATCTTCGTCACCGGCTCTAATAAATGGCATTACTACAACGAATGGCCACCCAGGGATGTAAAAGAGATGAAGCTCTACCTGTCGGAAAATGGCAATATTGCTTATTCACCGGCTATCACCAATGGGTTTGACCAATATACAAGTGACCCGGCACATCCTGTTCCATACCGCAGTGATATCAGTTGGAGTCGCAATAGGGAGTATATGACAGCCGATCAGCGCTTTGCCTCCCAGAGACCGGATGTTTTGACATATCAAACGGATATCCTCAATCAGGATGTTACTGCTTTAGGACCGGTTATAGCAGATTTATACACAAGTCTTTCAACAACAGATGCGGACTTTGTTGTTAAAATAATAGATGTATTCCCGGATGCTTTTAACGACTATAAGGCTGAAAATACGCCGATGGGAGGCTATCAGATGCTTGTCAGAGGTGAGATATTCCGTGGAAGATACCGGAATTCATTTTCTCAGCCAAAAGCATTTAAGCCCGGAAAAGTCGAACAAGTGAAGTATGCACTTCCGGATATAGCACATACCTTTAAGAAGGGGCATCGGATTATGATACAGATTCAGAGCAGCTGGTTCCCCTTATTTGATCGCAATCCGCAGCAAATGGTCGATATTTATCATTGCAGAAAAGAAGACTTCGTCAAGAGTGATATCCGCATATACAGGACAAAGGCTTATCCTTCAAGTGTCAGCCTGCTGGTTAAGCCAAACTGACAGGAATCAGACCATTTGATTAAAAAGTTTCATCAGAGAAATCGGATTAAGATTCCCGTTTAGTCATTCAAAAGTTAAATTAAACCAAAGTGGCAAAATTTTGAAATGATTAATCCATCATTTGATTGAAATTTGAAGATATTCTGCACCTTGGTTTCTCTGATTTTCAGAATTTATTTTAGCAGATACCTTCAAAATATTCCAAAATAGATTTCGTTTATTGATAGTTATTCCGGCAAGATCAGCCTAAATATTTCTAATAATTTATCCACTTTTGGCATATAAAATTGGGTGAATAAGGAAAGTGATTTATTTTAACAATTGATAAACAAACTAAAAAAAGTGTCCTTTGTTATCGTATTTAAGTTAAATTATAAGAATTTTATGACCAATTTTAAACCCTTTGATGTAAAATGATTCTGAAACCCATAGATAGAAGAGAAAACCTCAGCAGAGAGGAATTTAAAGCGGAGTATCTGGATAAAAATCTCCCGGTTATCATCACAGATCTTTCAAAGGACTGGCCTGGCCTGCATAAATGGACATTCGACTTTTTTAAAGAAAAATACGGTCACCTGATGGTACCGCTTGTGGATAAAAGTTTCCATGTGCCGGGCAGAAACTATATGAAACACAGAAATATTCCCTTCCGTGAATATATTGAAGCCATCGAGAAAGGACCGACTGACTTACGCCTTTTCTTATTCAACATATTTGATCAGGCTCCGGAGCTGAGAAACGACTTTACCTGGCCTACTATCATGGACGGGTTTATAAAATCTCTTCCCTTCATGTTTTACGGTGGTCAGGGCAGTGTCACTCCCATGCACTTTGATATCGACTGCCCTTCAAACTTTCTGACACATTTTCACTCCAGGAAAAAGGTTATTTTATT
The DNA here is from genome assembly GCA_024103005.1 of Saprospiraceae bacterium. Lineage (GTDB taxonomy): Bacteria > Bacteroidota > Bacteroidia > Chitinophagales > Saprospiraceae > Parvibacillus. The sequence goes on from JAGFJA010000013.1 coordinate 6,869, forward strand.
TGACCACTCACAATCTCGCTATTTATATCACCAACCTTTTACGGTTCAGAGTGAGGTGGACATTCATAATCCCGATTACGACCGGTTCCCTGCTCTGCGTAAGGCGGAAGGAATAGAAGCCATGCTGTATCATGGCGATACGATATTTATACCCCCTCACTGGTGGCATTATATCGAATACGTGGACAGCGGGTTTTCACTGGCACTGAGGGCACACAACAGCTTCCCTAACAAAATAAAAGCCATCATGAATCTCATCCAGCACTCACTGATAGACAAGGGGATGAATAAGGTATGGGGCAATAACTGGAAGGAGTGGAAGATAAAGACGGCTTTTCGACGTGCAGAAAAAGTCTAAATTCAGGGAGTAATAAATCTGATTCATTGAAAATTGGTATAATTTGTCAATTATTTAGTGTATATTGACATCTGAAAATATGCATAAATGAAAGAATTACAGGAATTGGCCACAGAATCAGTCCATCTCGCAACGGACAACGTAAGACAGGGCGGTGGTCCATTCGGTGCCATCATCGTTCGCAATGGTGAGATAATTGCCCGGGGAGTAAATCGTGTTACTGCCAATCACGACCCGACGGCACACGCAGAAGTGATGGCCATCAGAAACGCCTGTGAAGTCCTGGACACACACCAATTGGACGACTGCATCCTGATTACTTCCTGTGAACCTTGTCCAATGTGCCTGGGTGCTGCTTACTGGGCGAGGGTTCAGAAAGTGTATTATATAGCTACCAAGGACGATGCTTCGGCTGCCGGTTTTGATGATTCCTTTATCTACAAGGAACTGGAAAAAGAACCCGCTTCCAGAGATATACCCTTTATCAGGCTTGAGCTTTCGGAATATAATACACCTTTCGAAGCATGGATTAATATGGAGGGGAAGACTTTGTATTAGTCGGAGCAAATAGCTGAAACACAGTAAATATCACGGTGGGAAGGTTGTTTGCCTTTATTTCCATGATAAAACAGTTCTTGTCATGGAATTCCTTTGCATGACAAGATTATCAGAAGCGCCGAAACAGAAGGACTGACACTCAATTTATTATTTATTGTATAAAATTGTCTTTTTTTTTTCACCTTTGTAAAAATATATTATATAAAATGGATTTGTTTGATAGGTTAAAAGCCTCTGATATGGGTAGTCTGGGACGTTACTCGAGAGAGGCAGACGGATATTATATGTTTCCCAAATTAGAAGGCGAATTAGGCCCTCGCATGACTTTTAACGGAAGGGAAATCATCAACTGGAGCATTAACAATTATCTTGGGCTGGCCAATCATCCCGAGGTAAGACAGGTTGATGCCGACGCTGCTGCAGAGTGGGGTCTGGCTTATCCTATGGGAGCCCGAATGATGAGCGGGAATACGGTAAAACACGAACAATTAGAGCGAGAACTGGCAGAATTTGTACACAAAGAAAAGGCTATACTTTTAAATTACGGATATCAGGGCGTGTCATCGGCTATTGACTGTCTTTGTACACGACATGACGTCATCGTGTATGACTCAGAAAGCCATGCCTGTATCATCGACGGTGTCAGACTGAATCTCGGAAAGAGATTTGCCTTTGATCACAACAATATGGATAGCCTACGCACAAACCTCCAAAGGGCAACCAAAATAATAGACGAAACAGGAGGCAGCATCCTGGTTATTTCAGAGGGTGTCTTTGGGATGCGCGGCGATCAAGGACTTCTCAAAGAAATAGTCACCCTCAAAAAGGAATTCCAATTTAGGTTATTTGTAGATGATGCGCATGGGTTCGGTGCTCTTGGTCCCAATGGAGAGGGTGCCGGCGTAGAGCAGGGTGTACAGGATGAGATAGACATTTATTTTTCCACCTTTGCCAAGAGTATGGCGAGTATAGGTGCCTTTATTGCAAGTGACGCATTTGTGGTGGATTATATCCGATTCAATATCAGAAGTCAGATTTTCGCCAAGTCAATGCCTATGCCGATTGTGATAGGCAACTTAAAACGTCTGGATATGATCCGCAAAAATCCGGAATACAAAAACAAGCTTTGGGACAACGTCAGATACCTACAAAATGGATTGAAGGAACGAGGCTTTGACATTGGTTCGACCAACAGTTGTGTGACTCCTGTATATCTGAAGGGTAGCATCGAAGAGGCCATGGTATTGGTCAATGATCTGAGAGAAACCTATGGAATATTCTGCTCGATGGTCGTCTATCCGGTGATACCGAAAGGAATGATTATCCTTCGCCTGATACCGACTGCAGTCCACGAGGTGCGAGATATAGATGAGACCCTCAATGCTTTTATGAGCATCAAGGATCGTCTGTACAATGGCGAATACAAGAAGATAGCCGAAGAGAGATATACTGCCAAAGCATAGTATTTCCAACGGTTACGGTAATTTTTATCACATTTTAAATACGTCTTAACTTGAAGCCCTACATCAGCGGAATACAACAGATAGGCATCGGAGTCTCTGACGTCCATGAGGCCTGGGATTGGTACAATCGTGCCTTTGGAATGGATATACCGGTATTTGAAGAGGCGGCAACTGCCGGATTGATGCTGCTTTATACCGGAGGTAAACCACAGGACAGACACGCTATTCTGGCACTCAACCTCAGGGGTGGTGGCGGCTTCGAGATATGGCAATACACCAGTCGAACACCGGAAGCAGCAAAATTTAAGATTGTAGCCGGAGACCTCGGGATTTTTATAGCTAAGATAAAAACGTCAAATATCAAAGAAGCTTTCAGTCATTTGTTAAATAATGGAGCAGTTATACTCTCAGAAGCCAAACCTTCTCTCAACGGGATGGCACATTTTTACATCAAGGATCCCTATGGCAATATCTTTGAAATCATAGAACAGAAGAAAGACTGGTTTTCTTCAGGACCCGGTGTTTTCGGCGGTTGCTGCGGTGCGGTCATCGGGGTAACAGACATTGAAAAGTCAAAATTATTTTACCGAACTATTCTCGGTTATGATACAGTTGCCGGAGAAACAGAAGTTGTGGATGATGACTGGAAAAATATCCCGGGTGGCGACAAAAAATTCAAGCGATGTGTATTGACTCATGAAGCAGACCGAAAGGGCCCGTTCTCACAACTCCTTGGCAGGTCGTCTATCGAACTGATACAGGCATTGGATTATCAACCAAATAAAATTTTTGAAAACCGATACTGGGGAGATCTGGGATATATTCACCTTTGTTTTGACATACAGGGAATGGATGAGATGAGGCAGATAAGTACCCGGTTTGGTCATCCGTTTACAGTGGATAGCAGCAATAGCTTTGACATGGGTGAAGCAGCCGGACATTTTTCCTATATTGAAGATCCGGATGGCAGTCTGATTGAATTTGTAGAAACACACAAGATTCCAATCGTTAAGAAAATAGGATGGTATCTCAACCTGAAAGAAAGGGCACCCGACAAAGCCTTACCACGATGGATGCTGAAAGCACTGCGGTTTTCCAGGAGGAAGTTGTGATACAATTCTTATTTCCTTCCGTATAGGCAGATTATCTATAGCGCTTTAAATGAAGGTTTTTATCATACAAAGGCGGATTTTTTCAAGGTAAGATGAAGTTGATATTTGGGAATAAATATGCTTACCTCAATAGTGTAACATTTCCTTTGAGTAAGTAGAGATGGTTATCATTTTTAATTTGTATGAAGTAAACGTACACTCCCTGGGGGGCCTCTGACTGCCGGAAGACACCATCCCAACCTCTATTGTCTGAAGCCAGAAAGACCTCTGCTCCCCACCTATTGAAGACATGAAAGGAGACTACATCAAATCCTGAACCCTCTACCTTAAAAAGATCATTAATACCATCACCATTTGGTGAAAAAATATTAGGGACAAAAGGAGTGCAACTAATAGCGGATACTTGGATGGTTGAGTCAATATAACAATTTTCATTCTCGACCCTAATAGTATAACTACCCGGCAAAAGGTAATATGTCCCGTCGGAGGATGGGTTCTGGTTGATTATGGTATAAGAGATGACTGAATCTTCCGGAAATGATATATGAGTCAGCGATTGTGTGCAATCTCCTTTTTTAATAGAAACCTTACCTATGGAGTTTATGGAGTATAGATCTTGGATAATGAATGATTGGGTAGAAGAGCAAAAGAAGGAATCAATCACAGTCAGAGTGTACGATCCGGGTGACAAGTGTTGAAATATAGGACTTGGCTGTATACTATCTTGCATAAGACGATAATCCAGCCCATGATAACTTATGGCAAATACCCTGGCAGACCCATTATTGAGGCCACAGGTGGCATCTAAGACAACTACACTATCTATTGTAGGACTACCCGTCTGACCTATGATGAGGTCTTTTGTTATCATACATCCTTCCATATTACGCACAAAGAATTTATAGGTGCCGGCACTCAAGCTGTCGAAGGATGCATTATTAAAAAAATGAAGACCATCTATGCTATACGTTACAGATGGCTGACTGTCTGTGATGACGATTCGACCATTGTCCATATTACAATGCGCATCGAATGTGATTAGCTCCGGTAGTACGGGGAGATTTTTTCCCTCTATATTTATTACAGTATCTTTTTGACAACCCCGTGTATTTTTTACAGATATATGATAGGTACCTTGAGAGAGGTTAGACACCGTATTGGCTGGTTGAATCAGTCCGTTTAAATAAATAGTATCATTGCTATTCGTGGTAAAAATAGCCATAGAGCCATCGGATTTGCCACAGGATGGTGGACTTAGGTCGATATGTGTGATGATGGGAGGAGAGAAGGCATTGATGAAATAAGATAGGGTGTCTTTACATCCTTTTTCATGCTCCAAAAATATCATGTATGTGCCCTGAGCCAGGTTGGAAAGAAAAATGGAATCAAAGTAAAAGGTTACTCCATCTGAGGAGTATTTTATTTTTTGGGTCAGGTCAGAGGAAACGAGGTCTATAACTCCTGAATGTAAAGAACACTTGTCATCAATAATAACTGATTTTACAGACATGTCGGGTATAGGATCGGCTTTAATAAATATGGTAGAAGTGTCGGTGCATCCATTAGAATACATAGATTTAATAAAATGTGTACCTGTACTCAGTCCAGACAAGGTATCCTGAGTAGTGGGAAGACTACCATCAATACTCCACGACCAACTTAGGGTCGAATCTGGTAGGTAACCTATGAGACGTCCATTATTAAGTCCACAGGAGGTATTGAAGGACTGAAAGGTCAATGAATCTCTAGGTTTAAGATGTAGTGTATCACTATGTCTGATACAACCGAAGCTGTCTCTAACTGATACAACATACTTTCCCGGAGGAACATCCCTAAAGATACTGTCTGTTGAAAAGAACACCCCATCCAAAGAATACTGAATATCGGGTCTCATGTACCTTCCTCGCCGTATGTATGTATGGATGTCATAGGTGGAAGAGCATGTATCCGACAGACTTACGCCTATAGATTCTATTTTCAAAGGAGTATAGGAGCCCATCCATGAGGTGGGTGACGTCGAACCACCTGCACAGAGGAGGGGAAATGGAAATTCAGAGATAGAACCCTGTTCTACATTATATTTAAAATATTTATGCCATCCCGGAGAAATCAGCAAATTAGTATCACATGAAACATTTATATTAGCCAACCCGAAAACTACATCAGTAGCAGGGTTACTTTGAATTTCCATAACAGTATCCTTTACATTTAAGTCATCAAGGTGGATACGCATCAGGTAGGTATGTCCCAAACCTGATTTGAACTCATAGCAGTGCGCATATAAATCTCCTTCAAAAAACTCAAAATCAAAGTAATAAGCGTCATAAATACCCACGTATTCTAACTGACCTGAATGGAGGTCATAAGTCCATATTTTCTGATTGTCTATGTCGCCTAAAAATATTTTTTCATTACAGTCTATGGCAAGGCTGACGATACCACCTAATGATGTGGAGGATGGGATGGTAGCAAGGGTGTCGTAACTGACATAATTCCATGAAGGCGGTGGATCGAGAATCGTCTTGGGTACTACTTTAAGCAAGTGTTTCCAATCTGTAACATAAAAATTTCCAGCCTTGTCCATGGTGATATCTGGTACACCAAAGCCATTCGGTACGTTATGGATAGGGACTTGTGTAAGATTTTGCAGATCAACCTTTGCAATACAATACACACCTTGGTTGATGGAGCATGCCGAATTATACATAATCTGAGTAAAGGACGGAAAAGGTACAATTAGTAAAAAAAACGGTAGTATGAAAAAAAAAGGATTATATTTAAATCGAAATATTTCTTTTACAATTAAAATTAAATTCAGATGAAACATTTTTTTCAACGGTATATTCAGGCCATTAACATGAATAGAGTTGCAGAGTTGCAGAGTTGCAGAGTTGCAGAGTTGCACATATAATGTATTTTAAGCAAATTTACCTTTTTTTTGCCACATTTTTCTTCATTTTTTTTGTTTTTTTTACCATAAATGCTCAAAATCCTGCAAGTATCTATGCTGATAGTATGATGACTACTCCGGAGGGACAGTCTATGTATGCTGATTATTTAACAGAAGCTGCATCGATCCTCGAAGATACGTCCGGTACGAACATAGAAGATTATGCAACTTTAAAGACGACGTATTATTATATTGACGAGTATTATAATGAAAATGGGTTTCCTCCACAAGCCCCTTCGAATATGCTTTCAGTTTGCTATAATAATGATTTTTCGATGAATTCTCAATCAGATACGACTCTTATTGGCTTTACTATGTATGATGGTTCAAGCCAATATGCCCCTTTCAGTCTATGTGAGACAGAAATCAATTGGCTTCCACTTCCTGCAAATAGCAGACCTATTTTTTCAGAAGAATCTAATAGTGCTTACCGTTTCAATTTAAATCCGAATGATAATGGGAACATTAATGGCAAACCTTATAGTTTTTTCGCGAATTTCCACAGTTTTGAATTATTTGAAGATGAAACTGATTATGTTATTCCTAATTTAGTATCAGCGATTCCACCCAGTGGAAGAAAGTCATTGAAGATTAATAATACACATATAAAATATCATGTAAATCGTCTGAGCAAAAAGTTTGTAGTTGATCAAGATATATACTATTATAGTTTCGCAAGTATTATGGAGAATCCCAATGGTCATGGTAATCAACAGCCTTATTTTACTGTAAAGTTAAAGCAAGCAGAAACGGGTTCAGTCTTATCATCTAAATGTTATGTGTCAGATGTTAATAATCCGTTCTTTGATTGGGTTCCATCAGTATCCGGTAAATCAACGGCTCCCATTACTTATAGAACATGGACTTGTGATACTTTTAACTTAATGCCTTATTATGGAGACACCTTGCAAATTGATTTTATTGCTGCGGACTGTGCATACGGTGGTCATTGGGGTTATGTTTACCTATCTGATCTTTGTGTCCCTTGTAGTCAACAACCTTCGATTTTATTAGATAGTATTGGACAGGGTTGTATTGAGGATTTGAAAAAGATTGAAGGGAGTCTTCATATTGATTCCAGTATTTATACACTTATAAACCTATCGTTAAATATCTATCATAACGAATCTATTGTAGATACTATAAGTCATACATCATCATACAATACAGTAACGGGTAGATTTTTATTTAGTATTGATGATGTAAAGTATAATAGCCTAACGCCAAATACATGTTTTGATATACGAGCTATTGCTACTCTTTTGAATCCGGAAGGAGATACTGTAACCTTAAAAAGTGTTACAGCAAACACAAATACAGCAACAGAATTTGATAATGATTTCTGTACCGGAGTAACATGTTGTCCTAATGATACAATAATGGTAGATATACAAGGTTCAGAATGTATAGGTGGTGAAGGCGTTTTACAGTCAATATTTAATTTGCATTTCTCTATTGACACTGCTGATCTTACACCGGGATATGAGATACCGTTAGATCAACCATTGGTCATAACAGGAGGCTATATTGATGGTTTTGAATTAAAGTTAATCAATGGAGACACTATCCCAAAAACTGTGTAAGTGGAAAAATCATAGTCCGGATTTACAGTTTTATTCTATCGCCAAATATAAGGCTAAATTGGTTTAAAATCATTCCCCAGTTTCTTATAGGTTGCGTCCATT
>JAGFJA010000030.1 GCA_024103005.1 Saprospiraceae bacterium
GTGTAATAATTTTCTTTTTTAAATGTCATGATAATAAATTTATTTAGTGAACATTTAAGAAAGAAAATTTTGAGTACATTTACAAAAGATTGTGGTGGGAAGGAGCTACCGAAGGTTTAGTTCAACAGCGGTTTGGCCTAATGGCGGGTGCAGTGCTTCGTATGACAGTTTTGTGGTAGGCTCAAGTGCAGCTCTTCGACTAAACATTTGTGCTAAAAATCCGCCACTACGCCAAGCCGCAAAACGTTACCACCAATGCTAAAAAGACAGACGACATAGCAAGACAATGACTGAAAAAGGAATCGACATACAGACCATATCAACCAAGCAGACAGACTTTCAAACTGACCTTGTTTTGCTATTTGGCCAGGTGACAGAGAAAAAAGAAAAAGCCCACCCTTCGCATTTTTTAAAATTTCTAGCCAACCCGCATTGCACACATTTGGTTTTGACCCACCCGCAAATCAATCCCTCACAAAACCAAAAGAGTGCAATTTTTGCCAGCGCACTTTCAAATCAAACCTTGTAGTATGGCAACAAATAAACATGCTACCATACGATACCATGCTCTTGACAGATGTTTTAGTAACCACGGGAGGAAATTTTTTATTGAAGACTTGATTGCAGCCTTTAACCAAGCCATCTATGAATTTGCAGGAATTGAGGATGGAGTAAAAAGAAGACAGGTTTTTGACGACATAACCTTCATGGAAAGTGAACAAGGTTGGTCAATTCCTCTTGAGAGACTAAAAGAAGGTAAAAGAGTTTACTACAGATATTTTGATAAAACTTTTTCCATTAAAAACCAAGGGATTAATCAAGCTGAGGCAGAACAATTAAAGGAGACCTTGACTATTCTAACAAGATTCAAGGGAATGCCACAGTTTGAATGGATAGAGGAAATGCAAATCAGACTTGAAGACACATTCAAATTGAAAGGCAACATTCAGTCAACAGTTGGTTTTGAGCAAAACCCGTTTCTGAAAGGGTTGAATCATTTCACAGGCATATTCAACGCGATACAACACGAATTAGCATTAAAAATAACATATCAAGGTTATAAGCAAGAATTTCCAACACAAGTGATTTTGCATCCTTGGTACTTAAAACAATATAACAACCGTTGGTTTCTATTCGGCCTAAATGAAGACTATAAGTCAATTACCAATTTTGCTCTAGACAGAATTATCGAATTTGAAGAAGCAAGGGTTAACTATATCAAAAACAATGATATCAACTTCGAAGAATATTTTGATGATGTCGTTGGAGTAACAGTTAAAAAGGATGGTCCAATTGAAAAAATATTAATTAAAGTTGACAAGGAAGTATGGCCCTACATTGAAAGTAAACCTTTGCACGGTTCACAAAAAGTTAAAAATAAGAGTGAGTCTGAAATAGTAATTGAGCTAAAACTTCAGATAAATCACGAATTACTGGCACTACTTTTCTCTTACATGGATGCCATTGAAATCCTTGAGCCAGCTAGTATTCGTGAAAGATTTAAAAGTATCAGTGAAACAATTTTCAAAAAATATTCCTAACCTATGCACTTGTACTGCACAGATAATTCAGACCTTTGTAGCGTAATCAGATAATTGTTGCATGAAGATAGAGTCGTACATAGTAGATCCGAAACCATTCTTAGAACTGAAATCTAAGCTTTGGAAGGTTTTTGATATCCTAAGAGGTGAAAACATCACTTCTGAAAGCTACTATGTCGTTCTGTTTCTTCTTTCCCTTTATAAAGACAAACTTTTGAAAGCGGATGTTCTAATTGAAAACAAATCCATTAAAGATCAGATTGAATCTGCTTTATACAAGAGTGAAAGTGATTTAGAGCAGGGATATAGGAATATTTATCCAAGTTTCGAGCCTATATTGAAGTCACTTAGTAAGAAAGGCTTAACGTCAATAGTTGAAGTAGTTTGTAATCTTGATCATAAGGTTTTGTCAGGGAAATTTTCAGAATTATTTGATTCTCTTCTTTATAACCTTGCGCAATCACAAGGAAGATATGGCGGTGAATTTATTCAGCCCCTTGAGATTACCCAGTTGATCTGCGGATTATTCGAACTCCCTGAAGGTGCTAAAGTTTTTAATCCTTTTGCAGGCTTAGCTTCTTTTGGTGTAAACCTTGACAAGGGACAAGATTATTTTGGGCAGGAGCTAAATCAAAAGACCTGGGCACTTGGCGCTCTAAGAATCATGGCTTATGAACGTCCTTGTAGTTCAAGGTATGTATGTGATGATTCAATATTGAATTGGCCGGATGATTCGGAAAAATTTGATTTAATCGTTTCAAATCCACCTTATGGCTTTAGATTGGGGAATCAATACAGAGAAATTGAACCTGGAATCAGAACAGCAGAACAATTTCTGGTTGAAAGAGGGCTACATTCACTCACGAATGAAGGGAAACTCATTGCACTTTTACCCCAAGGATTTTTATTCCGGGGAATGCATGAAGAGCGGTTAAGACAATTCCTTGTTGATGAAGATATTCTTGACACCATCATTTCATTACCTGGTGGTTTGCTATCTAATATGGGAATTCCGTTAATCATTCTTGTGGTCAACAAGAATAAGGAAAGACCTGGGAAAGTTCGTTTTATCAAGGCTGATAAGTACGTTGAAGCAAGAACTCCCAGAGAAAAAGTGCTAAACGTATATGCGCTGAATAGTTTAATTCACGGAAATAGAAAGGATGATGATTCACTCAGAATCGTTGACAATGCACAAATAAAGGAATGGGACTACAACCTTAATGTGCCGAGATATTTTCAGAAAGAAATTGCTCTGACAAATAATGAACGGCTGGTCAAACTCAAGGATATTTTAGAGTATGTGAGAGGTCAGAGAGGAAATTTGCCTGAGAATGGAAAGCTGGTACGCATCCGAGATTTAAAAGATGATAAAGTGGATTTTCATCTGAAGATTTCAGAGGTTGAAGATGTTGAATTGAAAAGGCCGGATATTCATCAAATAAACGAAACTTGTTTATTATTAGCCATTCGCTGGCGGACATTGAAGCCTTCCCTTTTTGATTTTGAGGGTACTCCTATTTACCGAAGTCAAGATATTCTGTCATTTAAGGTAAATGAATCTATTGCAGATTATGGGTACCTAATAAATGAACTGCATGCCGACTATGTATTGGAGCAACTGGAATCATACCGCATGGGTGCCACTATTCCTTTTATCCGCAGGGATAATTTAATGGAGGTTGCAGTCAAACTTCCATCTTTACAAGAACAGAAAGCTAAAGTGAAAGGAATCTTCGAGCTATCTGATAAAATCAAGATTCTACAAGAAGAGAGAAATGCTTTAGCACATGGCGTTAGCCATAAACTTTACGAAAGCGTTTCTACAATAAAGCATTCTTTAGGAAAACCCTTACTCAACATTGGCTCTTCACTACGTAATATTGAAAAGGCACTTTCCAGATTAAATGCTGACTGGGAGCAGATCAAATTAAACGAACGTTATGACCTGACTATTAAGGATTCTTTTGATTCGGTTTACAGCAATTTGGAGTTAATTCATTCAATGCTTAGAAACAACGAGGCAGTTCTTGATGTCAGCAACTATGAATTAACTGAAATTGACTTTTTAGCTTTCATCAAAGGATATGTCAACAGAATCAAATCTGCTGAAAGATCAAACGTGAATACCAAATTAGATATTCATCCGGATATAAAAATCCAACTCAAGAATAAGGTATTAATCCAAGGAAATACAGAATTACTTGAAATTGCTTTGAATGCTATTGTGGAAAATGCAAACATGCATGCGTTCATTGACCTTTCGAAGAAATATAAACTTGAATTCAGAGTAAGCCTTTATGTCGCTCCAAGTGTAAAGAAACAGTCGGAGGATACGATTGGCAGATTTGATACTTACATCAAGGTGGAGGTAGCCAATAATGGCAAACCATTTCCCGAGAATTATTCACTGCATAAATTGATCAGGAAGAATTCCTTTGCAGGTGAGACAGGTAATACCGGGCAAGGCGGTTTTGACTTAAATGAAATCGTTAAATACCACAACAATGGCATGAGCACATTGGAGTTGATAGCAGATGATTTCACAACTGAATTTACTACAACGTATTCTTTTTTAATCCCTTTTAATAGATAGCCTATGTTTAAAGTGCTTTGGATAGATGACCAATATAAAGACGCAGAAATGATTCAGTTTGCTATTGAAGCAGACAATGAAGGATTACTGCTGGAGGGATATCCTTCTTTTGAAGAAGGGTTTGAATCGCTGGAGAGAAAACTAGAGCATTTTGATGTGATCCTATTGGATGGCCTTTTCTTTGAAAAGAAAGGACAAGAAGCCGGAACTGAAGATGAGTCGGGAATTGGGATGGCCATTGCAAGAATCAATGAATTGAAGTCTAAAAAGGTCTTTCCATGGTTCGTGCTATCCGGAAAAGATAAGTTTACCAAAGGTGAGAACTCATTGCTCAAGGCTAATAAAGCAAGGTGCTTCGATAAAACAAATCCGTCTGATGTGGTAAGGCTGTTTGAAGAAATGAAAGCCGCTGCAAGCCAGCAACCGGACGCACAATTGAAACACAAGTATCCTCAACTGTTAGAGACATGTTCAGACCAGTTGCTTGGTACGGAACATTTTTCAAGGTTATTTGCCCTTATCAAGCATATTGAAAATGTAGAAAAATTGGCCAATACAGAGGATATGCTTAATCCTATTCGCAAAATTATAGAGCGGATTTTTAGGCGTATGGCTGAACAAGGGATTATTCCGGAAACAATTCTTGCAAACAAAGGATGGATTAATGGCTCCAGCCTATTCCTGGCCAATAAGCATTCAGACTATGAGCATTTGTCTGAAATCATTCCACCCGTAGTAAGTGAAAATATTCACCGCTTACTCAATATCATACAGGATGCTTCACACGGAGAGGGGGAACTCAAACTAAAGGTGGATCAATATTTAAAATCGGCTCAATCTGACTATTTATACCGGAGCTGTGTTTACTTATTGTTCGACCTGCTGCTTTGGTTTAAGGAATTCATGAAGAATAATCCTGATAAAGAATCCAACAAAGTCTGTTGGAAAAGCAAAGTGAGTAATGGCGATTGGATTACGGGCACAGTTTCCCGAGTTGCTGAAAATGGTTGGGGAACCTTTCAACCGGACAATGCACACGCCACGATAAGTATTCCACCTAAAATGGTAAGCGATAACCATTTGAATGAAAACGATTCAATCAAAATAATGGCCGAGCCAAGTCCAGACGGTACAAAAACTTTTATAAAAGCAATAAGCAGATAAGCATGACACAAAAACAACTAGAAGATTACCTATGGGGAGCCGCCAACATTCTGAGAGGAATGATTGATGCTGCCGACTTTAAACAATATATTTTCCCGCTGCTGTTTTTCAAGAGGGTTTCTGATATCTGGGATGAAGAATATCAGGAGGCTTTGGAACTCTCTGATGGTGACATGGACTATGCCAAGTTCCGTGAAAATCACCGTTTTCAGATTCCGGATGGTTGCCATTGGAGTGACATTCGGGCTACATCAACCGATATAGGCAAAAAATTGCAGAATGCTTTGCATGAAATTGAGAAAGCCAATTTCGAATTGCTCCATGATGTGTTTGGAGATGCACAATGGACCAATAAACGCAGGTTGAGTGATGAAAAACTGATTGACTTGATTGAGCATTTTTCTACCATGAATCTGACGGTGAAGGATGTCCCCCACGATTTGATGGGTGATGGTTACGAATATTTGATTAACAAGTTTGCGGATGATAGTGGCCATACAGCAGCTGAATTCTACACCAACCGAACCGTAGTTGAGTTGATGACACGCATCACCGACCCGCAACCTGGCGATAGCGTGTATGACCCAACTTGTGGTTCAGGAGGTATTCTATTGAACTCTGCCTTGTATCTGAAAAAGCAAGGCAAAGAATACCGAAACCTGAAGCTCTACGGACAGGAACTGAACCTGATCACTTCTGCCATTGCCCGTATGAACATGTTTATGCATGCCATAGATGAATTTCTGATCGTGCAGGGTGATACACTTGACCAACCGCAGATATTGGAAAATGACGAGCTCAAACAGTTTGATGTGGTCATGGCCAATCCACCTTATTCAATAAAGCGTTGGAGCCAATCCAAATTTGTGAATGATCCATTTGGAAGAAACATTTGGGGAACGCCACCGCAAGGTTGTGCCGATTATGCCTTTCAGCAGCACATTATCAAAAGCCTGAAGCCCGATACCGGGCGCAGTGTTTCCCTTTGGCCACATGGCGTATTGTTTAGGGATTCCGAAGCAAGTATGCGTAAAAAGATGATTGAGGAAGATGTGGTGGATGCGGTAATTGGCCTGGGCAAAAACCTTTTCTACAACAGCAGCATGGAAAGCTGCTTGTTGGTTTGCAATATGAACAAACCGAAAGAACGAAGAGTGAAAGTCATTTTTATTGATGGGAAGGATGAAATACGCTTGGAAAGAAGTGCTGCTTACCTGAAAGATGAACACATCAAACGAATGGCAGATGCATATTGGAATTTCAAAGATGAATCTGGATTTGCTAAAGTTGTTGAAAGCGAAAAAATTATAGGTGAGAATGACGGAAATCTGAGTATTCAACTCTATGTGAAAACCAATGGAGAAGACACTCAATACACTGTTGAACAATTGCTCGCAAAAACCAAAAGAAATCAGGAAAGCCTTCAGTCAGGTTACAACGAATTGATTTCTAAACTTAACGAGTTAGGAATAGAAACGGTATGAAGTTGAGAAAAGACATATGGGAAACAGTTGATTTTGGCAAGGTTGTCAAGCACGTTGAGGTAAATGAGCGTGATCCACTAAAAAGAGCAAATGCAAAATACGTAAGTGTTGAGCATCTTGAAACACTTAATTTGAAGATTCAAGGTGTTGCCCCCGAAGAACAGCCAACATTTTCTAGAACTTTTAAGAAAGGTCAAATTCTCTTTGCAAAAAGAAGAGCTTATCAAAAAAAGGTAGCAATTGCTGATTTTGATGGCATTTGTTCTCCGCACATTTGGGCATTAGAAACAAATGGCAAGTTGATTCAAGAACTTCTTCCATTCATTATGCAGCGTGATGCATTTTATGATTATGTGAACGCAAATTCTGCAGGTACAATGTCGACCTACTTGAAATGGCCTGCTTTATCAAAATACCAATTCAAACTACCCCCAAAAGACGAGCAGGAGAAAATACTCTCTTTGTTTTTAACCCTTGAAAAGCAAATCGAGCAAACCGAAGCGCAGGAGGGTAATTTGAGAAAGCTGAGAACCAAACTGTCCAATGAACTAGTTTCAACTGAACCAAAGTTCGGTAGCTTAATCAACGGAAATTGCAGGAAAGTCAATCTTGGTGATTTGGCTAAAGAATCAAGAGCCACAGCAAAAAATCCATTAGAAGAAGGCATTGAAAGATTTGTTGGCTTGGAACATATCGAACCAGGCAACTTGAAAATCAAAGGTTCAGGCAATGTAGCTGATGGCACCACTTTTACCAAGGTATTTGAGGAAGGAGATGTGCTGTTTGGCAGAAGAAGGGCATATCTGAAAAAAGCGGCCAAAGCAGATTTTAAAGGTTTGTGTTCGGGTGATATTACCGTTTTAAAAGCAAATCCTAAAAACATACTGCCAGAACTTCTCCCCTACTATATGTCTGCCGATCCTGTTTTTGAATTTGCAGTAAGTAATTCAGCCGGATCACTTAGTCCAAGGGCAAAATGGAGAGACCTATCAAAAATGGAATTGTCTATACCAAATTTAAAATCACAGAAAGAGATTTTGGAGGTGTTCCATTTGCTAGACAAAAATGTAGAAGAATTGAGCAATCAAAAAGCAACGCTTAAAAAACTCAAGCATAAATTGTTAGATGAAATATTAGGATAATGGGATTTAACGAACTCAATAGTGTAGAGCATTTTTTTATTCACAAGCTCACAGGCGTAAACCTGAATGAGGTGAAGCAAAGTCATGTGGTGGAAGAACCGATTGAACCCTACGATAGTGTCAAATGGCGGTACGTTCCTGCTGAATTGCTGAAGCGTGATATTACAGAAGTGCTTCTCGAAAAAGAGTTGAAAGCATCCCTTTGCAAACTGAATCCTGATATTGAAAGAAATCCTGAGCACTCTGATGAAGTTATCCGCAAGCTCAGAGCCATTTTAATTACCGTTGCTAATGTTGGCTTGGTGCGTGCCAATGAAGAGTTTGCCAAATGGCTGAGAAATGAACACACCATGCCTTTTGGCTCCAAAGGTGAGCATGTAAAAGTAAAATTGATTGATTACGAGCAACTGAAAGAGAACTCGTTTATCATGACCAACCAATTCAAGGTACATGCCCGAGAAACCAAAATTCCGGATGTAGTAATGTTTATCAATGGCATTCCGGTAGTGGTAGGCGAATTAAAAACACCGGTCCGCCCGGCCATCAGTTGGTATGATGCAGCCCATGAAGTACATGATATTTACGAAAATGCGGTTCCACAGCTTTTTGTACCCAATATTTTATCCTTTGCTTCCGAAGGGAAAGAGTTGTTCATTGGTGCAATAAGAACACCCCTTGAGTTTTGGGCACCCTGGCGCATTGAAAACGAGAAAGACGAATTAACTCAATTTGCGGGTTTGCAAGATGTAGGCAAACAGCTCACACACCTGCTAAAGCCTTCTACCTTGCTCGATATTCTGCAATACTATTCGGTGTATGGAACCAACAATTCCAAAAAGAAAATCAAGGTTATTTGCCGCTATCAACAATACGAAGGCGCCAATATGCTTGTGAATCGGGTTTTGGAAGGTCGCATTAAGAAAGGACTGATATGGCACTTTCAGGGTTCGGGCAAATCATTATTAATGCTTTTTGCTGCCCAGAAACTTAGAAAGCAAGTTGAATTGGGCAATCCAACTGTTTTAATTGTGGTGGACAGAACGGATTTGGATTCACAAATCAGCGCTTCTTTTGCTTCGGCAGATGTTTCCAACTTTGTGACTACCGACAGTATCAAAGAGCTCAATACGCTGCTCGAAAGAGACACCCGAAAGATTATCATCACGATGATTCACAAGTTTAGGGATGCTTATCCCTACATGAACCAACGTGAAAACATCATTGTAATGGTAGATGAAGCTCACCGCACACAGGAAGGAAACCTTGGAAGACAGATGCGGGCTGCACTCCCCAATGCTTTCTTGTTTGGTCTTACCGGAACGCCCATCAACAAAGCCGATAAAAACACATTCTGGGCTTTTGGTGCAGATGAAGATGAAGGCGGCTACATGAGTCGCTATACCTTTCAGGATAGTATCCGAGACAAAGCAACGCTGCCCTTACATTTTGAACCGAGACTACCCAACTACCATATTGATAAAGAAGCACTCAATACCGCATTTCATGAATTGGCCAATGACCTGAGTGAAGAAGACCACAATAAACTCAGTCAGAAAGCCGCCAAGATGAATGAGTTTTTGAAAGCTCCTGAACGGGTACAAACTATTGTAGAAGATATTGTGCAGCATTACAACAAACATGTGGCTCCCGAAGGCTTTAAAGCCATGATTGTAACCCCAGACCGCTACGCCTGTATTCAATACAAAGAAGCATTGGATAAGCTAATGCCCGAAAACAGCAGCCGGGTTGTTATCAGTACTTCTGCCAATGATGATTTTGATTTCAAACAAAAATGGGGCATTGACAAAGACAAGCAGGAAAAAATTGTGGAGGAATTCAATGATCCGAACTCGGCATTGAAATTTATCATTGTTACAGCTAAGCTTTTGACAGGTTTTGATTCGCCAGTATTACAAACCATGTATCTGGATAAATCGCTGAAAGACCACACCCTATTGCAAGCCATTTGCCGAACCAACCGGCTTTTCCCCAATAAAACCTTTGGCCGTATTGTTGATTACTTTGGCGTATTTGATGATACAGCCCAAGCATTGGCATTTGATGAGGAAACCGTAAAAACGGTGATTACCAATCTTCAGGAGTTAAGAGATAAACTTCCTGAATACATGGAAAAAACACTAGCCCATTTTGAAGGTGTTGACCGAAACAAAGTGGGTTTCGAAGGATTGGAAGCCGCACAAAACGCCATCAATACCAATGAAAAGCGAGATGCATTTGCCAAAGATTTTTCGACACTTTCCAAACTTTGGGAAGCTCTAAGTCCTGACGAAGTTTTAAATCAGTTCCAAAAGGATTACAAATGGCTTTCTCAGGTTTATACATCCGTAAAACCTGCGGCTGACGATAATGGTCGATTGTTATGGCACGCATTGGGAGCTCAAACCACAGCATTGATTCATGAGCATATCCATGTTTCGGGTATCAATCACGATATGGAAGAAATGGTGCTGGATTCAGAACTCATTGAGGAATTGATGAATAAGAAGAATCCGAAAGAAGCCGAACGAGTTGTGAAAATTCTCATTAGCCGTTTCAAGAAGAACCCGGGCAATCCGAAATTTAAAGCACTTGGCGAACGCTTACAAGAACTGAGAGATAAGGCCGAGCAAGGATTAATTAGCAGCGTGGAATTCATTAAGCAACTTTGTGAGTTGGCCAAAGACACGTTGAGGGCAGAAAGAGAAATCATTTCAGTTCAGGAACAAAAAACCGCTAAAGCAGCATTGACAGAACTCTTCCTGGAAATGAAGACCGATAAAACCCCCGCAATCGTTGAACGCATAGTAAATGACATTGACGAAGAAATAGTTAAGAATGTGCGTTATGATGGTTGGCAAGCAACAGTAACTGGTGAAAGACTTGTACAGAAATCCCTTAGAAGAACACTGCTTCGATACCAACTTCATAAAGAAGAGGAATTATTTAATCGGGCTTATGAGTACATAAAAGAATATTATTAGGAACAAAATAAATGGCCTTTACGACTGATGAAAAAATAGAACCTTTTTGGGCAGAGTTTTCCTCTGCTGCCAGTGGTAGAGATCCTTTAGCCATTCAGAACAGCAGTGTGGTGATTTACACCAAAATGGTGGTGGGCATTACCAACGTTACTAACCGCATCCGTTACAATGGATTCTTCTGCTGGATATTTGATACCATTCTTCAAAACATCGATAAGAAAAATTCACTACAAGAACAGATTCGCTATAGCCGCAGAGCAGAATTGCTGCTGGCCTATATGATGGTGAAAAATTTCGAGGGTATTACTGGAGTGAGTGGAAGCGCTTATGCAGCGAAAAATTTAGATACAGTTATCAGTCTAAAAAATGGAGCCGATTGGGAATCAAAAACTGAAGATGGTCCAGGCTTATATTGGAAGTTTAAACTGGGTGTTTTTGGTCAGTATTACAGCGGTGTTGTTCGTGATCTTAATTTGATTAACCATCCCAATACGCAGCTCGATCTCAATATTTATACACTGACAGATAAAGGAAAAGAACTTGCTAAAGCCTTTGAGGAAAACATTCCAAAAGAAGAACGTGATCTTTTCTGGAGTTCGGTGCATAGTGGTAGCATTCAAGAATCAGAACTAACCAATTTAAAATCTTTTGCATTACATGAAATACCAGAAGGTAGCAGTGAACGTATCTTTTATGAAAAGGCAATTCTTGCTGCCGACAATAGAAAGGCGGAGCCCACCTTTAACCGAAAAGAAACTATCAAGCTGATATTAAATCACTTAAACAAGCAAAACGAAGGTGTTGAAAATCTGGTAAGCTCTTTTTTGCGAGCAAATTATCGCTCTCATCAGAAAGAAGATGTTTTAAAAAAAAATGCCGCAACTGCCTGGTATTTATTTGAAATAAATGAACTTATACATGTAGCCTTTGAACATTTTCACTCATGTTTTCTCTATTTCATTGAAACCTATCCAACCTTATTGGATCAAAAAATTGATGAGCTTGTGAATGAAACTCTGGAAGCTGTTGTATTAGAAAGTTCTCTTCAAGGAATAGATTCCATCAAACAATTAACCGAGCAAATAAAGACCAATGAGGAAGATATTTATATCGCTTATGATGCGATGGAAAAGCATTTCCGCACAGGTGAATTTGGCACATGCCTGATGCATGCCGTCAAAACCATTTTGCATGTGCACGTTAATTGCCATGACCAATTAGATCAACTGGAAGAATTCGCTGCGGCACCCGAAAACAATTTCAATCGGATTGGTTATGCCATGGATCTCATTGATGAATTGGTTATTTCTAAAAGTGAATTGAGTGTTCAAGAATATGTAAAAGCCATCATCATCAAAGCGATTAATCTTCACACCTTTTCATCCTATAGTAAAACACGGATTGGTCAAAGTTTGGTGCACAATTACATGATTGAGGATTATTCAGTTTGGCGCTTGAGAGAAACACTACCAAACCGAACAACTCCGCGCTTGCAAAATGTGCTTCAATATATCATGGATATTGGCTTGATTAAGAGAGATGGAAAAGTCTACACCATTACAGAAGCAGGTACTAAAATAATTGGAGGTGTATGAAAAGCAGAATCCTCCTTAAAGAAATTCCAACCGGTAAATTTCATTCAGCCATATTTACCACCTATTCAATCAACCTGTACTATTTAGAACAGCAGGTATTGCCATTGCTTGGGTCAAAAGGCATTCACTATGTTTCTATTCTGGCCGATGGCGCCATGCTTTCAACGCAGTTAGATCACTACGCATATTTAAGTCAACAACGCAAAAGAAATTATGCTGTTCACGGCATACAAAGCAACGGAGCATTTCACTCCAAATTGATTTTTCTGGCAGGACCTGATTCAGTTTTGCTACTCGTAGGTTCGGGCAATTTAACCACTTCCGGGCACGGCAAAAATTTGGAAGTTTGGAATACCGTTTATGTCAATAGCCTGGATGATACCAAATATGGCTTTGTCATTCAAGCATGGAATTACATGAAACAGTTACATGCTGATTTAGGTGATTCTGCCAACAGCAAACTAAAAAGTATTGAAGAGAATTGCTTCTTACTATCTAATGGTAAAGAAGTAGAATCAAGCATTTTTGATTTGGATACACAAAACCAGATTAGCTTTCATACGAATCAAATTAACAGCTCACTTTTTAACCAGTTATCTAATATCATTGGTAATGACCAGATAAAGCGAATTACTATCATGTGTCCGTTTCACGATTCAGAGGGGAAGTTTATTCAGGAGCTAAATAAACGCTACAACCCGGGTCAAATTGATGTACTCGTGCAGGCTGATTTTGGTTCATTACCCTTCAAAATGAAGAATCAAACCAATGTCCGTTTTTTTGAATGGACTGAGGTCATGCAGGAAAAACAAAGACAAAGTTATTTTCATGCAAAGAACATTGTACTTGAAGGGAAAGCTAAAAACTATCTTGTTTCAGGAAGTGCAAATGCTTCGATAGCAGCCTTTGGCACTATGACAATACCGGCTGCAAATCAAGAGTCTTGTGTGATCTATCAAAGCACGGATTCAGATTATCTTGAATTGCTATCGATAAAATCAACCAGTAAGCCAGTCTTCCTTAAAGATTACGAATCTGAAAACGAATCCAACCTTTCAGAATCAGCTGAACTTCAACGTAGCGTCTTTATCAAATCGGCAGAAAAGAATTTTGATGCCGTCAATCTCATATATCAAGTAAAACATCCCATCAAGGATGGAATCATTCAATTATTCGATCCAAAAGGAAAAATACAATTTGAAGAAATGATTTCGCTTGAAGTTGGTGAGCATTTTCAACAGCTGTCAATACCGCATGGGGTTACATTACTCTTCGCAGAAGTTTCCAAAAAAGGAATAGCAACTTCGAACAAACAGTTCATAACGGATATCAATGCTTTTGAAAGCACAAATCCTTCTCCACGGAATAGATCATTAAACCAGATTAGAAAACTGATTGAAAGCGGAAATTTTTCTACTCCGAAAATCATTGATTATCTCAATACCATCTATCGTCAGAAAGAAGTAAAAAAAAGAATATCAAAAGCCAGTGAGCAAGAAGAACGTAATGACGGGATGCCCCAAGAGAAAGATGATGATGTGCTCTATTTGAGTTATGCAGAAATTCAGGAAAGAGCCAAACAGATCGATAACAAGGAGAAAATTCAGCATTACATAGAATACAAAGGAGTGCGCCTCTGGGAAAGTATTTTCTCCTATTTAAAAGAAAGCAGAGAGAAAGAATTACAGTCTAAAATTGACGAAGAAGAAACGGAAGACATCAATAGTTCAGGTGGTCGTTCAGAAAAGAAAGAACCCAAACCAAAGCGAAGCATATCCCAGTCAAACTTTGAAAAAATGAAAGCCAAGGTCATAAAATTCTTGGATAGCTATTATGACATACTTCATCAAAAAACGAATGACGACAAATGTGATCAACCGTCATTAATTGATCTATCCATGTATTTGATTATGATGGAAATACTTCTGCATCTAATTGGACATAAAGAAACTATTGAAGAAGAAAATAAGCAAAAGCACTTGATACAAATCTCATTTTCTAAACATGAATACTCATGGAGCGATTATTTGATTCAATATATTGGCATGTTTACTATGTGGTGCAATAAAAAAAATGGGTTCAAAGATGTTGACAGTGCAGACTACATGATTAAGTTGAAGCATTATAAATCAATGGCCTTTAAAACGAATCTGAGTGCACTTGTGATTTACAATACTATTAATAAAACATATGTCTCAGAACTTCAAAAACAGTGGCTGTTTCTAACTCTTTTAAATTCAAATAGTGTCTTCAATAGTTCCAGTGCGCATTATACAGACGCTGAAGAATTTATTTCATTTATTCCACAGCTTGTGTTAGATAATTTGGGGGAAGCAATAATTGAAGAAGAAATACTCAACCAACTTTCACAACTATATTCACTAAGAATTAAGGATAAGAATCATGCTCAGGGAGATATTTATTTTCTTTCTGAAATTGGGTATACCTATATAGACAAGGTGATTCAAAATCCAAATAATACATTTTACAAACTTTTTACCCCAGCTTTTGAATGGGATGAAGAAGTTAAAAATTACTGGAATGGTCATGTTTACTCAATTAAAGAAAAAAGATGGTTGAAATCAAGAAAGGACTAGCTCAACGCATTTTGCAAGCACATTGCCAAAGCCGCACAAGCCAGCCCGCAGACCAAAGCTTTGTCAAAGAGCTTGCAAAGCCAACCCACGAGAAAAAGAAATTTTAAAAAATGCCCCACCGCACGACAAAAGATAATGAAAAGAGCAATAACAAATAGACTGACAAACTACGGCAGACAAGGAAGCACTGGTGGTAACAGGCGTTTGGCTCAATGGCGGGTGAAGTGGTTAATTGAACATTCTACCTCGCATCAACTTTTGTGGTGTATTGACAGTTTTGTGCTCCGAAATCCGCCACTGCGCCAAGCGCCAAAACGTTACCTGCAAGCTGAAAAGAAGACTATAAATGAAAATAAACGAATATTACATAAAAGCTAGATTGTTTCCGACAATTTTGACTTCAATTCCAATTCTCAGTTTGTATTATTTTGGCTTTAGCGAAAAACTAATTGAGTTTTTGACCTTTCTAGACGGTTATAAGTGGGCTAGTGACATAACTCTTTCTATAGCAATAATCTATTTCCTAGTG
>JAGFJA010000049.1 GCA_024103005.1 Saprospiraceae bacterium
AATGTCAGCCATAGGCATTACTCTTGAAATAGAACTTGGAGTTACCGGTGGTGAGGAGGATGGTGTGGACAATTCAGGAGTGGACAGTAGCCGGTTGTACACTCAACCGGAAGAAGTTGCCTATGCGTTTGAAGAATTAAGAAAAGTGAGTGAGAGATTTACCATTGCTGCTGCTTTTGGTAATGTTCATGGTGTATATAAGCCGGGTAATGTATCACTTAAACCCGTCATATTGCACAACTCACAGGTCTATGTTGAGAAGAAATTTAATACCGGACCCAAGCCCATCAACTTTGTATTTCATGGTGGAAGTGGTTCAAGCAGAGAAGAAATCCGGGAGGCTATTTCCTATGGAGCTGTTAAAATGAATATCGATACCGACATGCAATGGGCTTACTGGGAAGGTGTAAAGAACTATTATAAATCCAATGAAGGTTATCTGCAAGGCCAGATTGGCAATCCTGACGGAGAAGACAAGCCCAACAAGAAATTTTACGATCCTCGAGTTTGGCTCAGAGCCGGTGAAGCCAATTTTGTATCAAGACTGAAAGCAGCATTCAGCGACCTGAATTGCCTGGATAGAAATTAACTGAATATCTAAAAAGGTTTGTTATAGCAAATACCCCTGTTTTGAGAGTCGGGGTAATTTTAGCCAACTATTGAACCGTTGAGCATTTCCCGCTCGGGCTGTAGCAATACGACGCTTTGATCGGGATTAAATGCCCCTAAAATCAAAACATCGGATATAAATCCGGCTATGTTACGCGGGGGAAAATTCACGATGCCGACAACCTGCCTTCCTGTTAACGTATCAGTGTCATATAATTGGGTTATCTGTGCACTTGATTGTTTTATACCTATTTCGGCACCAAAATCAATTTTTAATTTATAGGAAGGTTTCTTAGCCCTTGAAAAATACTCGGCTTTTACAATGGTACCAATACGTATATCAAGAGGGGGAAAACCGGAAACATAGTCAACTTGTGGTTTCATATAATGATTTTTACTAAAATATAATAATTCATTACTTATCCAGAAAAATAATTCGCTTGGGCAGATTAAGCCTGCCTTATTGCCTCTACAGGATCAAGTCTTGCAGCACTATATGCAGGAATTACCCCTGCGAGAATACCGACAAAAACCGAAAGAAGCATGCCTATGGAAATATTGGCAATGGAAAGGCTCATCTCAAAGTCCGTAAAAGCTGTAGCGATCTTCAATGCACCGAATACAGCCAGCAGGCCAAACAAACCACCAATCAGGCAAAGAACCACAGACTCGATCAGAAATTCAAGCAAAATGATACTCCTGTTAGCGCCCAAAGCTTTTTTAATTCCAATAATATTGGTCCTTTCCTTCACTGAAACAAACATGATATTGGAAACACTGAACATCCCAACAAGGATAGCAAATCCGCCTATAATCAATCCTGCCAATTTCATCACACCGAAAATACTGTCAAATATTTTATTTAACATGGTAAGTTCATTCAATGAAAAATTGTCTTCTTCAATTGGCTTCAACTTTCTCTCTGCCCTAATAATGTAAGTCAATTCATCTATTAAATTAGTAAGAGCAACGCCAGGTCTTGCTTTTACGTTGACGGAAGACCTAAAAAACTTTCCATTCAAATTAATAAAATAACCTGCTGATTTATAGGAAATAATGCATACCTGGTCAAAATTCAATGGATTAATCAGGCTTTTACCGGTCTTTTCGATCACTCCGATAACCTGAAATTTCCTTCCACCAAGCTTTATCGGACGACCAATGGGATCAGATTGACCAAACAGATTTTCAGCAACGTCATGGCCTATGACCACATAATCGCTGTTTCGTAAAATATCTCCAGCATTAAAAAAACGACCATTTACGATATCAATTTTAAAGATATTGGCATAATCCTCGCTCACTCCCATTACAAAAGCACCTTCCACGGTATTCCTTTCAAACTTTGCTACCTTTGTACCAATAAAACAGGAATAGGAAACCAATCCTTCCAGATGACTCTTTTCCCTAATACTCTGATAATCACGAAAACTAATTTCAGGGCGGCTTGCATACTGCCAATAATCTCCTCCGGTGTCTTTCCAAGGCCACTTGTCCACATATACGATATCATTTCCCAATTTTTCAAAGCTTGATCGAATATTCGACTCGAGGGAATCTACTGCTGCCTGAATAGCAATGATACAGAATATTCCAATCATAATTCCCAGCAATGACAGGAAGGTCCGCATCTTATTATTCCTTAATTCAGATAGAGCCTGAATAAAACTTTCTTTGAAAATGTATAATACTCGCAACGGTAACTATTTAGACAATACGTCAAAATTAAAATACAGATCGTATTTAATCATAATTTTTCGATTATTGGCTATAATTCCGATATAAAATGCGTATTTTTCTTTTCTAACCGAACCTGTTAAAATTTCAGATGTTTTACAGTCTTGTGATTTTCTTTCAACATAATAAGAGATTGGATACCGATATTCAGATGATCTTCCACGTAATTTTTGGTAACTATCTCGTCGCTTGCATCTGTCTTCACACCTTCCGGAAACATAGGCACATCACTTACCAGCAAGAGAGCTCCTGTTGGAATTCTATTGTGAAATCCAACAGAAAAAATAGTTGCCGTCTCCATATCAATTCCCATTGCCCTTATATTTGATAGATATTCTTTAAAACCATCATCCCATTCCCACACCCTTCGGTTAGTCGTATATACCACACCTGTCCAATAATCCCTTTCCTGCTCACGGATAGCGGTTGAAATAGCTTTCTGAAGTGCAAATGCCGGCAAAGCAGGCACTTCACTCGGGAAGTAATCATCTGAAGTACCATCACCTCTGATAGCTGCAATTGGAAGGATCAGGTCTCCCACTTTATTAATTTTTTTCAATCCACCACACTTACCCAAAAACAAAACGGCATTCGGCGAAATCGCTTCCAAAAGATCCATGATAGTGGCGGCGTTGGGACTTCCCATTCCGAAATTTATGATGGTGACGTCATTATAACTAGCACTTTGCATAGCTCTATCTTCCCCTAAAACCGGCACATTGTACATTTTAGCAAATCTCACCACATAGTCTTTAAAATTGACAAGAATGATAAATCTGCCAAAATCCTCCAATGGTCTTCCGGTGTACCTTGGCAACCAATTATTAATAATGTCTTCTTTTGTTTTCATTAAATTATATTTTGTTAATAATTATATTTTAAAAATATTATTTTTTGTAAAAAATGCCAAAAATGGGTATTTTTATCTTTACTTTGTACAAATAATAGAAGCCTTCATAAAATGAAGTTGACAGAGTCAGAAGAAGATCATATTCGGGTTATTTTTTACCTTTTTGAAAGAACAGGACAAGCTGTCTCAACCAATGCTATTTCTGACCAAATAAATACAACACCTGCATCCGTCACCGATATGATAAAGCGACTTAGCTCAAAAGGCCTCGTCACTTACAGGAAGTATTATGGCGTTACACTCAATGCACAGGGTAATACCATTGCCACAAATTTAATCAGAAAAAATCGACTTTGGAAAGTTATGTTAACCCAACGACTAAATTTTAACTGGACAGAAGTCGAGGATCTGGCTGATCAGCTGGAACATATCCATTCTGATAAATTGATTAATGAAATAGACCAAATCCTGAAATTCCCTAAATATGACGTTTTCGGCGATCCTATTCCTGACGAAAGCGGAAAATATATTTTGAGATCAAGATATCCATTGACAGAAATTAGTTTTGGTCAACAGGTTACAATAGTCGGCGTATTAAATCACAAAGCAGCTTTTTTGACCCATCTGAATAATCACAATTTAAATATTGGAAGCGAAATAATCATCCTGGAAAAATTTGAATTTGACCAATCTTACCTAATTCTGCATAAAGGCATTGAAAAACAATTATCCAAGCTCGTAGCCCGAAATATCCTTGTGAGATACAACAATAGAATAGACCATCCACAAAATAAATAAGTTTTCCACATCTAAACTAAATCTAATGCGTATTACCTTACTTCTGCTTATCTGCTGCCTATCGTACACCTCCTTTTCTCAAAATAAGGGTCTCTGGACTAAGCTTCCTGCATCAGACAGGACAGCATACCGTATAAAGACCACTAAATCTGACCTTTATCAACTCGATTTAAATTCGTTAAAGCAAATCCTGGAAAATGCTCCTGATGAAAAGGCAAGAAATTCAGATATGACCTTTATAACTATTCCCCTGGAAAATGGTCGGCTTGCTGAGTTCAAGGTATGGCATACCAATACGATAGCTCCGGGCTTTCAATCAAAATACCCCGGAATCAAAAACTTTATTATTAGGGGAGTCACCGATCCGTCGCTTTACGGCCGGATAGACGTCACCTATCAAGGCTTCCACGCCCTGATAAACAACCATGGCAAGTCTATTTATATTGACCCGGCTCACAAGGACAATACGGATAAATATCTGGTTTATGACAGCAATGATGCTATCCGGACGAGTAAATTTGAATGCCTGTTTGACGATAGTCACCAGCCACAGAATGAACCACCTTCCGCCAGCGTTTCAGACAACTACTTCAGGACTTACAGAATGGCACTTTCATGTACAGGCGAATACGCACAATTTCATGGCGGCACGGTCGAACAGGTACTTTCAGCAATGAACACTACAATCAACAGGATTAATTTTGTGTATGAACATCAGTTTGCCGTTCGATTTGAAATTATTGCCAATACAGACACATTGATATATTTGGATCCCACTTCAGACCCATATGACAACGAAGATATCAACATGCAGCTCAATCAGAATCAGATTGAATGTGATACGAAGATCGGAACCGACAACTATGATATCGGTCACATATTCAGTACCGGAGGAGGAGGTCTTGCCGGTTATGCAGTCACCTGCAGCAAAGATCGTAAAGCATGGGGCGGAACCGGCTCAGGGAGTCCCATCAATGACCCGTTTGACATCGATTATGTAGCACATGAAGTAGGTCACCAGATGAGCGGTTCACATACACAAAATAATGCATGCAACCGTGATCTGACCGCTTCATACGAACCCGGAAGCGCATCTACCATTATGGGTTATGCAGGCATCTGTGCCCCGAATGTCCAGGACCACAGTGATGCATATTTCCATGGATACAGCATCAAGGAAATGGGACAATATATCGTCAATGGATTTGGTGATCAATGCGCCACCAAGACAGATTTACCGGGAGAATTGCCGATAATTACGTATTCAAGCGGAGACTACACCATTCCTGCAAAAACTCCGTTCGAACTGACGGCACAGGCTACCGGAGAGGCGCCCCTACTCTATCGTTGGGAGCAATTGGATTCGGAAATCGCCGAAGTTCAACCCCCTGTAGAAACTAATAAATTCGGACCTCTTTTCAGATCATACTATGCTGATTCCTCAGGGATTCGGACATTTCCTAAAATGGAATACATCGTCAATAATACGACAAACACATGGGAGACCTTGCCAGCTGTAAGCCGAGACATTAATTTTATTTTAACCGTCAGAGAAGATGTGGCCGGAGGTGCTAAACATAGCCAGAAAACCAATAAACTTACCGTAGATCAGACAAAGGGACCATTCCTTGTCACTTATCCCAACCAGAAATATATCACCTGGTATATCGGCGATAAAGTGGATGTAATATGGGATGTAGCTCAGACAGACAAGGGCCCGGTCAATTGCAAACTTGTTCAGATTCTCTTGTCAGAGGACGGAGGCTACACTTATCCTTATCTTCTGACCACTACAGCCAATGATGGTAGTGAACAAATAACCGTTCCGGATATCATCGGTAAAAATTTCAGAATTAAGATTAAAGCAGATGACAATGTATTTTTTGACATTTCCAATAACAATTTCGAAATAAAGTCTGGCTTGCCGCCATTCAGCATCTCTCTTGGCACACCCTCCGACCAACTTTGCCAAGGCGACAGTACAGAATTTTATATATATGCCACCTCAATCGACTCTATTGCGGATACCATCGTCGTTGCACACGTGAGCGACAATCCCGGATTTGATATAAAGTTCAGTCAGGACACCTTATTTGACGGCGATTCCATAAAAATAACAATAATCAATACAAATGCAGCAATCGGCAATAACAGCCTGCTCTTCCATTTTACGACAAAAAGTCTCACAGTAGAAAAAGGGATTGCTATTCAGACTTATTCCTTACCATCAAAACCAAGTCTGTTTAGCCCGGTCAACTATTCTGAAAATGTAACGCCAAATATTCAATTCCGATGGAATAAAATTTCAGATCAGACCGTAACCTATAATTTGGAGGTTTCTAAATATTCCGATTTTAATGAGTTGGTTTTAAAAGCAAGCGGCTTGGTAAGTAATATTTATATTCCTGAAACGCCACTGGACAACAACACCATCTATTATTGGCGAATCAATGCAGAAGGTATTTGCGGCAAATCCGTTTATTCAAACACAAATGTTCTACGCACAGGAGTTTGTTCGCAATTCTATTCATCTATCAGTGACTCCTTACTACTAAATAGTGGAACATCTTATGACAGTATCAGGGTTTCCAATCTCACTTTCGATAAAATAAAAAGTTTGGAAGTAATTAATCTCAAGGGGTTCTCTGAATCTATAGGCGACCTTTCAGCAGTTTTAAAAGCAGGTGGTCAGGGATCATCAAAGTTATGGAACGAACAATGTTCCGGAAGCAAGAACATTGCTTTAAAGTTTTCAGACAATTTTTTAATTGATGAAATACCCTGCGATTCCATTAATTTGCTTTTTGGAATGTACAAAACACCTATTAAGCCGGTTCAATCCTTTATTAAATTCAAAGACCTTAATCCCGAAAATACATATACCCTTGAAATTCATAACAATAATAATACCAATACCGGATTTCTTTACGGTTGGGGATTAAATCTATGCGGTAACCAATCCGTATGTGCACCCCTGCGCATTCCCACTTCAACCAAGCTATATACATCCAATACATCATGCAAGGATGAAGACGGCTGGACACACTACAGCATCTCCGCCGACAAAAATCCTGTCGGAAATTATGAATTAATGCTTGTCTCATTGAAATTAAACGAACACGATACCATAGCTCCGGAAGATGTCAAAGTGAGTATTCCTACATCAGCCAGATATACCAAAATTAACAACGCCGAATATATTACTGATCCGACCAATTGGACGGTATTAAACAGACACTGGCTGATAAATCCGGCTATTCAGCCATATTATCCTGTAGAAATGAGATTTTACCTAACCGATATAGAAATTTCCTCATTGTTGGATGCAGCCCAACTTCCGGGACTAACAGACAGCCTTAAGGTATTTTCTGTTTACAGCAACGGCATATTAGATCCTAATCCCGTCAATAAACACTCAGGTGTTAAGATTACTGATGTCAAACTCCATGAAGCCACACTTGGAAGCTACAACCTTAATAAATACCTTGAATTTACTATACCATATTTAGCGGATGGATGTGTCGGGGCAGGCGGATCATTCAAAGCAGTCAGCTCTGATAAAAACTTGGTTGCCCACCATATCCGAATATTTCCTAATCCTGCCAATTCAATGGTAAGAATAGACGGAATAAACAAAAGTACACTTGTAAGGATCTATCACATTACAGGCAAAGAAGTCATATCGGTGCGCATTGATAACCCTTCTGACATCGATATTTCAGGACTTGCCGGCGGAACATATATCGTCAAGACACTTGTGGATAGCAGTGAACAGACCTTTAAACTTGTAATAATAGATTAATTGAACTGATCAAACACCGGGTTTTACCTGTTAAGGAGATAACAATTAATAATTATTTTTATGTTTTAAAAAGTAAGATTACGATTATGAAAAAGATTTTATTCTTATCAATATTCACACCAACTTTATTGGTGGGTTGTACAGGTGAATCTTTTGAAAATGCCATCAATGGTTCTTGGAAGGTCATCTCCTTTATGGATTTAAATACAGGCATACCTGAATTTAAAAATTCGGAAAACTCATGGAACAGAGACATAACAATCAAATTTGATGCTTTCTCCAATCCCAAATCCTTTAGGGGCATAAATATTTCGAATGAAATTTTAGGTAAATTTGAAATTATAGGTAATTATCGTTTCAAAGTCAGTGAATTATTTTCGACGGAGGTTGGACAACCTGAATGGGCAGACCGTTTTTTGAATGCCTTGGTAGAACATGAGCTGACCTATCAAGTAAATAGTAATTTACTGATATTTTATTACGACAATAAGTCAAAGGCGATTTACCTGAAGCGTACTTTTTGATATTAATGCTTGCGAAAGGATGGTATCATAAAATTCGATGTTTAAAATAACGATGTGAAGGACTAAGGCAGTGACTTAAGAGTCAATTCCCTTATTTTTCTGCAATGCAGCGCTAATGGCACCAAAAAATACACCCATAACAAGATTGGTATATGCCGAGTTTTTCATCTGATTTGCCATAGTGTAAAAATTTTCAGCGCTCTTTTGGTCAAATCGCCCGTGAGCAACCATATACTTGATCATATTAGGCAAATATTCAGGACTAATAACCGTTATAAAAATATATTGAACAATGATGGCAAGGAGGGCAGTCGCCAGACTCATTACCAATGCAAATTTCAAACCTTCTTTGAAATTTATACTTCCGCCATAAAAATGAACCTTCTTATCACGCAATCCCAAATAGTATAGTGCGAAATACAGAATGCCTAAAATAGCCATATACCTCATTTGATTATCTAAATGCTGATCATGAAGGCCTATTATTTTTTCAAAAACCAGCCATAAAAGCGTCACCACTGAAAAAATGACAGCCCATTTTATTTCAATCTTAAAATCTTTCATATTATTCATTTATATCTGAGCTATCCACAAGCGGAAAAGCATCCATTATGGGAGCCTCAGGTTTTTGATCCATTATCATCTTTAAATTAACCAGTCCTGCGTTCAATTTTTTCCCGATACTGCTATCCATGTCCACAATAAGTAAAAAAATATTCATCGGATAATTTAATCTCCCGTCCATTGTCCATGTTACCCTCGTCTTATCTCCTTCAGGTTTGAAAATTAAGGAAGATTTACCGGTAGATACATGAGGTTCAGTGTACTTTATATCATAGTCTATCCTCTCATTATCAACGATGTTGGCGATTTTCATTTCACCAGCTCCGACTTCATTATTCCCCTTCCATTGGTAGGTAAATCCGATATTACCATCGGTGTTGCTATAATTTTTGATGATAGCAGGATCGATCATAGCCCAATATGAATAAGAATCCTGATTCTTTAAGTACCTTACATATTCAAAAACCTCGCTTACCGGCTTATCTATGGTGATGGTTCGCTCAACGTGATATTCCTTTTTCAAAAAAATGGCAACAATAAGAGAGATGACCAGGAGGGCAAAAAAGAACACAAAAAATTTCTTAATGACATTCATTCCGAAAAGGTAAAGTAGTAAAATTATTAATGGATTGACTTTTGACCGCTAATTTATAACCGATTTATAACAATTTTTGAATCTGAACAGAAATTCATAAAAATAAATTAATTTGAAAAATAATTTGGCCTTAATGGTTAAAGTATTATTAAATAGTAGAATTATTGTATTAAAATTGAACCTTAATTTATTTAAAAGTCGTTTATTTGTAACAAAACATTTTATGCCTTGAAATTAAATATCGTATTCTGGATTTTACTTAGCCTGCTTACAGGCAGTGCAGCCGGTGCTTATTGTCAGGGAGCAGTAAAGGTGAATCAAAAGACTCAAAACAAGATAAAATGGTACACCTTTGAAGAGGCAGTCCAGCAGAATAAAATAAAAAAGAAGAAAATTATGGTTGACCTCTATACCGACTGGTGTGGTTGGTGTAAGGTTATGGACAAAAACACCTTTTCAAATGAAGACATCATCTCTTACATCAATAAATATTACTATCCTGTAAAATTCAATGCTGAATGTCGGGACAAGATCAATTATAATAATAAGGTATATAGTTTTGTAGGCGGTAAAGGCAGAGGCTACAACGAACTTGCCCTATTACTGTCCGGCGGGCGCCTGAGCTATCCTACGGTGGTCTTTATAGATGAAGATCTTAATGTCATTCAACCCATTCAAGGATACCAGGAACCGTCAGATTTTTACAAAATTATGCGTTATTTTGGTGAAGATCATTACAAGCAGACTCCCTGGAAGGTCTATATTCAGCAATATAACAAGCTATAATGATAAAAATATTGAATTTTACCTCTAATCACCAAAGCCATACCTTATCTGCGCTCGGATCTCAGAACGTATTGGTCCATTGATTTTATCATTTCCCGAACCGATGTAGGTTTTATTTTTATATTTTGTCATATTATAAGAAGCCTCCAGTACAATTCCGTTGTGCATCTTCCATCGCAGGCCGGTAACAAACCTATTCCCTACTCCATCAAAGCCGATATTACGTGAGTCATAAGCTTGATAATGTTCATAAGAATAAATTCTGCTCTGATAAGAATCAATATTAAAGTGCGTAAACCGGACAAATCCGCTATAAGGCTTGCCCAAAGGCTTCATCCACCATTCCTGATACATCAGATATCCGTTTTCGTCCTTATTTCCCGGTAATCTTAAATGATTGTAATCAAGTCGAGAAGCCAAGGTCATCAGACTACCAACTTTCTTGATAAAATGCAGCCTGACATCTGTCTTTTGTCTGAAATAAAGCGACGGGATGACATCTTTGCTCACGCCGGTCACTTCTTCGGACTGAAACCTTATCTGAATATACGACTCCCATTTTTTCCTTTCCTGATATGCTACTTTGAAAAGGTAGGCACTTCCTTCGCTGGGACCGTCAGCTGAGTATGTAGCCCAATCATGCCTGAAAAGGTCGGCATAGGCATTGATTATCAACTTGGGGAAAGGCTTAATCTCCAATCCGGCATAGAGCCCTGTCTCATTGGTTGTAACTGTCTGGTCGGAGAAAACTTTCCCATGAAGGCTGTAATATTCCTTTGGAAGATACCTAAATAAAAGTGCCATACTCACCTTTGGGTGCAGCCCGATCAATGCTCCATTCACGGTGGCGACGGCTCCTTCCGGATTAATTGCTGTCTCTCCGTATAATACAAGATTTCTAATATAAAATGAATAATTTATACTTGAATTGAGAGCCTCTTGGCCTTTGAAATAGAATCTGTTATATACCCGATCAGTCGGATTGAGTCTTTTATCCAATTTATCATAAATGGTATTCAATCCTATATTCATCTTATGACCATTATATTGCAAAGAAGCTCCGGCAGTCAATTGGTTGATATGGCCTTTATTTCGTATTTCACTCAGGGTACGATGGAGTCCTGATTGCTGGATAGAGGAAATAATTTCATCAGGGTCGTTTGAAAGAGAGTCAGGCAGAATGGCATTTCCATCACTCTTCTTATAACTGCCGAAAGTCATCAGGGTAATGTTTTCAGACAGATTCAACTCTAATCCTGCGCCTCTTAATGCGTTGATTTCATTGAGGGATGTCGAAGGCCTCAGAGACCTTTCATTTCTCCGGACAGCCGTCGTAAAGGCACTCCTTCCAAACCCGTAACCGGAAAACAAAATTAAACCCTGACCCATTGAAGCCTGAAAATCTCCAAGCACCACTTTTTTGATCCTCCTGTTAACTTTCTCTAAGTACACATGAAAGGTCGTAAAATCAAAAAGGAGCGGATTATATTGAGTATCAAAGGGTTCGCCCACATCTTTCTCGGCTCCGATGCCTATACTAACTCTGCCGGGTACCACATGTCTCAGCCTGATGCTAAATTGATCCTGGCTACCCAGATATTTCGGTTCTTCACCTCGGTAACCTGCCTGATTCTGCAAGACTCTGCCATACCTCACCAGGAGAGTTTTACTCCCCTTATACAACATATCCGGGCGAAATGGAGATATACCATCCAATCCGAATGATCTGACAAAAGGCATTATTCTCCGGATATCCTCAACTTCCATACCCGGAACAGATTGCAATTCATAGACGGAGATCAGTTTACCATATTTATCTATATGCTGAAAGATGGTATGCACCTGTAACTCATTGAGGAGTAAAAGTTCTTCGAAAACCTTCAAATCTGAAGAGTTGATGTCAATTTTATGCTCAAAAAGATAGCCCAGACGCTCGGTAAGGTCATTCAACTGGGCATCAGAAAGGTCGGGATTAGAAGCAATAATTGATTCGACTATGCCATTTACGGGGTTAACATCACGATTAATCAAATCCTCCTGAGCCTTGAGGGTCAGACACAATGTCAGATTGAAAAAGAACAAAAGAGATAAACTTAGCTTCAAATTTGTTAAAGTTTTGATAATACAACAATTAAAAAGCATACGATGATATTCAACCTGTCAGTATATATAACCCATTGAGGCTGGCGGAAAAACTGTCTGCAAATTAAGTTATAAAAATTACAATGTGTAATATATTCATAAATAATTTTTGACTTACCTTTGCAGCGATTTCAATATCTATTTATCAAGTTCAATTTTTTCCCGATTCATGAGTCTAAAAAGATTTAATGCCATCGATATCATTCACAATCGGTTTGATATCTCTCTCCCTGATTCCTCTCCTGAAAAACGACAAATCTCAAGTTTTTACGGAGAAAATGTTTTCAATGACGATACCATGAGGAAATATTTGCCCGAATCAGCTTATTTCAGTGTCAAAGCTGCCATACAGACAGGAACCAACCTCACCAAAGAAGTGGCAGGTGTTGTAGCTGAAACAATGAAAAAATGGGCAATGGACAAAGGTGCCACTCATTATGCACACTGGTTCCAGCCACTTACCGGTAAGACAGCAGAAAAACATGATTCATTCTTCACCATTACTTCGGAGGGTAAAGCCATTGAAGAATTTGGCAGTAAAGAACTTGCACAGCAAGAGCCCGATGGCTCATCATTCCCAGGTGGCGGCTTACGATCTACCTTCGAAGCCAGGGGATATACATCCTGGGACCCTTCATCACCAGCCTTCATACTTGAGGTAGGCAATGGCAAAACACTCTGTATTCCTACCATATTCGTTACGTATAGCGGCGAATCACTGGATTACAAATTACCTTTATTAAAGTCAACCAGTTTTATCGAACAGGCTGCACTTAATGTCTGCAAAATGTTTGATGATACTGTCGAAAGAATTAGCGTAACCCTTGGATGGGAACAGGAATATTTTCTGATAGACGAATCATTTTTACTGGCAAGGCCGGACCTGATGTTTACCGGAAGGACACTCCTCGGCAAGCATAGTCAGAAAGGCCAGCAACTGGAAGATCATTACTTCGGTTCTATTCCGGAAAGAGCTCTTAACTTCATGAGAGATCTGGAGACAGAATGCCACAAACTGGGAATTCCTGTCAGAACCCGGCACAACGAGGTTGGTCCTGCACAATACGAGCTGGCTCCTATGTTTGAAGAAGTCAATATAGCAGTAGATC
Organism: Saprospiraceae bacterium; assembly: GCA_024103005.1. Lineage (GTDB taxonomy): Bacteria > Bacteroidota > Bacteroidia > Chitinophagales > Saprospiraceae > Parvibacillus. The sequence continues at coordinate 13,517 of JAGFJA010000049.1, forward strand.
ACAATCAGTTACTCATGGACTTGATGGAAAGAGTGGCAAAAAAACACAAATTGGCTGTCCTGCTTCATGAAAAACCATTTGACGGAGTGAATGGCTCCGGAAAGCATAATAACTGGTCACTGGCTACAAATACCGGTAAAAACTTACTTTCCCCGGGAAGAAATCCAGGCCAGGATCTAAAATTCCTGACTTTCTTTGTCAATACCATCCGTGCAGTAAAAGAACATGCAGATTTACTCAGGGCAAGTATTGCTTCTGCATCTAATGACCATCGACTGGGAGCAAATGAGGCTCCTCCGGCAATAATTTCAGTTTATGTAGGAAAGGCATTGAAAGAAGTTTTGGACTTTATCGCACAAGGAAAGGAAAGTAATCAAATCATGATAAAAGAAGTATTGTCCTTGCTCAAAAAAACACCCAACCTTGAACTGGATAATACTGACCGAAACAGAACATCACCTTTTGCATTTACTGGAAATAAATTTGAGATCAGAATGGTAGGCTCGTCTATGAACTGCTCTGGACCGATGACCATCATGAATACCATCGTAGGTGATCAGTTAAACAAATTTAAGCAAGAGGTAGAACAGCTGATGGCTACCGAAGACAAACCACAGGACAGGGCAATCATGGCCATTCTGCGTAAATATATTAATGAATCACTACCAATCTTGTTTGAAGGTGACGGTTACAGTAAAGAATGGGAGGAAGAAGCCGCAAGACGCGGATTGAACAACAGAAAAAATACACCGGAGGCTTTATACGCCTATAAAGATCCTAAGGTCAAGGAGTTATTCATCAGGTCTGGAGTATTTACCGAACATGAACAGGAAGCACATTATGCTGTTATGTTTGAAAATTACAATCTCAAATTAGATATAGAGAGTAAGGTGCTGGCTGATTTGTGTAAATCATATATCCTGCCTGCATGCTATGCCTATCAGACCAAAATTGCGAATAATATATTTGCCCTTAAACAGCTGGATTTACCTTCAGATAGCTTTGCCTCCCAAAGCAATTTGCTGAAGGAACTTTCAGACCACATTAATCTGGTCGCATCAAAAACCGGCGAATTGGAAGAAGCCATCCATAGCGCTCATCAACAGCCTGACTTTGAGACAGAGGCAAAAGCTTTCTGCCATCATGTAAAGCCATTGATGGAAAGTATCAGACTATCAGTTGATTATCTGGAAGGAATCGTTGAAGACAATCTCTGGCCATTAGCTAAATACAGAGAAATGATGTTTTTCAGATAATTAATTATCGCATAATCCTTCATATTAATACAGGCACCGGTCATTTTACATAGATGGCCGGTGTTTTAGTCTTATATCCAAAAGAAACAGCCACGTAAAATTATTTACCTGGAACCCTGATCCAAACATAGCGTTTGAACATTTATTCAATTTAAGGAATAATAAAAACATTTTTTCTTTATAAAGGAGATGTAGGTTATTACCTATCTTTGGTTTCAACAAAAACAATTTTCGGGCAATAATATTATGATACCGGCAAAGACCATAGAAGAAATTTTCCAAAAAGCACGTATCGAGGAAGTCGTCGGAGACTTTATGGTATTGAAGCGACGGGGAGTCAACCTCCTGGGTCATTGTCCTTTTCACAATGAAAAAACACCTTCTTTTACTGTTTCACCCGCTAAGAACATATTCAAATGTTTCGGCTGTGGCAAATCCGGTACACCGGTCGGCTTTATTATGGAACATGAGAATATGACTTATGTAGAGGCCTTGCATTATTTAGCCCGTAAATACAATGTGCAGATAGAGGAAGTAGAGCGGAATCCTGAGCAGGTGGAGGCAGACAAGCAGAAAGAGAGTCTGATCCTCATCAACGAATTTGCTATGAAACACTTTCAGCACAACCTGCTTGAGACACAATTCGGAAGGGATGTTGGCCTTTCTTACTTCACTTCGAGGGGATTTCATCGGGCAACCATTGAAAAATTCGGTCTTGGATTTGCCTATCCGGATGGTTACAATTTGCTGAATGAAGCTAAGACCAAGGCTTACAATATAGATTTGATGAAAGAATTAGGACTCATCACATCAAGCGACCGGGATTTTTTCACCAACAGGGTCATGTTTCCCATTTTTAACCTTTCGGGCAGGGTCATCGGCTTTGGAGGCAGGGCACTTACAACCAATGATAAAACTCCTAAATACCTGAATTCAGCAGATTCGGAGATATATAATAAGAGTAGAAACCTTTACGGATTTTATCAGGGTAAAAATGCCATTCGTAAGGAAGACCACTGTATCCTGGTTGAAGGTTATGCAGATGTGACGACCCTTCATCAGGCCGGAATAGAGATTGCCGTAGCTTCATCAGGCACTTCATTGACCGTGGAACAGAGCCAGCTCATTAAAAGATTTACGGACAATATAACTGTCTTATATGACGGAGATCAGGCAGGTATTAAAGCAGCCATCCGGGCTATTGATATCCTTCTGGAGCAGAATATCAATGTCAACATTGCCATACTTCCTGACGAAGAAGATCCCGATTCATATCTTAAAAATCATGGAGCTCAAGCTTTACTGGATTTTATTTCTTCCAATCAGATGAATTTTGTTCAGTTTAAGCTAACTCAGTCAGATGATGCATCCCGTAAGGATCCCATTAAAAAAGTAACGTTGGCTCAGGATATTATCCAATCTATCGCCCGGATTCCTGATATGCTAAAAAGGGAAGTATATGGGACGGAGACTGCCAGGATGCTTGATATCAGAGAAGAGGTAATTTTCACTGAACTGGCAAAGGCATTAAAAAAGCATACTGATCAACAGCGGCTTGAAGCATACAGAGACCAAAGGATCAAAGAGAGAGAGTCAACCTCAGCAGACAATCAGGAAAAGGATACAGCAACTTTTGAATCCGGAACTGAGGAAAATATGCCATTAAACGCTATTATGAAGGTGTTGATACTTCACGGAGATGATATTTATGATTACCAAACCAATCAACTTATAAAGGAACGCATAATCGAAGATCTGGAAGAGGAATCAGAATATATAAATCATCCCTTGTATCTCCAATTATATGAAGAGTATAAGACCAGATTGGAATCTGGACAAACTAATTCCTATGAATATTATATCAATCACTCCAACGCAGATATCAGAAAGATGGTCTTGCTTTGGATCGACCCCGGATATGAATTCAGCCAAAACTGGATAGACAAATATCAGCATCCATTACAGTACCAGCCACCTCCCGACAAAAATTACATCAATGAATACAATCACTCCATCTTATTGCTGAAGATGCAGTCTCTTAATCTGATCGTCGAAGAAAACAAACAAAAAATCAACGAATTAATTGCCAATAAGGACGAGGAAGGACTCATCATACAGTTGAGAGCACAGCTTTTAATTGATAAAGAAAGAAAAGAAATTGCCGAAAAGCTGGGTATCGTGGTCATCCCTTAATACACTTCAGTTGATCCGAGGGAAACATTTAATATAATCGATATGAGTAGCCCAGACTTGCTTCGAGATAATTTTTATCATCATGCATAGCTCCTACAGAGCCGTATAAGCCATGTCTCGGACTTATATCATACTTAATACCGATGTTTGCCCCATAATTCCAGCCATCATTTTTAGTTGAATATGTTTTTGAAATATTCTGATATGCAACATTAGAAGAATATGCAAAATCTTTCACCCTGGAAAAGGCCTGAATAAGTCCGCCGATATTATCATAACGAAGTATTCCGGCAAGGCTTGCAGATAACTTTTTACCAAGTTTTAAACTATATCCGCCTTCCAGTCCAAGGTCCACTGTAAACGGATTTACTTTATTTGATTCTATTTCAATATTATCAGGTACAAAAAGACTCTGTCTATCAAAAATAGCATTGGCTTGTTCATTAGCAGACTGAACAATGTTATTATCATGTGTATATCTGACTGATATGGGAATTTTCAGAAATAATTTATCCTTCCTGCCCAGAGAAAAAGCTGCTTGAGGGATTACCTGAAGGCCACTATATCTATAGGCAATCTCTGAGAAGCTTCCTATACCGATAGCGTATGACCATTTATGACCCGGAGCCGAAATATCGTAATTGATTGGTTCTACTTTTGATACAGGATGATCCAAATCAGTCATGGTTAAACCTTCTATCTCCGGTAACGAACTGATCAACCTGCTTTTTATAACGACCGATTCACCGTCATTTTCATGATTGTCTGCAAGATTATTCAAAGGAAGAGTCTTATCTATTTGTGACAAAGAAATGTTACTTTCTGTATTATTGATCTTGAAACCTTGTTTCTTATTTAAACCAACCTCTGCAATAAGTAAATCATTTTCCTTCAAATTATTTTCTTCATTGCTATATGCCACGGAAGAGTACTCTACGAATGGATTGTCTTCATCTGATAAATGATTTTTATCGTGAAGCATATCAGGTAAAACAGCAGCCTGCTTATAATCCGAAATATCTGAAGTATTAATTACTTTAGGATCACTAATAATATCGGTCTGTGAATGAGGAACCTTCATTTCTTCCTTTTTGTCTGCAACGACAAATGAATTATCAGCCGGACGGATTAAGAAATATTCAAACAGCAGATAACCACCTAAAAGTAATCCAATTACAGCGGCAGCAGCAGGCATCCAATAGAATATACTCCTATTGGAGCGTTGAGGAAGCTCATCGTTAAGCCTTTTCAACATATCATCCCATGCCTTATCTTCAACACTTTTCAACTTACGTTCTTTTGTAAATTATTAATATTCAGCCAGGTTTTTAGTTTTTTCCTGGCCTCAAAAAGATGCCATTTACTAGTATTTTCTTTAATATCCAATGATTCAGCTATCTCGCGGTGAGAGTAACCTTCTATTGCATATTTTGTAAAAACGGTACGCATCGGTTCCGGCAGGTTGTCTATCAACCTAAAGATAAAGTCCACATCGCTTTCAGGAGCATAACCGGTTACGCCGTCAAAAAAGGTCTCAACCAAAGCTACATTCGAAGTGTACTTTTTATTACTCCGATGAAAGTCAATCATAGTATTATAAATAATGCGCCTTATCCAGCCTTCTACGTTTGTCAATACCGGGTTTTTGGTAAGATTGATAAATACTTTTAAAAATCCATCATTCACCACACTCTGAATGTCTTCATCATTGAACATATACTTGCGACACATAGCAACCATCGAGCCAAAATAGAGCCTGTACAACTTTTCCTGACCAATCCGGTCATTTGCTGCACATGCTTTGATAATGTCCTCGATAGAATTATATTTATTTTTCCAGGCCACAATTATTTTTTAATGACTGAATATCACAAATTTACAATTAAAACTTTGGAATTCGAGCCATTTGGTTTACTAAATGACGAAATTATGATGAATAAGGTTGGTCTTACATGTAACAAAATAAACAATTAAAATTATCAAGTATCGGTTAGAAACAATATAGAAAGATAACATACTCTATTCCACGCTTTTAACCCAAATCCAAGTAGCGTTCAACGGTTTTTTGAGCGATTTACCGATAAAAGACCGTAAAAAATTCTACACAACTTTGATTTAGATAAATCGCATCAAGAGAATTTATCCAAAATCTTGTTCGATTATCCGCAAGTTGTTTTTTTATTTATTGAAAAATTTTTTATTTTTGTGCGATCACTCAAAACTTTAAACCCTAAATCAAGAATCATGTCTAAATCACTCCCCTCCTACCTGTATATAGGTCAGAGTCAACGTAGAAGCATTATCATCGCTCTTTGTTTGATTTTACTTTATGGCCTTTTCAGAAATATTTATATTCACAAAAATTCCGGATACTTTGAATCTGCCTATGCAAATCATCCTGCTGAAAGTAGCCCAAAAGAAAGATCGCATAATCCCAAGCCGGATATCAATCTTAATTTAGCTACAGACAATCAACTGGTTGACCTTGGGCTTCCTCCTCATTTAGCAAAGAGAATGATTCGGTTTCGGGATAAAATAGACGGTTTTAACAATTGGGAAAAGGTTTCAAAGGTATATGGATTGACTGAGCAACAATTGTCCCTTCTAAAAGCATGTACGTTTATACCTCAAGGATATGATTCAGCAAAAGAAATTCGAAAGCCTGTACTTACTACATCTAAAAAAAGTACAATAGTTCCTGTTCGTGTCCGTATAAAATCCTTTGATCCGAATGAAGTAAGTGCGGAGACGTTGAAACTATTGGGTTTGAAGAAAAATGTCATCAATGGGCTGATAAACTTCAGAAAATCAGGATTCAGATATAGAAGAAAAGAGGATTTATTAAAAATCTACACCATGGATGATGCCTCCTATAAAAAAATCGAACCCTATATTTATTTTGAACAACAACCCGAAAAAAAGTTCGAAAATGATATAAAAGCGAAGGTTATCCGACCGGTTGACATTAACAAAGCTACTATGGAGAGTTTGATGGAGCTTCCCGGAATAGGTAAATACTATGCCGGGCAGATCCTCAGGTGGCGGGAAAGGCTGGGCGGATTTACGTGTCAGGAACAAGTCAGATCTACCTATCATATACCTGATTCTGTCTTTTCAAAAATTTCGGCTTATATCCGGTTTGACACACCACCGCATAAAATTAATATCAATACTGCTGACATTGTCTCCCTTGCAAAGCATTACTATATCCATAAGAAAGAAGCCGTAATTATTGTCAGATACAGAGACCATCACGGTCCTTACAAAAAGATCGAAGATTTACTTAATACAGGGGCAATAGACCGGGATTGGCTTAATAAAGCAGGACCTTATCTTTCCGTCGCAGATGAATAGCCTATCCTATTTCCTTCCTGACCTATCAATGAGCATGGCACTGCCCTGCTGTGTAGATGTCACCAGAATATCCTGTATATTTACGTGTGGCGGACGTGTTATTATAAAGTGAATAATTTCGGCGACATCGTCGGCATTAAGCGGTGTAAAATCATCATATATTCTTGCCTTTTCCTGGTCACCGTCAAAGCGAACGAGGGAAAACTCAGTGTCTTCGACCGCTCCCGGGCTGACGGATGACACCCTGATACCATATTTATACAAATCCATTCGCATAGCCCTTGTCAAGGCTTCAACAGCGAATTTAGTCGCATTGTAAACATTTCCCTTAGGATAGGTTTCCTTACCTGCTGTAGAACCGAGATTCAGGATGTGGCCCCGCCCTCTTGTAACCATTTGCGGGCTCACCAAACGTGTCATAAATAACAAACCCTTAATATTTGTATCAATCATCTGATTCCAATGTTCAAAGGAGCCGGTATGGATCTCATCCAATCCTTTAGCAAGTCCGGCATTATTGATAAGGACGTCCACATCCTTGTATTGCTCAGGCAGGCTGTTCCAGAAGGATTGACACGCATTTAAATCCCTGACATCAAAGTCATAAATCAGAATTTCGTTGGCACTTTGAGCTACCAGGTCATTCTTTAGAGATGTCAGCTTATTGAGTCGCCGACCGGTAAGAATCAGCCTGCATTCCATACTTTTATTCAGCAAGGAAGCGGTTGCACGCCCAATGCCGGAGGTTGCACCTGTTATCAAGATTGTTTTCATAACTTTAATAAATTTACAACGTCCTGAGAAAATTCTTTCTTAAAAACGGCATACTCCAGCGTGGCAGGACCGCTAAAACCGGCACTTACCTTAACAACCTTATTGTTCCTGTCAAGAAATATCATAGTCGGGTAAGCTTTTATCCCGGAAATAAAAGGAACCTTAGATGAAGCCTCCTTATCCGCCATTCCTGCCCAAAGAATCGGATATGGCAATTGTAATGACTTCCGGTAATTCTTTAACAGTGTTCGCACTTTGTTTGTATCCCGATAAGCTTCAAAAGCAAGAGCTATTACCTTGATATCCTGATTCTGATGATTGGTCAAATATTCTTTTAAAAACCTCGCCTCATCCTTACAGTTATGACACCAAGTTCCCATAATGGTAATAATTTTGGGCTTCCCTGAAAATTCAGGATCGTCGAGGCTTATCAACTTTCCCGTTTCGTCTGGAAATTTGAAGTTCGCAACAGCGCCGGGAACAGCCCTTGTTAACAACCCTGCATCCGGAAGCTGAGCACTATCTTGCCTGATAGCTGTCCATGTAGCTCTGCCGGTCAACCCGGAATAAAACAATCCTTCTATGTGATCCATATCTTTAATCTTTCCCGTCACCAGATAGGCAGTTCCCCCATTGAAACCACTTAATAAGATTCGGTCAGATTGCACCGTACCTTCCATAAATCCATAGTCACCCGTCGGAGACGCAAATGTACCTGTCAGATGATTTAATTTTTGGGCAAACTGACCAATGAGGTTTTCCGTTTCACCATTTGATTCGAAAGTCACCTTCCATTTTCCTGAAATATCGCCGGCAGGCTTATCTTTGAGCAAAGTGAACCGATAGTCCTTACCGGCAAGTCCCCGGAAAGGAATCCGCCATTTTTTTCTTGGGTTATACCAGGCACCCGTCATTATTCCATCTTCGACTTCTGCAAAAATATACGTATCGAAGGCAACAAAATTAATCCGAACCGTATCTCTACCTGTCTTTCTGCTTCGTCCATAAAAAGTCTCTTCAGCGCGGACAGTATCACTTCCATTCATAAAATCCACTACCATACTGTCACCCATGTAGCTGACCAAAAAGTTGAAAGGCAGGACACCATCTGTAAATGCTTTGGAAATAGTAATATCCTGATCGTTGCCAACCTTTGAAATGTTGCGGGCTAAAGGATTGTTCTCATCCAGATACAATTCGCCACGCCAAACACCCGGCATCAATTCATCATAATTTTGGCTGGTAGTAATGCAGGAAGAAAGATTTATTATGAAATACAGGGCTAAAATTCCCAACAAATGTTTAATTTTTGTCATCCTTCAAATATATAGAAATCAATAAACGGATGATTAAAAATTTTTTACCATGCTATTTCCCAAAAAGGAAATGTCTTATCTTTTATCTTATTTTGAGATAAAATCAGGATTTATCACCGACAAACTGCTGGCCCTGATTTTTGAAAAGGATATTAAAAGATGTCAAAGAGCCATATATCCTGGTAATATATTGCTGCATATTCACCTTGTCTTCGTCTGTCATGGCAGGATGGCTGTTGACGCGTTGCTCCATAACTCTTAACCTATCACGCAACATCACAATCTTATGAAAGAAAGTTTCAATAGGAATTTCTTTAGACTTTAGGGAGGGATTTGAAGGTTTTAACTCCATAATGCCGCCCTTCCATTTGTCTCCCAAAGGAACAATTTCAGAAATATCAGACCATTGCTTCAGAATGCGTATAAGGGATTTCTCTGCCTCCGAAAAATCGACTTCTTCCGCAGCTTCTATTTTTTCTATAACAGAAAATCGATCATAGTTCTTTGCGATTTGTTTAATTCCATAAGTCATAAAACAAATGTCATAGTTATCCTGATTCAACTTAATCACCACACCATCACCATAGGAAGGGTGGCTAATTCTCGAACCTACGCCAAAAATCTCCATATTTTCAATTTATATTTTCCGAATGTAAAGTAAAGACAACTTAGTCAAAACCTAAGAATAAATATATAAATTTTTAAGCAAATAGCATTTGAATCATTTATAATTAGCTTATCGTATGATGCTTATACATAGCACCATATCATAAAATTTTTAAAAACTGCAAAGAGCTTCATACAATTGGGCCATGGGAAGTCCCATGATATTGCTGTAAGAGCCCTTGATCCCATGCACCCTGCAAAGCCCTATCCAATCCTGAATTCCATAAGCGCCTGCCTTATCCATAGGAGAATAATGCTTTATATAAAAATTTATTTCACTATCAGTCAGATTTGCAAAATTGACTTTGGAAACTTCACTGAATGAAAACTGCTTACCCGGACTGACAAGTGCAACACCGGTAACAACAATGTGAACTTCACCGGAGAGGTTTTTTAAAATATTCCTTGCATCATCCTCATCAACCGGTTTTCCGATTAAATCACCTTTTAAAATCACTACGCTGTCGGCTCCGATAACAAGTGCTTTATCATCCGATAGAGCCGCAAGTGCAGCTTCTGCTTTTTTCCTTGCCAGGTATTCAGGGACATTTTCAGGTGTAAGGTCAGCCGGGTAATCTTCAGGAACTTCATTATTTAAAATTTTGAATTTAAATCCTGCCAGTGTCATCAACTCTGACCTTCTCGGACTTTTTGATGAAAGATATAAATTGTAACCTCTGAAAGTTTCATCCATAAATCAAATATTTAAAAAAGTAGTTCTCATGATTCCGGGAATTATACCAGCATAAAAAGGAGCCCGAGAATCAGGAAAATTTTAACAAGAGAACTAAGTTTTGCATACAATTCCTTTCCCTTGTACTTCCGATAAGTCCACCACAATCCAATAATATAAATAATAATATATATAATTATGGCAATCAGAATATTACTGCTCATATTCTCTTTCAATCTCAAACCATTCAAGGCAAGAAAAAGGAGTCCGTAAAGCATAAAATAGAACCTGATAATTCTATTGCTTACAGCCAAGCCCAGTTTAATAGGGATAGTCTTGGCGCCTTGCTGGAGGTCGCCTTCCACGTCTTCACAGTCTTTAATCAATTCGCGATTAAGGACTAAAAGGAAACAAAATACGCCTATGCACCAGAAAGCATAAGTCAGTTGAAGGTAATCTTTAGGAAATGAAGTGCTTAAGAGTCGGATATTGGTTTTTTCTACCCAAAATCCTACCAATGTTATGGCACCGCATAGCAGGGCTATGATAAAATTGCCCCAAAAGAAACTTTTTTTGAGATACTTTGAATAAAAATATAGCATCAACATTGCCAAAACAGGTATCAGCAAGGAGGACCACTCATAATACTTTACCACAAGATACACTGAAATTAAAAATGCAACCGTATTGAGGAAAAAGTACAGTATTTGTGCCTGCCGAAGCGAAACATACAGTGGAATCAGGGTTCTATCCGGCTTATTGATTAAGTCAATTTCATAATCAAGCATATCATTGATGACGTTGCCGGCTCCAAGGATTAACATACCTGCAAAAATCATCCACAGGTAATCCATCCATCCTACTGTCGGTTCAATATGATGAATATCGAGATACCGAAGCAGAATAATCCGTGCCACCATCAACGCAGCAAAGACAATTAAGGCATTGAGCGGCCTTGTTAGCCTAAGCATTTTCAATACAAGGGTCATGGCTTAAAGGTAGGTATTGTAAGCCATATATTATCCACTTGCCTCCTGAATTAGGTAAATTTTAAGCTAAATTAACTTTGAAAGGGATATCTGAATTAAATGTATTTGCAGCGTCAATGCCGGATTTTAAACGCCAAATTTTTCGCCCTCATTGAATTCTTCCCAGCATCCCTGAATCTTCATTACTTTTTCGATGACATCTCTTACGCAGCCCCTCCCTCCGTCATATCCTGATACAAACCGGGCAATTTCAAGGACTTCGACAACGGCATCTCTTGGTGCTGCTGCAACACCGACCCTTTTCATAACAGGGATATCAATCAAGTCATCCCCCATATATAAAATTTCTTTGTCTTTCAATTTATGTTTCAGTACAAATTGGTCATAGGCATCCATTTTGAACAAAACTCCGGAGTATATATCTTCAATCCCAAGAAGGTTGAGTCTCGCTGAAACTCCCTTACTCCTGCCACCTGTTATGATGCCTATTTTGTAGCCATTTGAAACTGCCCGTCTAAGAGCAAATCCGTCACGCACATTCATGGTTCGCGTTTGGTCACCATTTTCCCATAAATGTACCAAAGAATCAGTCATTACTCCGTCAACATCGAAAATGAAGGCTTTGATATGATGCATTCCATCTAACAAGGTCATATAAATTTATTGATTGTCACGCCATTCATATACCCATTGAGTTTGAATCTGTTCAAGATGACCTTCAGAACAATCTTCTCTCGTACCTGTGAAATTAGGCAACTCAAGAACCCATTCGATCAGGTCAGTAAACCGGATTCTGTAAATTTTACTTTCAGAAAATTCGTCGCCGAATTTTTCATACAGCCCCATAGCTATATCCTCGTGGTCGTGCCAACCTATTGGAATGTCTTCAAGATTCTTCATAAGTATTTAATAATTTCAAACAACAGTAATTAGTGTTCATGTCCGATAATATTGCTTTGGTCGGGAATTTCGACGACAATTTCAGCCTCATCGGACAGAATTATGCACTGGCAGCCCAGACGGCTGTTGAGTTTAGGATTGATAGCTCTGTCGATAAAGTCTTCTTCCTTGTCAGAAATTTCTTCCAAATCATCTTCACCTTCATGTATGTACACATGACATGTACTGCAGGCACAAACTCCCCCACAGTTATGATTGAGATGAATATCATTTTCTTCAGCCACCTCGAGAATACTCAAACCTTCTTCCACATTTTCAATAACTACATCGGGTTGCTTATCTTCAAATTTAAATGTAACTTTTGCCATACTAATATAAAACACAAAAATAGTGTTTATTTATATTTATTCTAATTTAGTTACTCAAACAAACAATCCGGTAGATAGTTCAGATAAATGTAAATTGCCTGAAAATTCAATAAAACCGGCATATTTTCCCAATACAAGATACCAACCTAAGCATACAAAGGCTCACAGTTTAAAAACAAGCTATCGGAAATATTAAGAAAACCTCATAATTGAAATTATCTTACAAACACTACCTGAATTACTTTAAGTATAAGTCTCAAAGTAAAACCCCACCATGCCATAGTACAAGCCTGCTTTGCCTTTCTTTGTTCTGTGTCCCTCTTATTAAAGTATAATTCCAGCTATGGGTATGCAGAAAGAAAGTATTTTTAACCCTATACCGAGTTCTTCTTCTTCTATTGGTTCATAGTCAAAATCAGAGAAGTTGTTTTTGTCTGTCATGATACTTTTTTTATTTGATGATTAATAATATTTGATCGCCAATAAATTGCCCGACGATTGAAATCATTGACATACTGCCGATCCCTGCCATCAAGCCGGTGATTACACGAAGAACATTATTGCTTTCACGGTTAAATATTGCCTGTGTCAATCCATCCAAAAAGGTAGGAAGAATTAAGGCTATTGTCACCCAAATATTTAAACTTATGAAGTCAAAGAGAAATAACGGAAAACTGAGATATCCCAGGTGTATGCCTGTACAACGGGCACATACCGGAAACTGTTTCCCTCGCCAGAAAAAAGAACGATGGGGCAACCTGTGGCAAGCAGTCAGTTGGATCTTGAATTTTTCCATATCAATAAGGCATTTTTATATTCCACTTATTAAATTTAAACATCATCAATACCACACTGCGAATTACTTATATTTTCCAATGTGATCATCCCGATAAATTAAATTCGAATTAAAAAAAATATATTAACTCCTTGGATTATTTACAGAAATTCATTCTATAAATAGTCTCAACAGTAAAAATAATTTAAATTATTTTAAAATCCTTATTTATTTGGTTTAAATTTAATTTTTTACTAACCTACATAATTCAATACGCTCATTTTCAAGATAATTAATCCAAAACATTTAATTTATTCCCTATTGAGAGATTTCCTTTGATAGTCAAAATATCATTCTTAAAACTATTTTTTTTACTAAAAAATATTTTTTTTCATAGCATTTTATATCTTTACTAAGGCTATTTTTAAAAAGCCATGGAAAATCTATATTAAAAAAAGCATTGCCCGATTTTAAATACCGGATTATTTATAAATAGGCGCGGGTTAATTCATTCTATTGTGTCACTCATTTATTTCAATCACGGTATTTAATTTTGATTTCCGGGAAGCAATTATTTTCCAAAGTTGATTTGCTCAATAGTCAACCGAAAATAGATTAAATATTTTGAGCAAATCATTTTTCAATATGTTTTTTAAATATAATCCATGCAGAATAGCCGGCCAAGCCCAAACTGTTAAAACCTATATCACATGGGACAAATAGATATGCCGCAATCCAAAAAGAATTACAAGTTCAGAGAACTGAAGTGTTATTCTTCCACAGAGTGGCTTTATGACAATCAAAAGAAATACCGTCAGGTCTTTGACAGGTACGAAGTCGGGTATATCTACGCTGAGCTCTCCTTTATCAATAAGTTATATGACGAGGGTGACTGGCAGGCTCGTATTGAACTCAAATGTTACCAGATACTTGAAAATAATCAGCGTCAGGAAATCTGTTCACTGCATTTTGACAGAACTGTTTATAAATATGATCCAGTGGTGTATCTTAGGGAGGGTTGGGGATCAAAGACGGAAGGAAGCTTCTGGAAACAGGGTAGTTATTACTGGGAAGTGTACATCGATGGTGAAAAAGAGGGTACCAAACATTTTTATGTTACGGATGCTGACCGTCCCTTCTTCGAAAATGATGACAACCCTTATCTTTTGCTCGAAATGGTCAAATTATACGAAGGATCATACGGTGACGTACCTGCAGATGAACGTATAGGTTACACAGAATTTTCAAGCAGTGATACGAGACTTATTTATATCGAACTTACCTTCGATAATTTTTTGCAAAAAAACTGGCAATGCGAAGTTTTCGTGCGGATATACAATAGCAGCCGTGAGATGAAAGGCCAGATTATCCGAATGGTAAATGTCAAAAAAGAAGATACAGAATTCATTATTACAGCCGGTTGGGGCACCAATGTTAAGGGCAATTGGAAAAAGGGCAAATACACTTATGAAGTTGTATTTATGGATCGCGTACTCGCCATAGTACCCTTTACCGTCGGTGAATTCTTTATCGAAGGTATGCCTCAGGTTTACACGATGGATCCGCTAAAACCAAAGGAGCTGACGGATAGAGATGATGACAAGGAAACCTTTGAATCCATCATGAAGAAAATCGATAGCTTCATCGGATTAACTGAAATCAAACAAGCCATCCGCAACCACTATGCATATATCAGTTTTCTCAATATCAGGAAGCAAAAAGGCTTAGAAACAGAGACAAAACTCAATCTCCACTCTGTTTTCATCGGTAATCCCGGAACCGGAAAGACAACCATTGCCGGATATATGGGTAAATTGTATAAAAAAATGGGCATTCTCTCTAAGGGTCACGTCCATGAAGTTAACCGGGTTGACTTAGTCGGAGAATATATAGGTCAGACAGCTCCAAAAGTTAAGCAGGCTATTGACCAGGCGAAAGGTGGTGTACTTTTTATCGATGAAGCGTATGCACTAGCCAGAACCAATGACGATTCGAAAGATTTCGGACGGGAAGTCATAGAAATCTTGGTGAAAGAAATGTCTAGCCCTTCTTGTGACTTTGCCGTCATCGTGGCAGGCTACCCAAAAGAGATGAAACATTTCCTCCAATCCAATCCCGGCCTGAGCTCCAGGTTTAAAATGTACTATAACTTTACTGATTATCTACCTCAGGAACTGAGTCAGATTGCCGACTATATCGCAACTGAACTGAAAGTAAGATTTACAAATAAGGCCAAATCTCTCTTGGATGAAATCATTCTGGAAGCATTCCGCAAAAAAGACAAAACATTCGGGAACGCCCGATTTGTTTACGATTTGGTCGAAAAAGCCAAGATAAATCTGGGCATCAGAACAATGCATAAAACCAGCCCTGAAAGGCTTTCAGAATCACAGCTATCGACGATAACAGATCAGGACATTCTGAAGATCAAAGAAGTGATTAAACCTACCCTACCTAATATACCGGTAGATAAAGAACTGTTGGCTGAGGCCAGGGCGGAGTTGAACGCTTTAATCGGAATGGAAGAAATTAAAAAAGACATCGAAGAGGCTATCGGAATAGTTCTTTATAAAAGCAATCACGGCGAAAACCTGCTACACAAATTTTTCTTTCATACCATGCTGATCGGCAATCCGGGTACGGGTAAAACAACCGTAGCCCGTATTCTTGCCAAGTTATTTAAGGCCTTGGGAATACTGGAAAGAGGCCACCTTGTGGAAACAGATCGTCAGGGGCTGGTCGCCGGTTTTGTGGGACAAACTGCCATCAAAACCACAGAAAGAATTGACGAGGCAATGGGCGGCGTATTATTTATAGATGAGGCCTATGCCTTGGGAGGTGCCAACTTCAACGACTATGGCAACGAAGCAATACAGGTTTTGCTGAAGAGAATGGAAGATGACCGGGGTAAATTCTATGTATTTGCAGCCGGATATCCGGATAATATGGACAGTTTCATAAAGTCCAACCCGGGTCTTTCAAGTAGGTTTGACAAGACATTGAAATTTTATGACTATAGCCCTGAAGAACTTATGCAGATTGCTGTCAAAATGTTAAAGGAACAATCATTCAGCCTCTCTTCCAAAGCTCATGAGCACCTCCACGCCTACATTCACTTTATATGGCAGTTCAGAGATAAATATTTCGGAAATGCCCGAACTATAAGGTTAATCGTCGATGAAGTGATTAAAAAGCATAATATCAGACTTATCCTTGAAACAACAAAAGAACCATCGAGAAAGAAAATAAATATCATTGCATTTGAAGATGTCAAATTCCTTGAATTGAAATCTGAAAGTCTTGTGTTTAACAGAAGGGCAATTGGTTTTGGCAACCATTAATAAACCTGCCTTTCAACCAATAAGCCACCGGATTTCTGAATTTTCACCTTATCTATGATTAAGCAAGTGTCTCCAATCTCTTTCCGCCTATTTCATTTATAATCAGTTTAGGGAGAAACAAATGAAAGTCAGAAATAAATGGTATATTCGACCAAATTAATTACTTATAATAATTGTTGTTAAATCGGGTGTACACACTCATTAACGCCAAATTTTACTTGTATGATAAGTTGGCAAGATATACTAATCCGGCTCGCACTTGCATCCCTTTTCAGTGCATTAATCGGGCTTGAACGTGAACGAAAAAATCTGACAGCGGGACTGAGGACGCACATGATGGTATGTGTAGGTTCATGCCTTATCATGATCGTCTCTGCCTACGGATTTTCAGACATTCTGACTTCAGATCATGTCAACCTGGACCCTTCCCGGATTGCAGCTCAGGTAGTCAGCGGTATTGGTTTCATTGGAGCAGGTACTATCTTGTTTTTAAAACAGGGAACTGTTCATGGGCTGACTACAGCATCCGGATTATGGACGGTGGCGGCCATAGGTCTGGCCACAGGAGGCGGCTTGTATTTCGCCGCTGCTGCCACTACAATCATTGCCCTGATTATTTTGTGGGGTCTTCAGCAACTGGAGCACATATATTCCAGCCGTTTTAAGATGAAGTCATTAAGAATAGTGTCCAATACCCATGATAAGGCAGTGGAAGCGCTCGATTTTCTCGTTAGACGGGAAGATATACAGATGCAGACCTTTTCGCTGGAAAAAGTCAAGGACGAATTTGTCCTTCAGGTTAAGTTTGAAGATAAGGTACCGGATGAATTGGAAAAAATAATTACTTCATTTGCTAATAATAAAGAAATAAAAGGAATTTTCTGGGATAAGAACTTATAATTATCCACAGGAAAGTTTCCGGTTACAAATAATTTAATTAAGCATTTTACATCAAGCAAAATTCTGCACTTATGAAAGAAGAAAAAAAGCATAAAATGAGGCCGGAAAGTCTGATGATGTCTTATGGGTATAAGCCCGAATTATCTGAAGGAGCGGTCAAATGCCCTATATTTCAGACATCGACCTTTGTATTCAAAACAGCTGAAGACGGGAAGGCATTTTTTCAAGTAGCTTATGGGCACAGAACTCCGGAAGAGGGCGAAGAATTGGGTTTGATTTACAGCAGACTTAATAATCCTGACCTTGAAATTCTGGAAAACAGGTTGACGTTGTGGGATGAAGCAGAGGATTGTGCCGTTTTTGAAAGTGGTATGTCGGCTATAACGACTGTCTTACTCGAATTCCTGAGACCCGGTGATACTATCCTCATCAGCAGCCCTTTATACGGAGGCAGTGATCATTTTATCAAAAAAATATTGACACAATTTGGGATCAATGTAATCGAATTCAGAGCCGGTAAATCAGAAGGCGAAATTTACAAAACCATTGAAGACAGTGGCCTTAGTAAAAATTTAAAACTGATTTACATCGAAACACCGGCTAACCCGACAAATGACCTCGTAGATATTCAAATATGCAAGTCTATCGCTACACATTTCAGCCAACTCACAGGAAATCATATCTATCTGGTAGTTGACAACACTTATATGGGACCTGTATGGCAGCATCCGCTTAAATTTGGAGCCGACCTCGTCATATATTCCGCAACCAAGTATATCGGCGGTCACAGCGATGTCATCGCAGGTGCCTGTCTGGGTTCCAAGGAGTTGATTTCCCGGATAAGGGTCCTGAGGACCTTTCTGGGCAACATGGCAAGCCCAAATACAGGGTGGCTCTTGCTGAGAAGCCTTGAAACACTAAAGGCAAGGATGGATATCCAGGCAGCTAATGCAGACAAAATTGCTGACTTCCTCAATAATCACCCTAAAATAGATAAGGTATATTTTCCGGGTAATCTGACGGAAAAAGACGGCTTGCCCTATCACACCAAGGTTAAACAATGCCTTACTAATGGAGGCATGATCTCATTTGATGTCAAAGGCGGTGAGAAAGAAGCATTTACCTTCCTCAATGCGCTTAAGCTGATTAAACTTGCTGTCAGCTTAGGAAGTACAGAAAGCCTGGCAGAACATCCTGCCACTATGACGCACGTGGACGTAGAACCTCAGCTGTTAAAGGAATTATCCATAACCGGCAAAATGATACGCCTATCTGTCGGTGTTGAATACTTTGAAGATATTATTGAAGATATCCGGCAGGCACTTGATAAAATATAATGCTCATGTGATTGTATAGCATGATAGCCGGAACGAAATAAGTAACGAAAAAAGAGAATTTGTTAGCACACGTTTATAAAAGTAACATCTTTTCATGTGCATTTCTCTTGCTCTAGCAAAAAAATTACCGCTTAAAGGCCAAAAGGAATATATAAGGTATAATTGACGGAAATTAAAAAAAAGGGAAATGTACTTTTACAATTCCCTTTTTAAATGTATTAAGCATCACCCTTTCCAAATCCATACCGAAAAATTCTCCGGTCAATAACGGTTATTTGTTCCGTCTTTTAATGATACAAAAATGAAGAATCAATATATTATAAACTTCATGGGAAAAAGTGAATTTAAAAATTAGTAGTTTTCATTGATTAATCCCGCAACGATCAGGTCAATTCGACAAGAACTTTTTGTTTCTTGCCGTTTTCAATGAAGACATAACCCGTGCCAAAAATCTGGTTCGGATCAGCCATTGCATTTACATCTTGTACCTTTACCCTGTTTATCTGAACTGCCTGTCCCTGGATAGCCCTTTTTGCCTCCCCCTTTGAGGCAAATACTCCCAAATCTTCGGTAAGAATGTCCATCAACTGCCGGTCAGTCGTCCACCGAGACCGTTGCATATTCTTCACCTCCAGCTCTCCTTTCAAGAGACGGATAGTATGCTCTTCAAGGGATTTAATTGCATTTTCATCAAAACCTTTGCCGTACAATAATGACGAGACTTGCTTAACTGCTTCAAAGTCATCTCTGCTATGCACCCTGACCGTAATTTCTTCTGCCAGGGCCTTCTTGACTTCATTTGGCTGGTCGACAAGCATTGCATCCAGAGCAAGAATTTCTTCCCTGGGCTTGAATGAAAAATACCTCAACAATTTCGACATATCTTCATCACTGCAATTGAGCCAGAACTGATAAAACTGGTAAGCATTGGTCATTTCAGGGTCGAGCCAGATTGCGCCTGATTCGGATTTACCAAACTTGGTACCATCCGACTTGGTCAACAGCGGAGTCGTGACAGCATAAGCCTTTCCACCTATGTTTCTGCGAATAAATTCAGTTCCTGCCGTAATATTTCCCCATTGGTCAGAACCGCCCATCTGCAGCCTGCAATTATACCGATCGTACAATACCTGAAAATCATAGCCCTGCAAGAGTTGATAGCTAAATTCAGTAAAGGAAATACCCGTTTCCATACGTTTTTTGACAGACTCTTTACTCGCCATATAATTGACCGTCAGCGTTTTTCCTACGTCACGCAGGAAGGTGAGGACATTCATATCCTTATAAAAATCATAGTTATTGACGAAGGTAGCCGCATTTGGTCCCTCAAAATCCAATAATTTTTTGAACTGTTTCATCTGGCGTTCAATATTTACCTGAACCTCTTCGACGGTCTTGAGCACTCGTTCGGCATCCTTGAAAGACGGGTCTCCGATCATGCCGGTAGCTCCACCCAACAAAACAATCGGTTTATTGCCGGTCCGCTGAAAATGAGCGAGCAACATCACCTGAACCATATTACCAATAGTCAGGGAAGCTGCCGTAGGGTCAAAACCGATGTAACCGACCACCGGTCCTTGCTCAAAAATATCTTCAATGCCCGGTGTGTGATCCATGAGCATATTTCGCCATTTCAGTTCTTCAATAAAATTCATCTTCTAATCTATTGATATTGTGTATATTACTTAATAAAAAAGGAATAATATTCGTTTAAAATTTTTTGCAAAGGTATCAAATTGTAGCTTTGCTAGGCAAAAATTTAAAGATTGAACCTTAGTCTCTTCATAGCTGACCGGATAAACAGGCACGAAAACAGTGCATTTGCATCATTTATTATCAAATTAGCCATCATTTCTGTTACTTTGAGTGTCTCAGTGATGATTATCACTACCTGTCTGGTCATGGGCTTTAAGAACCAAATCAAATCGAAAGTCTTTGACTTCTGGGGTCACATACACCTCAATAGTCCTGAATACAATCAGGCATTGGAACCCCGCCCGCTTCAACTTAGTGAAGGACTACTGGATTCTATCCGACATATTAAAAATGTTCCCTATACAGATGAAAGAAATCTACTGGGCATTCCCCTACCTCCAAAAGATAGGCATACCGCCGGTGGAATTGAACACATACAAGGAATTGTCCAGGTTCCGGGTATCCTGACCATCCATAACCAAATAGAAGGTCTTGTCCTGAAAGGTGTTGGGCTTGCCTTCGATACGACCTTTTTGAATAAGTATCTGATTAGTGGTACAGGTCTTTTAAAAAATGATTCGACACAGCGAACTATCATAATCAGTCAAACTACGGCTTCCAGACTAAAACTCAAAGTCGGAGAAGACATTGTTGTGTATTTTGTTGTAGGAGGTAAACAAATAGGACGAAAATTCAAAATAAGTGGCATCTACAATACCGGTTTGGAAGAGTATGACCAAAAGTTTGCCTTATGCGCCGCTTCAGTCCTCCAGCAACTGCTCAACTGGCGGTCGGACGAGTTTACAGGATATGAGATTTTTGTAAACAATCTGGACGACCTGGAACCCATCAATGACTATTTATATGCTGAAGTATTACCGACAAACGTGTTCAGCTCAACCATCAGAAACAAGTTACCCGGTATTTTCGAGTGGCTTCAGTTACAGGATTACAATGAAGTCGTCATCCTTGGATTGATGATAATTGTTTGTCTTATAAATATGGTGACGGTACTGATTATATTTATCCTCAATCGGCTGAAGATGATAGGCATCCTCAAAACTTTAGGCATGAAAAACAGGAGTATGCAGTTAATATTTCTGCTTCAAGCATCCCGCATCATTATATTTGGCCTTATCGGGGGAAATCTGATAGGCCTCGGACTTGCATGGATTCAGTATCATTACAAAATAATCCGGCTGAATGAGGCAGATTACTACCTTTCAATAGCTCCGATAGAGTTTTCATTTTCGACCATCCTTTTAATAAATGTCTTTACTCTCATAGCTATCATGACCTTCCTCATTATACCTTCGACTATCATATCTCGAATTTCACCGGTAAAAACCATTGAATACAATTAATCCATTTCGGTTTGAGATTACTATGAATAGGGTCAGTCAGCGAATTATTAAATTAATACTTAAATGACTAATTCTTAATTAAATGATAATCATACTATTAGAATATAATTTAAGTATCAAATACAAATGCTAAAATTAGGAGCAATCATATTATCTAAATTGTCTTTCTACTTTCTTAGTTTACCATTGAGAATATGGCGTCTCATTCTTCATTTATTTTTTCTTTTTAAAATAATTTTCAAGCCTGATAACCTGCCAATTCACTACACTTTTTATAGAAAGTCAATAATCTGGAGTATCGAACTAATGCACTATCTCATTGACCTGGCCGGTATTCCGGAAATACTTGAAATCACTCTGCAAGTTATTCATCCCGGAAACAGACAACTCACTATTATCGAAAAGTCAAAAATTTCAAGCATTTATGGAAATGAAGTCCTGCTATACCCGCTTTCTTTAGATCTGTCACACTCTTTTATGCGACAATCTGCATCGGCTTTTGTAGGTGTCAACACCATATTTTTCAATACCGAGCTGAATGATGAAACCCTTATTCATGAAGTGTGCCATTGTCTTCAATATCAAAGATACGGCTCGGTATATATCATCAGAGCCCTACTCGCACAACGATCCAAGGAAGGATATGAATACGGAGGGTTGCACTTTCTTAAAAAATGGGTAGTTGACGGCCAAATCAATCAATTAAACTACGAGCAAATGGCCGAAATCCTTACCCATGCTTTTATTTTCAAGTCTGAAACCGGAGAAAATCATTATTCTGAAAGGGAAAAGATTATGGCAGTGTACGATGTTGCCCGACAAAAAATTTTGGATCAAATCAACGATCAGGATTCGGTATCGAGGGTTTTACGGCTTTGGAGGTAGTTTCTCCATTTATCAATTAATTGAGCAAAATCATCCGGGAGGGGACATTCAAAATACATATTTTCCCCTGTCGTAGGATGAACAAAACCCAAAGTCCTTGCGTGCAATGCCTGTCGCGGACAAATTTTGAAGCAATTTTCGACAAACTGGCGATATTTGGAAAAGATGGTGCCTTTCTTGATGGCGTCACCTCCGTATCTGGCATCTGAAAACAACGGATGACCGTGATACATCATGTGTGCACGGATTTGGTGCGTCCTGCCTGTTTCCAGCCTGCAATTGACCAGGCTGGTATAGTAAAAGGATTCAATTGTTTGATAATTAGTTATGGCTTCTTTGCCAACGTCACCTTCGGGAAAAACTGTCATCTGCATTCTATTGGAAGGGTTTCGTGCGAGATTTCCTTCAATACGTCCTGAAGGCGGGTCTAATTCGCCCCATACCAGGGCAGAATATTCTCTTCTGACAGTGTGGTCAAAAAACTGTTTTGCCAGATGAGACATAGCATATTCTGTCTTGGCAATTACCATCAATCCTGTCGTATCTTTATCGATGCGATGAACCAATCCGGGCCTGTCGGCCATATTTCCCACTTTCACCGGCAGATTATGCTTAAAATAAAAGGCAAGTGCATTAACGAGGGTTCCTGTGCGGTTGCCAAGACCCGGGTGGACGACCAGCCCTGCAGGTTTATTGATTACCATTACCTCATCGTCCTCATATACAATTTCCAGAGGAATATCTTCAGGTTCGACCGAATATTCTTCCGGCGGTTCAGGCAACACGATCTGGATGTCATCCAAAGGTCGGACCTTATAGTTTGGTTTGACAACTTTCTGATTGACCAGAGTGCTTCCTGCCCGTATGACATTTTGCAGTTTATTGCGTGTAATGTTAGGAATTCGATCCAGCAGAAACTTGTCGATTCTGACGGGTGTCTGACCCTTATCCACAATCAGCGAAAAATGGACAAACAGCTCATCCCCTCGACCGCTTTCGGTTTCATCAATTTCCTGAACAAATTCCGACATTTCTGTTACTATCTTTAGTTTTATATCTTTGAAGATAAATTAGAAGCACAAATGTCTAAAAAAATATCAACAAAATCCTTATCCCTACAAACCATTCTCGCGGGGGAAAGGCACCAATTGCCCGTTGAAAAACCTCATTCATTACCGATTTACAGTACCTCATCCTTCGAGGTTGGTTCTCTGGATGACAGTATTTCGCTGTTTAATGGCGATAAAGATGGATTTGTCTATTCCAGATATAGTAATCCAACCGTCCAAGCAGTCGAATCAAAAATAGCAAGGATTGAATGTGGCAATGAAGACGGGAGGGCGATAATGACATCTTCCGGCATGGCAGCTATCTCGATATTGATATTTACGCTCGTCCACAAAGGTGATGTTTGTGTAACACACAACGGCCTGTATGGTGGCAGCACGGAAATACTTGAAATGCTTGCCGAAAAGATTGGCTTTCAATTAATATTCCTTGACCTGAACGATCCTGATGAGCTGGCCGAGGTACAAAAATATCGTTCGATTCGTCTGATTTACTTTGAATCTCCTTCAAATCCCTTGTTGCACTGTATAGATATAAAGCAATTAACGGAATTTACCCGCCATCAAGGCATTATAACTATTTGTGACAATACCATTTGTACGCCTTTGCTTCAGACTCCCCTTTCATTAGGTGTCGATTATACCGTTTACAGTAATACCAAATACCTGTCCGGTCACGGGAACACGATAAGCGGCTGTATCGTCAGCAAAAACAAGGATTTTATGGATAAAAATATCCGCAAATCCATGAGGCTTATAGGGGGAAATTGCTCTCCCTGGGAAGCGTGGTTGACCTACACCGGCATGAAGACCCTTAGCCTGCGTCTTCAAAGGCAATGTGCCAATGCAACCTACTTAGCAGCATTTCTGAATGACCACCCTCAAGTATCATTGGTAAATCACAATTCTCTCCCAAGTCATATTCACCATCAACTAGCTCAATCTCAGATGAGTGACTTTGCCCCTTTGATGAGCTTTGAACTGAAAGGTGGTGAGGAAGCAGTAAAAACCTTTATGGCAAATATACAAATTGTACGGCATGCTCCTACTTTAGGTGATCTTGATACTCTTGTCCTTCACCCTTATACATCTTCTCACCGAAACCTTCCGGAAGAAGTCAAGAGAAAGTCAGGCATTACACCCGGATTGATACGCATGTCCACCGGAATTGAAGACCCGAAAGACCTTAGAGATGACATAAGCAGAGCATTACAATTACAATAACAATAACAATATTTACAAATATATGTAAATAAGTTACTTATTACAACTCAGTTAAAGTATTAGTTTATTAAAATAACTTTGCAGGATAGGTTCCGTCAATACTCATCTCCGCAAATTTACGCACAGTAGGTTCTCTATCTTCCCGATAGGTAACGCCTATCCATTCACTATTGGATGGGATAACCTCAAATTCGCTGAGATTCATCTTAATCATCATATCAACGACGAGAGGAAT
The DNA here is from genome assembly GCA_024103005.1 of Saprospiraceae bacterium. GTDB lineage: Bacteria > Bacteroidota > Bacteroidia > Chitinophagales > Saprospiraceae > Parvibacillus. The sequence goes on from JAGFJA010000049.1 coordinate 38,829, forward strand.
AAAATATTCTTGTTTTTCATCGGGTTTTGTGTATTTCAGAAAATGCTGAAAACCCTTTTTAAACAACGGAAAGACATCAGGATGGAAGCCCCAGAAGTTCATCGAAACGATGGATTCTTCAGGCAATTCAAACAGTTTATCATCTTCAGTGTAATAGATGATTCCATCTTGTCTGGATATCTTTGTACGTTCATTGACGGCGACGAGATGATTTGTAGCATTTACTTCACATACACCTCGCGACACATTCCCGTTGGGTGACAACGTATTTGCAAGTTTATAACCTATCAGGGCATTATTTGATGGCGCTACCCTGTTGTCCAGAAAATCTACCATCTGAGCAAAAGCTTCTTTTCCATAATAATCATCTGCATTTATTACAGCAAACGGTTCATGGATAGCATCCTGACAGACGAGAACTGCATGTCCTGTTCCCCACGGCTTTTCTCTTTCAGGGAAGGAATCTATCCCTTCTATAGGTGTATCGACTTCCTGATAGACGTGTACAACTTCAACAAGGGAAGCATATTTCGAAGAAACTTTCTCTTTAAATTCCTGTTCAAAATGTGGTCGAATGACAAAAACCAGCTTTTCAAACCCAGCCCGGATGGCATCATAAACAGAATAGTCAATGATCGTCTCTCCATTCGGACCCAATCCATCCAATTGCTTCAGTCCGCCATACCTTGAACCCATACCTGCAGCCAGAACAAGAAGTGTTTTTTTACCCATCTTATAATTTTAGGATTATCAAATAGTTATTATTATTTCTAAATTAGTGAAAATCAAATGCTTAATAAATTCTTAAACTTAGATTTCTTCTTGACTTCACCGGTACGTGATTTCTTGTTTTCCTCATAATCGGTATAATTACCTTCGAAGAAGTAAACGCCCTCATCCTCGAAGGAAATGATATGTGTTGCCAGACGGTCGATAAACCACCTATCATGCGAAATAACCAATACACATCCTGCAAAATTTTCTATAGCTTCTTCCAGTGCCCTAAGCGTATTGACGTCAATGTCGTTTGTTGGTTCGTCCAGCAAAATGACATTTCCGCCGTCTTTCAGTGCCATGGCAAGGTGCAGTCTGTTACGCTCACCGCCGGAGAGCATTCCTACTTTCTTACTTTGGTCGGTACCACTGAAGTTAAACTTGCTGATATAAGCACGGGAATTGACTGTCATGCCATTGACCAGTAAGTTGTCCAGTCCGTTAGACACAGCTTCATAAACGCTTTTCTCCGGCTTAAGGTCTTCGTGGGATTGATCGACGTAAGCTATTTTTACGCTCTCACCAATTATTATATTTCCTGAATCAGGTTTTTCCTGACCGGTAATCATCCTAAAGAGGGTCGATTTACCGACGCCATTGGGGCCTATGATTCCCACAATGGCATTGCGCGGTATCTTGATATTCAAATCCTTGTACAATGTCCGGTCACCATAGGATTTTGTAATTTGTTCCAGGTCGATAACCTGATCTCCCAGACGAGGACCGGGCGGGATAAATAATTCAAGGCGGGCTTCTTTCTCAACGGCATTCTCTTCAGCCAGTTTCTCATAGGCGGTCAAACGGGCTTTGGACTTAGCATGGCGTGCTTTCGGTGCCATCCTGGTCCATTCCAATTCTCTTTTCAGGATTTTCTGACGTTTGGATTCGGCTTTTTCCTCCTGAGCCAGTCTGTTTGTTTTTTGCTCTAGCCAGGAGCTGTAATTTCCTTCCCAAGGAATTCCTTCTCCCCTGTCAAGTTCCAGAATCCATCCGGCAACATTGTCTAGGAAGTATCGGTCGTGAGTGACAGCTATCACGGTACCGGGGAAATTATGAAGATATTGTTCTAACCAGTCCACTGACTCTGCATCCAGGTGGTTTGTAGGTTCGTCCAGAAGCAATATATCCGGTTCACTAAGGAGAAGTCGGCACAGGGCAACCCTTCTCCTTTCACCACCTGACAATACACTTACGGAAGCATCCGGAGCGGGAAGACGAAGGGCATCCATTGCCATCTCAAGCTTGTACTCCAGATTCCATGCATCTTTTTGTTCAAGCTTGTCAGTAAGTTCTCCCTGGCGCTCTATGAGTTTGTTCATCTCATCGTCAGAAAGTTCTTCTGCAAACCTGGCGTTAACTTCCTCATATTCTTTGAGCAGATCAACAACTTCCTGTACTCCTTCTTTAACGATATCCAGTACTGTCTTATCCGGATCCAGTGTTGGCTCCTGTTCAAGATAACCTATTTTGTAGTCTTTATCAAAAACTATTTTTCCGTTATAATTAGGGTCAATACCGGCGATAATCTTCAAAAGAGTAGATTTACCTGCACCGTTGAGACCTAGGACGCCAATTTTTGCGCCATAAAAGAAGGATAAATATATGTTGTTAAGGATGGTTTTATTTGGAGGAATGACCTTACTCACCCCGGTCATTGAAAAAATTATCTTGTTATCGGACATTAAAATATTGTTTTTTAATTCGGTGCAAAAGTACCTAAAATTAATTAATCAAATCAGCGATTCCCATTTTTCCATTTCAGTATCCAACTGCTGTTGAGTTTCCTTGTATTGCGTCGTAACTTTCTCATAATCAGGTGAGTTATAAAAATCCTCCACCATCATCTTTTCATTCAATTTCTTTAGCTGGGCTTCCAACTCCTGAATTTTTTTCTCAATTTTATCAAGTTCTTTCTGTTGCTGTTGATTATCCCGGTTTGGGATTTTGGCAGCATTTGTCTGAGCAGGTTTTTGACTTGCTTCTACTTCACGGAAAGTATCCATCTTTCTCTTTTCGAGGAAATAGTTGATATCACCCAGATACTCCTTGATGGAATTATCCCTGAACTCTATTGTTTTTTCGGTAAGGCCCTCCAAAAATGAACGGTCGTGTGAAATGACCAGCAGAGTACCATCATAGTCCATAATTGCCTTTTTAAGCACTTCCTTGGCTTTCAAATCCAGGTGGTTGGTTGGTTCGTCGAGGACCAAAAGGTTGATTGGATGAAGCAGCAATAATGCCAGAGCAAGTCGTCCTCTTTCTCCTCCTGACAGCACACTAACTTTCTTATCCACATCTTCTCCGGAGAACATCAGTGAACCAAGGATGTTTCTCAATTTAGTACGCATTTCAGGTGGCGATTCATTTTCCATCGTTTCTAGCAAGGTACGATCTCCTTCCAGTACTTCTGTCTGATTCTGAGCATAGTACCCTAGGAAGGTATTGGTGCCCATCATCACGGTTCCACTGTCGGATTTCTCTTTGCCGATTAATATCTTGGCAAGGGTTGACTTTCCCATACCGTTCTGACCGACGAAGGCGACCCTTTCACCTCTGGTTATCCGGAAGTCAATATTTTTAAAAACATTGATGCCATTGTATGATTTTTCCACATCTTCTGCCTGAAGTAACACTTCAGCTGAGCGGGGAGCGGGTGGAAAGTTGAGGCGAATGGCCGATGTATCCTCATCCTCAATCTCTATTCGTTCAATTTTATCCAGTTGCTTTTGCATGGATTGTGCCATGGAGGTTTTGGTTGCCTTGGCCATAAATCTGGCAATAGTCTTTTCTCTTTGTGCAATCAGTTTCTGCTGATTTTCATAGGCAGCAGCCATCAAAGTCCTTCTTTCTGCACGTTGGATTAAATAATTTGAGTAATTAGCCTGATAGTCATAAATACGTCCCAGCTCTATTTCAATGGTTCGTTTTGTGATTTTATCCAGAAATATTTTGTCGTGGGAAATCATAACTACAGCTCCCTTGTAGTCACTTAAAAAGTCTTCCAACCAAATGATAGACTCAATATCAAGGTGGTTGGTAGGCTCATCCAGCAGCAAGAAGTCAGGCTTCGTAAGCAACATCTTGGCAAGCTCAACGCGCATCTGCCAGCCACCTGACAGCTCCTTCACTTTTTTGTTTAATTCATGACTTTTAAATCCAAGACCTTTCAGAATCTTTTCTGCATTAGCTTCTTTTTGGTTGCCGCCGCGATATTCAAACTGCTCTGTATAGTGTGTCAGGTTGTCTATGAGCATGGCATAGGACTCAGATTCATAGTCTTCCCGTACAGCAAGATCTTGTTCAGCCTTGTGTATCAATCTTTCAATTTCATTGAGCTCCTCGAAGGCGGTCAGTGCTTCTTCGATGACGGTATGGTCGCCGCTGATTTCAATATCCTGATGTAGGTAGGCGACTGATTCACTTTTGGGTTTATCTACAACTCCCTCATAGCGGGTAATTTCACCGGCAAGGATTTTTAAAAGAGTGGATTTCCCGGCGCCATTGCGTCCAGTAAGTCCGATTTTCTCACCGATATTGATAGTAGTCGAAATCGAATCAAAGAGGATTCTGTCACCGTATTGAATATATAAGTTACTGATTGATATCATTATAAAAACCGAATGTTCTCCGAATTAAGGCTGCAAAGTAACACAAAATTCAAATTTTAGTTCTTTTCTTAAGTACTAAATGATATTTTTACCTTCTGCTTATGATTAAATCTGCAACATCAGTGTTCCATTTCCATAATTCCAAATTCTTCCTTACATTTAACCCATGCTTACACAGGACCAAATCAAGGAAAAAATAGGAAAATATGCCGCTGATTATGTCAAGCCGGGCATGAAAGTCGGATTAGGTACCGGCTCAACAGTCTTTTATCTTTTAAAGGAACTGGGGCGAAGAAAGGCACAAGGCCTCAGCTTCACTGCCGTATGCACTTCCGTACAAACCCAGCGTATCCTCAGTGAAGAAGGTATCGAATTCCGCACTCTGGATGAAGTGGACAGGCTTCAGGTTGCGATTGATGGCGCTGATGAAATCGATCCTGCCGGAAATATGATCAAAGGCGGAGGCGGGGCATTGCTCCGTGAGAAAATCGTAGAATACAATGCCGACGAACTAATCATCATCGTCGATGAAAAAAAATTGGTTGACCATCTTGGTGCATTTCCCTTACCGGTTGAAGTAGTCACCTTTGGCTGGAAACAGGTTCGTCAGCAATTAGTCGATAACTATAGAATTGATGCATCCAGACGTGAAAAGAATGGCACTCCTTTCATTACAGATCAGGGAAATTATATCCTCGACTGTCATTTTGGCGTGATTACCGATCCGGTACAACTTAATACCGACATCCACTTAATTCCCGGTGTCGTCGAGACAGGACTTTTTACGGGCATGGCAGACAAAGCCATTACAGGATATGCAGATGGCACTATCAAATTAATTGAATATAATCAATCATATTAGTCTGGTATTCACAATATTATATCGAAGTAATTAACTATGTACTCCCCAAGTGAGTAAATACCTTAAATTATAATATACAAAATATGCTATCCATCATTATTTTGGCCTGCATCATACAAAAACGATAAGTTAAACCTTTCCTTAAATATTATGTTGATGATTTGATATGTTGAATAAATCTAATTTATAATTATAAATATTTTAATATGAGACTAATTTCCGGACTATTTTTATTTGCAACCTGTCTATTTTCTGGGTTGATACTTAATGCACAGATTAAGACACCTGCGCCTTCACCTTTTTCTACCGTTAAAGCTGCTGTAGGTTTGGGTGAGGTAACCGTAGAATATTCAAGACCTTCCATGAAGGGAAGAATCATTTTTGGCGATCTGGTTCCTTTCGGTAAATTGTGGAGAACAGGTGCCAATGCTGCCACCAAAGTTACATTTTCAGAAGATGCCACTATCGGTGCTTCTCAATTGACTAAAGGAACTTATGCTATATATACCATTCCGAATCCCAATGACTGGACTATTATTTTTTATAAGGACCTCACCAAAGGTGGCGGCTTAACCGATGACAATATCGATCAAAGCCAGGTAGCAGCCAAGTATGTTGTGAGACCTGCGACTTTAAGCCCGGAAGTAGAGACCTTCACAATCGACATTTCAGACGTTTCCAATAATGGCGCAAGTCTTGCCTTAAAATGGGATAAAACTATAGTTAAGGTACCTTTTACTTACAATACGGATGAAGCTGTAATGGCCAATATCAAAGCCAAGATGGCAGGACCTTCGGGGGATGACTACTTTGCCGCTGCGAGATACTATTATGATACCAACAAAGATGACAAGCAGGCTCTGGAATGGATAAAAAAGTCAACTGAACTGAATGGTGAAAGATTTTGGGTACTCAGACAACAATCTTTGATAGAAGCCAGATTAGGCATGTATGACACAGCAATTAAAACAGCTGAAAAATCATTGGCACTTGCAAAAAAAGCAAACAGCGACGCCTACATCAAATTAAATTCCGATTCTATCAAGGAATGGAACGCTAAAAAATAAAATTGTAAACATCAAAATAAAAAGGCGTGTCTCATGATACGCCTTTTTAGTATCCTTAATACAAGGATCCTAAACTACTGACCAAAAAGTCAATCACCTTCTTCAATAAATTTCATCAACTTTCTTTACATTTGGTCATCATAATCAAATGTTGAATGAAAAAATTGCTATTCATCTTAACGCTCCTCATAGTCCTAACCGGATACTATGCCTGTACCGGACCAACAACCAAGGCAAATCAAGAGAAGCCAAAAGACAGAATGGAAGAAGGCAAAGAATTGTTTTCCTCCACCTGCACCTTATGTCACGGCGTTGATGGTACATTAGGGCTGAATAGTGCAAAAAATTTAGCAACTTCAACCCTTTCCAAAGCTGAAAAAATTAACATCATCACCCACGGCAAAAATGCGATGGCAGCATACGGGAATGAACTTTCTCCAGAAGAAATTGAAATACTTGCGGATTATATTGAAACATTAAAACAAAAATGATGAAAGTTTATCACGGTCTGGGAGTGATGTCGGGATCCTCTTTAGACGGCATTGACTTTGCTTTGTGCAGATTTGATTTTGACGAAGAGAGAGACAACCCTATAGCCTCATGGCACATTGTGGAAGCAGAAACTTTTGAATTGAGTGTCTTTTGGGAAGAAAGACTTAAAAAAGCCTTTCTGTCATCCGCCAAGGAGCTTTGGATGACCCATGTCACCCTGGGGAAATACATAGGCGACCTTGCTAACACTTTTCTGAAACGTACGGCTATTAAACCTGATTTCATTTCATCACATGGCCATACCGTATTTCATGAGCCACAAAATCACATGACACTTCAATTGGGACATGGTGCTTCCATAGCAGGGGCAACCGGATATCCGGTGATATGCGACTTCAGAAGTACAGATATTGCTTTAAATGGTCAGGGTGCTCCCATGATTCCCATCGCCGAAAACCTATTGTTTAGCGAATATCCTTTATGTCTGAATATCGGAGGCATAGTCAATGTGAGTGCCCGCGTCAAAGACCATTATATTGCCTTTGATGTGAGCCCTGCCAATCAGGTTCTCAACAAACTGGCTTCCTTAGCCGGCCAGGCCTTCGATCAGGATGGCCTCACCGCTCGCAAGGGCATTTTACAACCTGAATTGATAATTGCATTGAATAAAATGGAATACTTTAATGCCCCCTACCCTAAGTCACTTGATAATAACTGGATAATGAAGGAATTGTATCCTATTGTAAAATCCTTTGATTATTCTCCGGAAGATAAATTAAATACCTTCTGCAACTTCATCGCTCAGCGGATAATTCAAGAACTGAAAGTCGTAGGCCAAAATGAAGGAACAGACTTTGCAGGCAAGAAAATGTTAGTCACCGGCGGTGGAGCATATAATCAATACCTCATGGAATGCATCTCTGATGTCTGCAGCAACGAGTTAGGTATCCAGGTTTCCATACCTCCAAAAGTAATCATCGAGTTTAAGGAAGCACTATTAATGGCTTTGGCAGGATTATTACGCATAAAAAATATTCCCAACATGCTCCACACCGTCACAGGTTCGACCGTGGACAATATAGGCGGATGTATCTATCAGGGAACCAACGTTTTAGTATGAACCAATTAAAATAATTTTGTTGAAAAAAGTTAATTATAAAATATTAGTTACAGGGGCAACAGGACTGGTAGGATCGTATGTAGTCAGAACTTTACTCCTGAATGGATATGCCAACGTAGCGGTCACCACGAGGAAGAATAGCAACCTTACCTTGCTGGGGGATGCCGCAGATAGAATAAAAATTTTTCATGCTGACCTGACGGACGTCATTGGACTGGAAGATGCCATCCTGGGCAGAACACATATCATACATTGTGGCGCCCTGGTTTCCTTTGACTCCAGAGACAAAAGACCCCTTATCAAAACCAATGTAGAAGGTACTGCCAACCTCATTAATTTGAGCCTGGAACACGGCATTAAAAGATTTATTCATCTGAGCTCCATTGCCGCCCTCGGCAGAAATAACAAGGAAGGTGGCCTGACGGATGAATACACAAAATATGAAGACAATCCATACAACTCATATTATTCTATCACCAAACACCTGGCTGAACTGGAAGTATGGCGCGGTAAGGCGGAAGGTCTGGATGTCAGAATCCTACTGCCCGGACTAATACTAGGCAGTGGATACTGGAAAACAGGCACCAATGGCTTTTTTAATCATGTCTGGCGCAAAAGCCCCTTCTACCCCGGCGGCAGCAATGGATTTGTGGATGTACGGGATGTGGCTGCTTTCGCTGTACGGATGCTTTCCTTTGATGGCGATGAAGAAAAATTTTTGATGATCGGCCACAACGTGACTTATAAAGCGTTTTTGGACACAATTGCAAAATATCTGAAAGTGAAACCCCCATCCATCAAGGCTAAAAAATGGATTCTTGGCACGGCTTGGCGCTTAGACAAACTTAGGACTCTTTTCACCGGCGGAAGACCCATGCTCACAAAAGAAACAGCTGCAACTTCCGTAAAAAACTATCGTTTTGCAAATGACAGATCTTTAACCGTGCCGGGATTTGATTATACACCCTTTGAACAAACTATCCGGGAAATTGCAGATCAGTATCTGGAAGCATCTAATAGTCAATTCCAACCGACAGTCCTTAACGTGCATAAGCTATGAATGAAAATCTAAACGAAATCGTAAATTTTTCCAGACAAGTACTTCAAAATGAAGTTGCAATAAATGATGCACAAAAATTGAAACTACTTGTGGATGCTATTCGTTTCCATGAATGGAGGTATTATATCCTCAATGAGCCCATCCTGAGTGATACCGAATATGATTTTCTTTTCAAAAAACTTGAAGAGACAGAGAAGATCCACCCTTCCTGGAAGGTCATCAACTCACCAACGGATAGAGTCGGACTGGATATTACCGAAAATGCACGACAAATCGGCCATCTCAGGCCTATGCTCTCCCTCGCCAACTCATACAACGAACATGATCTGCTGGACTTTGACATGCAAATCAAAAAGTTATTGAAAATAAATGTAGAGGATGATATCGAGTATAGCGTGGAGCCCAAATATGACGGAGGAGGCATTTCTTTAGTCTATGAAGATGATCAGTTGATAAGAGGAGTAACACGCGGTGACGGCGCCTCCGGAGAAGAAATAACCAATAATGTCAAAAGCATCAGATCTATTCCACTTTATGCCCCCTTCAGCAAATTGGGTATAAAAATCATTGAAATCAGAGGTGAAGCCATTATCTCCGCCGAAAATTTCAAAAAGGTCAACCAAAAACGGCTGGAACAGGGCGAACCACTCTTTGCCAATGCTCGCAATGCTGCCACCGGTGGATTGCGCACTAAAGATCCCAAGGACACGGAGAGTCGCAAGATGGATGCATTTATTTATACGGTTTCCTTTGCTGCGGATCATCAGAATAATGACGTCCTCGACACATTTAAAACCCAATTTGAAACCATCAGTGCCATCGGTCGACTCGGAATAAAAATTCCATCAGAAGGCCGAAAACTATGTAGAAATATCAGGGAAGTCATAGACTTTTGCCATTTGTGGCAGGAGCAAAGAGGACAATTTCCCTACGATATTGACGGTATGGTAATTAAACTCAATCGCATTGATTATCAAAGGCAAATAGGTGCCACTGCCCACCACCCCCGATGGGCAATTGCATTTAAATTCCAGGCAAAACAGGCTGCAACCAGGTTACTTGAAGTGGAATATCAGGTGGGAAAGATAGGCTCTATCACACCGGTAGGCAAACTGGAACCGGTCTCACTTGCAGGTGTTACCATTAGCTCGGTTTCCCTCCACAATGAGGAGTTTATTAAGAGCAGAGACCTCAGATTAGGTGATATGGTGGTAGTAGAAAGAGCGGGCGATGTCATCCCTTATATCGTTAAACCACTAACAGATGTTCGCACCGGCATTGAACAAGAAATCATATTCCCCACATCCTGCCCTTCCTGCCACACACCTCTGGTACGACAGGAATCAGAAGCTGCATGGCGATGTATCAATCCCAACTGCCCGGAACAACTAAAGCAACGGCTCATCTTCTTTGCTTCCAAGGACGCTATGGACATCGACGGCTTCGGTAAGTCAATCATTGAAAAATTTGTCGAACTGGGGTGGCTGAAATCATTTACTGACATCTACAGACTAAAAGAGGATAAAATAGCCCAATTGGAAGGATTCGGTAAAAAAAGTGCCGAAAACCTGATTGCAGCCATCAATAAAAGTAAAAGTAACCCAATTCACCGCCTTCTCCACGCCCTGTCCATACACCACGTCGGCAAGAAAGTATCAAAACTTTTGGTAGAAAATATAGAGTCACTCTTTGACCTGAGTAAAGCTTCCAAAGAAGATATAGAAACTATTAAAGATATCGGCCCCATCGTGGCACAGAATGTATATAATTATTTCAGAGAACCGGCCAATATTGAGATGCTCAGAGAACTGGAATCATTGGGGGTCAATATGCAGGCAATATCCGGCGACCGAAAAGTAATTTCAGACAACAGTAACCATTACCTCTACGGCAAGACCATCCTCTTCACGGGCACACTTCACCGGATGGGAAGAAAAGAAGCCCAGGAAAAGGCAGAAGCGCTGGGTGCAAAAAATCTCAGTGCCGTAAGCTCCAATCTGAATATTCTCGTTGTTGGAGAAAACGCAGGCAGTAAACTGAAAAAGGCAAAAGACCTTGGGAGTATAGAAATATGGTCAGAAGATGAGTTTTTACAAAAAATTGAAAACTAAGCCATTTAGTCACATCTCCTAAAGTTTGATTGATTTTAAAGATATTAAGCTCGGAAAGAATAGCATTAAATACCTACCTTTGCATTCAATTTTTATCAGATGAGTGAGACATATAATAAGATTATAGAAGAAATGGAAAGCCAGATTGAGTCTTTCGCCATATCCACCAAAGAAGAACTTGAGGCATTTCGCATAGCCTTTCTGGGATCTAAAAACAAGCTCAAGGACCTTTTTGCACTTATGGGCAAGGTGGCCGCTGAAGAAAGAAAAAACTTCGGCCAGGCATTGAATAAGTTAAAGTCAAGTGCTGAAGCCAAATTTGCACACTTTTCTGACTCTATCAGTAACACAGACACCGGTGATGCAGTCTCCAAGTCTGACCTTACACGTCCCGGCTTCCCTACCCCACTTGGTACTCGCCATCCTGTATCTCAGACACTTAACAGAATCATCGAAATATTTACCAAAATCGGATTCACCGTAGAAGAAAACAGAGAAATAGAAGACGAATGGCACAACTTTACAGCACTAAATACCCCGGATGATCATCCTGCCAGAGATATGACGGATACTTATTACCTGACAAATGACCTGACACGAATGTTACGCAGCCAGACTTCGACCGTTCAGGTCCACGTCATGGAAAACCAAAAGCCACCCATCCGGATCATTTCTCCCGGTCGTGTCTATCGTAACGAAACCATCTCTGCCCGCTCTCATTGTCAGTTCCATCAGGTGGAGGGTCTTTACATCGACAAGAATGTCAGCCTTGCAGATATGAAACAGACGCTCAACTATTATGCAAGAGCAATGTATGGACCCAATGCAAAAACCAGACTAAGAGCATCTTACTTCCCTTTCACTGAACCCAGTGCAGAAATGGACGTCTATTGGGGTCTTAATAATGAAGATGATTATCGTATTACCAAAGGTACTGGTTGGCTGGAAATTTTAGGCTGTGGCATGGTCGATCCGGCAGTACTGGAAAACTGCGGTATCGATCCCGAAGTGTATAGTGGCTTCGCCTGGGGGATGGGAATAGAACGTCAGGCGATGCTCAAGTACAAGATAACGGATATCCGCTATTTCTTTGAGAATGATATCCGCTTCCTAAGCCAATTCTAAACCATCTGTTAGGGTATCAGTTATCTCTAACCGAGGCAACAAACAAATGCTGCCAATTCTGACCAATCATACGACAACCAATAACGTTCCTCTGTTTCAGAGGCAGCATATCCTGTTTTACTTTTTCTCTGACTTAATGTAACCAGGTTCATTTTGAAGTTGATCCAGCTTAACTTCAGATTCTAAATTGGGATCCTGAGCAGTTATGGTAAACATTCTGACATTGGCTCTCTCTGAACGCATTTCTTCCAAGGTCATCGGCCTTCTTGCTATATCCCATTTAAATCCGGGAACCTGAATAGCAGCATGATTGGCCTTGTTCATCGGATAGTATTTCCCGTCATTTTTTTTGTAAAACTTGATATTATCCAGTTTATTATCTTCAAAATACGCTGTCAGGTGAGAACAGTCAAGCGTATTGACACCTGTATATTCTTGCTTGTCATTTTTATTATAAAAGACTGTCTGGGCGTTACCATTGACCCGGAGAGATTTAAGCTTATTATCACTGATAAAAGCCTGAATGGTTTTCCCGGCTATCTGGTTGAAATAGACCTCATCATCCGTACTTAATATTCTCGCCTTCTCTTGCAGGAGCAATTGGGATAATTTATTGTCTTTTTGAAAGATCAAAATCGTATCACCTGAATATTGATTGGTCGTATCCGACCACAAAACAGGCTGATCATACAATCGGAATATCGAGTCAAGAGACGTATAATAAATCGAATCGCACGCACCCTGAAAACTTTTTCCGAAGATTTTTACATCATTATATGCCTGAATAATCCGGCTTGTATCTCCGAAAGATGTATCCCGCCGATACGACAACAAGGTGTCTGCGCTTAGATATATAGTATCGCTATCATTTACAATACTGACCATTGCCCGTTTTCCGTAAGCCTTTATAAAATCATTCTTCCTATCCATTACAGCTTCTTCTGCATGTATGGCTGTTTGGTTTTCCTTATCATACAGAATGACATTTCCAGAAGAGCTGCCCTTACCGACTTGATTGTTAAAATCATTATTATCCGACTCAATGATGAAACTTTTATCTTCTATACGGCTTCTGCCGGTCGTCTTTAGGATATCATTTTTCTTATCATACTTAATTACCTTCCCCTTGAGCATCTGTGCGGAATCCTGCAAAAATGCAAAGCCCTTCCCCCCGTCTATTTCAAAGTATTCTTTCTTTTGATAATATTTAATCGACTGGCCCTGAACATACCTTAATGAATCCTGATACCTTGCATCGCCCAACAAATAGTAATACAAACGAGTCCCGTCATATACCATCCGATCCTTAGCGATGGCCTTCACATCATCCTTCTGATACTGGGGATTGCCATTAAATTCACCGTATTTTTTTCCGATGTCATAAAATCCTGATTCACTGTATAACTTTGTACCATCCTTTTGTTTGACTATTATCGGCGCCAGAAAGGTCACCAGACTTTTTTTGGAATTGTACTTTAACTTAGTCGTTTTGATATCAAAATCCGGATCCTGGACGAATACTCTGTCATTCAAAATGATATCATCGGTTTTTGTATCATAAGTGGCTGAATGACTTTTGACCCAGGTTGGCCCATTAGTAAAGGTTCCATTGTTGTCATAAGCAGCTATCTTTGTTTCGGTATTATATGATAGTTTTTCGGTATATAATTTCTGATCCACCTTGGTAAAAGATACATTGGAAAATAATTCACATTGCCGTGTATCTGCATTGTAGTGGAGTGAGTCGGCAAATATCGACAATGTATCACCCTGCTGGATTAATACATTACCTATTGCCTTAATAAACTGACCTGTTCGAACTACCGTATCGGCATAAAAATAGACGCCATTGTGATTAAATGCTACCTCTCCGGTAAAAATACTTTTCTTTTCCTTTGTGTATATCTCGCCGTGCTTTGCCTCTTCAAAATTGATAAAATCAACGGTATCTTTTACCTGAGCGGTGATCATCCCCGGCATGAAATAAAGTAAAAAACAGAATAAATATTTCAGGTGGCTAGGCCTCATCGCTTCAATTATTTTTAAGAACTAATTCTGAAAGCTGCAGACCTACCAGAGAAGATATAGCTACTCCCATGCCTCCCATTCGCACACCGATAAATATTCCCGGAAAAACTTCCTTTATTATAGGTTTCTTGTCTGTACCAACGCCCAATATTCCGGACCATTGGTACTCTATTTTTGGAACAAAATCTATATCAATGTGTCGGCTGATAAATTCAGTCAATAAATCACGTGCCTCCACTGTTGTAGCCATCTCTGATGTCTCTTCCGGTTGACCCAGAACATGCCTTCCCCCACCGATAAGCAGCCGCTGATCAACATTCCGAAAATAATAATAACCGCAATCCATGTGGTAGCAACCTTTCAAGTCCAATCCGGGTATTTTCTCGGTAACTAAAACCTGATTTCGCACTGCTCTCACACCGTCCACATGCAGGATGTCATTGACAAACCCATTCGTTGTCACAATAATCCTGTCTGCACTAATCACTTCATAGTCACCACATTCAACAACCTTATTTGTCGCATTGACTTTATTTACATTGATACCGAATAAGAATCTGACCTTATGCTTTAGGCACAGCTCATACAAAGCCCGGTTAAATAAAGCAGTATTCAAACTACCCTCTTCCTTATTGTAAATGTAATGAGTAAAACCTTTACATCCGGAAGGATTTCCCATCCTGATACTAAAAACATCCCGAATGCCGGTGGCCTGACAGACAATATCATTGGCTTCATCCAGGCGACTACTGCATTTTTCAAATAGAACACCTAACTGACCATTAAAAACTTCAATACCTCCACATGGGTCAAAGCCGATGGCTTCATCTGAAAAAATTTTTCTGCTGAGTGCGAGGCCGTCATATCTCATCTTTACGGTTTCGACAACCCTCTCTTTTTCGTAGTGATCCACATCGTCCAACAGTTCAGACACACTTCCGAAGCAGGCAAATCCTGCATTCTTAGTACTGGCACCCTCACTGAAAGGTCCTCGTTCAACGACCAGAACGTCGGCGTCAGGATTGTTTTTTTTGATAAAATACGCAGTGTACATGCCCACGAGGCCTGCACCTACAATCAGATAATCCGGATTTTTCAAATAGCCAATAGACTCCCAGTAACTTCTATTCACCACTTGACTTTGGATTGGGAAACATATTGCTCTGATCCTCTGAAGTATTATCGAGGCATTTAAAGTCTTTTTCCAAAATAATTTTTAACACTGCTTCTTCACCTATCTTTTGTTCGGCATAAATTCCTACTTCGTCTGATGAAGCCCAATGACGCCCAATACTTTCAGGAATCAGTAATTTAATCCCCCTGTCATCATACATCACTTGCGGGTCAGCTACATCTGATAACTGAACAGAATATGCCAGCTTTTCATCAAGCCTCGGTCCCATCTGAACAAAAACGCTGACCAGACCGCTATGTGCAAATTCATTCACCTCAGAGACCTGCATTCTGAATCGAATAGAATTTTGATAGAGACGTAATTTCATATTTTATCGGACTTGATATGTACGAGAAATTTTATTTTTTCTTAAAACCATCTTTGAGTGAAACAGTTCGGTTAAAGATAAGTTTATCCTTCGAGCTGCTCTTATCAGGACAAAAGTATCCCAGACGCATAAACTGATAATATTGTCCGGCCTCATCTGTCGCCAAAGCCTGCTCACCTTTCGCATTATCAACGATTTTCAGCGAATCTTTATTGATATAGGATTTAAAATCTCCTTCCTCATTTTGTGGATTTTCTACCAAAAACAACCTGTCATATAGCCTGACTTCAAAATCAACGCAATCTTTGGCATTAACCCAGTGGATTACGCTCTTGACCTTAAGCCCGGATGTATCCTGACCGCTCTTACTTTCAGGCACATAGCTGCATTTCAGCCCGGTTAAATTGCCTTCACCATCTTTCACGACGTCTTCACACTTGATTATGTATGCATTTTTCAATCTGACCATAGAGCCGGGAGACAACCTGAAAAATCCATCTGTTGGATTCAGCATAAAATCATCCTGTTCGATATATATTTCATTTGAAAAAGTCATGTTCCGTAATCCGGCAGAAGGATCTTCCGGATTATTTTCTGCAGGCAGCAATTCATGAAAAGTGTCAGTCAGATTGGTAATTGTAACTTTTAGAGGGTTCAAAACAGCCATCCGTCGAAGAGCGATTTTATTCAAATCTTCGCGCACACAAAATTCTAACAATCCGAAATCAATGACATTTTCCCTTTTGGCTATACCCACCCTTGTAGCAAAATCCCGAATGCTTGCAGGTGTATAACCTCGTCTTCTTAACCCTGAAATCGTGGGCATACGCGGGTCATCCCAGCCTGCAACATAACCTTCATTAACCAATTGGAGTAATTTCCGTTTACTCATTACGGTATAATTAAGATTTAGTCTCGCAAACTCATATTGTTGTGACGGAAAGATTTCAATTTTTTCTATAAACCAATTGTACAACGGGCGATGATGAATAAACTCCAGCGTACAGATTGAATGCGTTACCTGTTCGATGCTGTCACTCTGCCCGTGAGCAAAGTCATACATCGGATAAATACACCACTTGTCTCCGGTGCGATGATGATGGGCGTGTTTGATCCGATAAATTACAGGGTCTCTCATCAACATATTTGGTGAAGCCATATCTACTTTTGCTCTGAGAACTTTCTCTCCGTCTTTATACTTGCCATCTTTCATTTCAGCAAACAAACGCAGATTCTCCTCGACAGTCCTGTTGCGATAAGGGCTTTCTTCGCCGGGAACCGTCGGGCTGCCTTTTTGAGCAGCAATTTCTTCCGGAGTGGAATCATCCACATAAGCTAACCCTTTGTTTATCAACTTAATAGCAAATTGATGCAACTGTTCAAAGTAGTCACTTGCAAAGAACTCGTTATCCCATTCAAATCCAAGCCAGCGGATATCATCTTTGATAGAATCAACATATTCAACATCTTCGGTAACCGGATTTGTATCGTCAAACCTAAGATTTGTCATGCCACCGTATTTATCTGCCAAACCAAAATTAAGACAAATGGATTTTGCGTGACCAATGTGAAGATAACCATTGGGTTCGGGTGGGAACCTCGTCAAAACTCTGCCTCCGTGTTTACCTGTTTTCAGGTCATTTTCAATTATCTCTTCAAGAAAGTTCAGACTTTCACTTTTATCTATGCTCATGGATTAATAATATATGACCACAAAATTAACTAAAATTGTTATATCTGCTAAATAACCGATTTTTTATAAGCATTCATATCCATCACCATAAAATTCTAATGACTATTGTCCGATTAAAACAATAACGGCGTATAACTCACATCTTCATTTGCAAATAATGTAATAAAAGTCGCATTTTCGAAAATGTACTAATCGATAAGAATATAGATAGCTTTCAAATCCAGGAAACTCAATATAATCAGGCTTAAATGTTCGAAAAATGAAGCCACATTATATGCTTACCATTAATATCTCAAGTAGTGGAGTCTGCATATATCAGAAAGTCTTAATGATATAAATTATTAAAATTACATTCATATATATTGTTGTTTATGTGCTACTTATGTCGATTTCTGTATTTACTGACTAAATTCTAGTTGCAATTCCTCTTATATTGACCCTAAAGTCTCATCGACTGGCATTTGGGTAATTATAAAGTCAGGGAAATCAAACGGACGAAGCCCCACCAAACGGCGAAACCAACAAACAACGGAGCTAACAAACTACTCAATAACGACATTCTCAAACCGAACTCCTGAATTAAATCGACACTCGGAAACTTCAGTTAAATAGTACCCAAACTTCAGCTATTTTCATTATCCCATAAAGAAATTTCAAAAAAAAATCAAATTCCATTTCTCAATACTGAATCATACCAATTACCTTTATATTGCTATAAATACTAAGCTAAAATGAGAAAGAATTTTTTTTCGATACTTTTTATACTTTTTTCTGTTGGGACCGGATTTTCGCAAGTTCAAATGCCGGTTTATTATGCTACTTCATCTCAAAATCCTGAGCCCGGGCAAGATATAAGCAATGCCTTAGATGGCAATGTCAACACAGACTACCATACGAAATGGTATGAAAATGGAATACCTGACACATTGACTTTTTATTTTTCAAGTATTGTTCAAAACGTCAACCGACTGGAATATACTCCCAGATTAGAAGGCTACAACGGAATCTGGTCAAAAATCAGCTTATTTTATTCATCCGGATCAACTTCAGGTCAGTTCATTCCCGTAACGGATTCTTCTATCATCTGGCAGGTTGACAATGAAGTAAAAGAATTCTCCTTCCACACTGCCATTACTGATATTAAGGCAATCAGAATCATCGTCGAAGAAGGTTATGATAACTTTTCGAGCTGTGCGGAGCTGAAATTTTTTGGAACACTTCCCCTTTTGCCTGACGGCAGTGACGACTGCAGCCTGAATGGACTAGAGGGATCAGTAAACAGAGATATTAAACTCACCATAGACCCCAACGGCTCAAGTGCATCTTCCTTCCAACCATTTGAAAATATTGAAAATAGTTTTGACGGGAACTATAATACGCTTTACCACTCCAATTACGATGCCAACCCTGATAATTTTCCGATTGAACTGATATATCATTTTTCCAATCATCCAACCATTGATTATTTTGTGTATTATCCGCGTCCCGACTGGAATCCGAATGGCAATTTCGGCAATGTCAAAATTTATTACAACACCGCATCCAATCCTGATTACATTTATTTGAAGGATTTTGATTTCAAAATGAAAAATCTTCCGACTGAGGTCGCTATTCCGGCAACCACAGAGGTTAACAACATCAAAATAGTCGTGGAAAATGGCGCAAATAATTTTGCAAGTTGCGCAGAAATGGAATTTTATACCAAGGCAGATAGTTCCGATCAAAGTCCTTATGACGACATTTTCGGGGATGAATTATATACTACATTAAAAGCTGGTGTGCAGCAGGCACAAATAGATACCATAGCTTCACCGTTTTTTAAAGCACTTGCACAGTGTATCTATAACAGTTCATTCGATACAGAAAACCGGGTACGCACCTATCATGCCTACGAATCCATTGATCATCTGCGACAAAGATTGAAAGTCTCATCGTATGACCAATATGAAAACCCTACAGGAATTGTATTTGACAAGGACCTTCATGCAATCGTTGCAGCCAAAGGTATCGGAGAACAGCAAGTTTATCTCAAAGTTCATAATTGGGCGAACGAACCATCTCAGGCTGACCACATCTACCTCCTCAGAGACGGCATCAATAGTATTATGATGAAAGATACAGGACTTGCCTATATTTCCTTTTATGTTGATACACCCGAAACAGCTCAGCCTATAACCCTCAATATTATCAACGGTCGCATCAATGGTTATTTTAATCCTGATACTGACAATGCCGGTGATTGGGTCAAGTTAATGACCAATCAGGCATATCCTAAATTAGATATCCTGGGTAAATATGTTCACCTGGTGTATGACAAATCAGCACTCCGAAACAATTCTCCTTTTGATGGTCATCATCTCATAGAAGTCTATGATACCATAGTCAACTGGCAAAAAATCCAGATGGGCCTTTATAAATACAACTATGAATACAACAATCATATCCTTGCCATCTGTGAGACCGGTGGAGGATATTACGCAGGTGGTGAAGGTGCCCATTTTGACCTCACATGGGGACCCGAAGCAATTACCAACCCAAATAAGTTGGGCCTATGGGGCATCGCCCATGAATTCGGCCATGTCAATCAAATCCGACCCGGGCTTAATTGGATAGGAACAACTGAAGTTACAAATAACATCTATTCCCTGTGGGCTGATTACCACCAAAACAAAGAAAATAAATTATATACCCGTCTGGAAGAAGAACGCTTTACCAATGGAGATGCAACTCAAAACTGGAGTATCAACAGGTTTAATATATGCCTCGACTCCACCTATGTCAACGGTAAAGCCTTGCAGGATGTCAGCAATGACTACCCTTTCAAAGTATTGGTACCATTCTGGCAACTCGAACTGTACTATCAACTGGCAGGTGCATGTCGAAATGCTCCGATTCTGACTTATGAAACTAACCCGCCTGTACAGGGAATAGATTATGCCCATTGGTACGGTTATGTGGCACAACAAGCCCGCACACTTTCGACTTATGATATGACAAATGGTGAGCACCTGCTTAACTTTGTCAAATTTACATGCGAGGCAGTGCAGGAGGATCTGTCCGACTTTTTCATAAAAACCGGCTTCCTCAGGCCTATTGACAAAGACATTGACGATTACGGAATTGGCAGGCTTACCATCACACAAGATCAGATAGACCAGTTGATTCAGTATATAAAATCTCATTTCCCCAACAAGCCGGTTTCGCCTGTCATTCACTATATTACAGCTCTCACCAAGGACATTTATCTTTATCGCAGGGAGCTTTCAGGAGAAACAGGTGAAGGAGTTACACTCGTAACAGATGAAGTGTCTCCTTATCTGCTAATAGATCACTCTGTGTGGCAAAATCCGGTAGCATTTGAGACCTACGATAGCACAGGTACATTAAAGCACGTCACCTTAAGCGGCACGGGCGACATTACCAATAAGACAACCTCTGTCCTATACAGAGAAGGTGATTATCAGGTCTATGCTGTAGGCTTCGATGGCAAAAAAATTCTCGTGTACCCCAAAGAAATAGTAAACAGTAAAAAAAATAATGCCTTGCGGCATTTTACTGTCTTTCCCAATCCGGTAAATTCTATTCACAATATTCATCTGGAAGTAAAGAATGAACAAGGAATGTACCGATGCGATATTTACAATAACTTGGGTAAAAATGTCTTCCAATCAAATGGAAATCTAAAGTCGATCAATAAAGCAATTAACGGGATAAATGAATTATCTCCCGGAACATACTTCATTACATTAAGGCAGGGGAAAAATGTTTTAAATTCCCGATTTATAATCAACTAATGGTGTAAAAATGAATAAGAATTTCTTACTACTAATCTGCATATTCATTTCTTTCCGGCTGTTCGGTCAATCAATCAAAAGCGATGTGAATACAACCGGAAACTTTAGCCTCCCGGCAATTGAAGATTTTGTTAATCCAAGGAATATTTTATCCCTTGACAGCAGTGCACTACCCATCCTGAAAATTGAAACCAATGGCCAGGAAATTGTGGATGATCCAAAGATCCAGGCAACACTGCAAATAATCTCCAACGATCAGGGAAATTTTAATTACGTCAATGATACCAATTATACATACTCCGGATACATCGGCATCGAAATAAGAGGGTCAAGCTCACAGTCGTTTCCTAAAAAATCTTATGGATTAGAAACATGGGACGCAACCGGAGACGACATCGATGCTTCACTCTTAGGCATGCCAAAAGAAAGCGATTGGGTTCTCAATGCCCATTATACAGACAAAACCTTATTCAGAAACAATCTGTCCTATGAATTATTTAATCAAATGGGTCATTACGCCCCTCGAACACAATTGGTTGAAGTTATTCTGAATGGTGAATACCGGGGTGTTTATTCCTTTATGGAAAAAATAAAACGCAATAAAAATCGGGTAAATATTCCGAAAATGTCCGAAGATGCCAATTCCGGAAGTGCCCTAACCGGTGGTTATATTTTTAAAATTGACCGTGCAAACGGCAGTGGTGGCGATGGTTGGCAATCCAAATTTGAAATACCTGCCAGACCCGGGGAATACACTACTTTTCTGTATGAATATCCTAAAGATGACAAAATAACCACACCACAAAAAATCTACTTGCAATCTTTCGTAGATAGTTTTGAACAGGCCATGTATTCAGACCAATTTACAGACCCGGTCAATGGCTGGAGGAAATATGCCGATGAACTCTCGATGATTGACTTTATGCTGGTGCAGGAAATGTCAAAAAATGTAGATGCCTATCGCCTGAGCACCTTCCTTTACAAAACCGCAGATAACGAAGATAATAAAATTCACTTCGGTCCGGTATGGGATTTCGATATTGCGTGGTTCAATGCGGATTACTGTGAAGCCTTCAAACCGGAAGGATGGGCATATAATAACAATTACATCTGTTGGGACGGCAGATCACCTTTCTGGTGGGAGAAAGTAATGACCGATCCGCTCTTCCTTCAAAATTTAAAATGTCGCTGGGAATCCCTGCGACAGACTATTTTATCGACGACCAATATTGGCAGCATCATCAACAGTTATGTAGATAAGATGGCAGGTGCAGAGGATCGCAATTTTGAAAAATGGCCTATTCTTGGTGTCTATGTCTGGCCCAATCCTCAACCTATACCTGATACTTATGAAGGTGAAATAAATAAATTAAGATATTGGATAAATGTCAGATTTGCCTGGATGGACAATATTATCCAAACCATCAGCCCGGATGTTCACATTAATATTGAATCTACCTATAATGCCGATGAAGACCAATATCATTTTACGCATGGAGATGCCTTAGGCGGCAGTTTTTCATGGGATTTTGGTGACGGCACAAATTCTACGGAAGCCAATCCTGCCCATCACTATGAAAATCCTGGAGATTATGTCGTTACTGTCAATTATAATAATGGCTTCGGATGCGATCAAAGTGCAACCTACATCTTAAAGGTATCCGGACTCAGTAATCATGACCTTAACCAATCAAATTTAATCCTCTACCCCAATCCCACTGGTGACTTCTTCTATCTGAATACAGAATTTATCACAGGAATAAGTAAATTAAAAATTACAACTACGGGTGGAACTCAGGTTTATTCAACTACCATTGGTAAAGGGAAACATGAAAAAATTGATGTAAGGAACTTACCCGGAGGAATATACCTGATAACTCTTCTGTCAGAAAACCATATCTCACAGGGGAAATTAGTCAAGTTATAGGGAAAACAAAAGAGTTGTATTCTGTGTCTTTAAAATTAAATCACGGAATAAAAAAAATGACATTATGGCGTTGACAGATGTCCACTGATTTCTTTAAAAAACCATTAAGGCGTTATGGTTATACAACTAAATGCAGTTAATCCGATATGATTTCCTGCATGAAAAACCAAAACCATAAGGACGTAACGATGGCACTTGAATCCCATTTTTAATCAACGTTCTTATAAAAGCTCGCACCGATGGCGCTTTTAAAATGAAATTACCGAAATGAAAAGTCTCGATAGAAACAACCTTGTGGTAGTATGATGAAAATAATAGAAACAAGTTTTGTAGGGATGCCCTTATGGTTCGTTCAATCTCCTTTATGAATTTTCAAGTATTCAATTTTAAAAACCATAAGGACGTCCCGATGGCACTGTGGAAATGAAATTACCGGAATGAAAAGTCTCGGTAGAAACAACCCTATTAAGATATAGACACAGGGCTCAACTAAAAACCAAGAACTATACTCATTACAAATATATTAAACAGGAAACTATACTTATTAGCAAAATAAAGACAAGTACAACCCATTTAGGAAATAGAGAGAACGCTGAAAATTTTTCCACTTTACTAATTTTAGCAAATACCAATCCCACAACTACTAACATTAATAAAATAGTGATAAAGTAATAATCAGGGAATTTGGATCCAAATAAATATAGAAAAAAAATGGCTAATAATCCATTTATAACAGCTCTGTAAGATGAAGGCATTAAATCTTTCATGATATTAAATTTATTTTTGACAACAATTATTATTTTGAGCCTCAGTGTTACAACAAGCTCTTTTATTAGACTCATAACTCATTGTAACATAAGCAGAAGTAGCAACATACCCAGCCACTGCTGTCCATGGTCCTGTCACTACACCAAAAGATGAGGTTAAGTAACCGATGGCAGCATCTAAAGCAGCTTGATTTTTAGCATTTTTCATACAATCTTTATAGTCTGCACAAGGATCCAATCTTACTTCTAAGTCCATTCCATCAAAACTTAAAAGAGTTACATATATCAAATTTATAACTTCATTAGAACTATAATTACTATAGTTTAAATTCAAATAATTATCCAAATCTTCATATGAGTTACATATATCATAATAATTTGAACAATTGTTTTTCATAAAATTAGTAAAAATCTGAAAACTATCCACATTTTCCTGACTTAGAATAGCTTTATAATAATCAAAAGTATCAGACGGTATTTGTTCAGCTTCGACAAAAATAAAATCATAGCTTGGTTCAAGTAAAGATTTTAAACTATCATCTAAATTTCCAAAGTTAATAAGATTTGAATTTAAAAGATTTTCTTTATCAACAGAACCAATATTATTCTTTTCACATGAAATAAGAAATAATGTAAATAAGAAAAAAAGAGCTATCTTTTCCATAATAGTAAAAAAATTAAATATTATATAATTGCTACTCTTTTCAAGTTATTTTCTCTTACAACTATTCTTAATACATGATATAAAAATGAAATGTTACTTTGGCGCCTTAGAATTGTATATCAAATCAATTTTTATTGATATTTAAGATATTGCAAGAAAGAAAGAAAGAAAGAAAGAAAGAAAGAAAGACTATTAACACAATATTAACACAATATTAACACAATAAGGGTACTGGATGCGGCTCTTTGGGATAGGTCAGCCATTAGGGGAACAGGGACACTCGGTTGAATACCCCATATTTGTTGATTTTATAAAAACGGCGTCAAAGACTATTGCTTTCAAAATGATGTAAGGATAAATTATCCATTAGTGGGAAGGTAGCTCGAATTTTTGTTGTTTACTTTTTAAAACAATAAGAAATAAAGGAAGATTGAGTAAATTTTAGGTGGGCTGGTTCAGTTTAATGAAATAAAAAAGCCCTGAGTTCTCACTCAATGCCTTGTATTAATCCGGCAACGTCTGGATTGAAATCATGGAGTAAAGCGTTCCATGGTTATAATCATGTTAGCGTAGCGATATCCATGGCTCCCACCTGCTCTAATTCTTTTGAACCATTTAGAAATTAAACAATAAGCGTCAGTCTTATTCTGCATTGGAATATGTCTTTAAATCTCCTTTATTGAAACCCTGAATAATACTGCTGACAATTATCACCAGAACACAACCAATCAAATTATACCACAAATAGCCTATCGAAACGATGTCCATCTCTCCCAATAAATAAAGGAGTAAAATGATGACTTCAGAAACGATGGCACCCCAGAAAACGGCTTTCCCGCCTATTTTCTTAAAGAAAAATGCTACGGCAAAAACACCCAAAACAGCACCATAAAAAAGTGAACCAACGATATTCACAGCCTGAATTAAATTCTCGAATAAACTGCTAAACATGGCAAAAAGCATCGCCAGAATCCCCCATAATACCGTCATCCATTTGGTAGCATTTAAATAATGCCGATCAGACTTTCCTTTTCTGACAGACCGTCGATAAAGATCTACTATGGTGGTGGAAGCCAGAGCATTCAATTCTGACGCCTTGCTGGACATACTGCTCGAAAAGATTACAGCAATGAGCAATCCAACCATTCCCGCAGGCAGATATTTTAGAACATAAGATATAAAAACATAATCTTTGTCATTTACATCCAGGCCGGGATTGGTTTTTTTAATCAGGCTGTCGGCAGTTAACCGCATCTCTTTCAACTCACTGTCATACCGTTGAACCATAGTGGACTTAGCCTCAGATGCAAGGCTATTGAGATAGGCAGAACGGCGTTGGTTAAACAAGTCGTCATATCTGGTATTCAGAGTTTGCCATTCATCCTTATATTGACCGGATTCTAACGCCTGTACATTGACCGGATTAAAATGGAGTGGCGGCTTATTGAATATAAAAAAGACAAAAACAAGCACACCCAAAAAAAGGATGAAAAATTGCATTGGAATCTTAAGGAGGCCATTAAACAACAAACCCAACCTGCTTTCACGAATGCTGGCCCCCGATAAATACCGACCAACCTGCGACTGATCCGTACCGAAATATGACATAAATAGGAAAAATCCTCCAATGATGCCTGACCAAACATTATATCGGTTTGCCGGATCAAAATTAAAGTCAACCAAATGCATTTTGTCACTTTGACCTGCAAGAGTCATACTTTCACTGATTCCTATACCATCAGGCAATTGTGAAAGTAGGATAAAAAAGGTTATAAACAAGCCCAGAAAAATGACTACCATCTGGTATTGCTGTGTCTGAGCTACCGCTTTATAACCTCCAAGCGTTGTATATGCTATCGTCAGAATGCTCAGTGCAACAATAGTCCACTGGAGATTCCAGTTCATCACCACACTCAGCACAATGGCAGGCGCATATATTGTCAAGCCTGCACCCATTGCCCGCTGAATCAAAAAAAGCAAGGCAGTCAGACTTCTGGTCTTCAAATCAAACCTCTGTTCCAAAAACTGATATGCCGTCTGTACCCTCATCTTATAATAAAGCGGCACAAAAAATATCGACAAAAATATCATCGCTAAAGGGAGGCCAAAGTAAAACTGTACAAATCGCATCCCATCGACAAAGCCCTGTCCGGGTGTTGAAATGAAGGTCACAGCACTAGCCTGAGTGGTCATAATGGATATGCATATAGCGTACCATTTCATGTCCCTGTTACCGACTACAAAAGATTCAGCCGTCTGATTCTTTAGGTTGCGTGCAATCCCGTATATCGTTATAAACAAAAGAGTGGCAATCAGAATTACCCAGTCAAGCTCTCTCATACATGATTATATTTTACCTGAATCATTCGAAACAGAATAATCAATAATATCATGCACAGGAAAACCATCCAATAGGCAAGATTCCATTTCCTCTCTTCATTCATTTCTTTCATTTTGCTGGATTATACAATAAATTCTCCATCAGCCTGTATGCCCCGGGAATACCAGCAGGCAGCTCCCGATAAAATACAAGTCCCGTATAAACAAAAGAGCCTTTACCTACAGGAGCAAAAATCAAACTGCCGTTGCTTTCTTTTTCATTTTTATCGTGCATTCCAAGCAATGCCTGATATTTCTCATCAAATTTATCTGCAAAATACAATCCCCTCTCCTGCACCCAATATTTAAAATCATTTCGGGTGATTTTGTTTGGCATATTCAGCAGAGGATGATCAGGCAGAAGAATATTCACTTCAGCGTGTTCATCCGTCACTCTGGTACGCCCAAGAGTTAGGCTATACGGACCGATAGATTCCACTTTCAGGCCACGATTGGTATTATACTGTACTACCACCCGCCCTCCAGCAGCAGCGTATTCATTGAGATTTTTATTCAGAATATCAGCATGATTAAGCACATTAAAGGCTCGGATACCTACCAGTATTGCGCTATACTTTCTGAATGTTTCGATGTTAAACTTGTCAGGAGGAATCAGCTCTATTTGATAACCTGCACCTTGCAAAGATTGAAAGACAAGGTCTCCGGCGCCTTCTATATAACCGATTAGCTGCTTGTCTTTTACAGGAGCAATTATCGACATACCCACTTTATTGCTAATATTGATAATTCTATAAGGAACATGCTCGTATTGGATTTCACGGAATCCTCGATAATACTCTTTCCCATTGATGTCCACCTGTGCTCCGATGGAATCAATTCCTTCAAAATCCGGTCCATGAATGGTAAACTCAAAATCTTTGGATTCTCCTTTTAGTTTAAGTTCGACATCGTGAAAGGCAGGAGTAGAAACCCAGCCCTTCGGCAGATTAAGCGTTACTCTTCCTTTCAGGTCAGGTTTAAATCCAATAACAGAACATTTTACTGAAGTAGAGCCGTCTTTTTTAGCCAAAACCGAGCTTCCTGACAGATTCACAGTTACAGGCGGAGCTATCTGAACTTCCCCATACCTCTGTCCATAAGCAGGATCGACCTGCTTATATAAAATTTCAACAGGTACATCAATCCGGTATCCCAAGACGCTGAGCATCAAATGACCGGTCAATTGATAAGGATTTTCAGGCCGGCCTATCAGGTCTCTGTTTTTAACCTGATACATCATCGGAGCCGAATTGCCTTGCAACCAGTATGGTGTGGAAAGATCAACAGAAATCGGCACCTGCATCACAAAACTTTCTTTAAAATCCTTATTAAAAGAGATATCTTTATATTTCGAAGGATAATTATTTCCCAACAGGGAAAGATTAACCAGGGTGGCAGGAACATTATTCCGTATCGTATATTCAAGATTAACCTTGATGGAATCACCCGGACAAACGATCTTATCCTGGACAGTTGCTTCCATATAGAAGCCGAGGCAATCCAGAATAATCGAATTTATTTCTCTAAGTTTTATCTCCTTCCAGAATGGATCTTCGATTTTTTGTATCATGCCGGCAATTTCAATCAGCTCAGGCACGGCATTTTCAGGGTTTTTAAAATCAAAATTTCGAATAACGTTTTCAAGCTGCGAACCTATTTCATTTCCTCCCTTCACCCTGTTCCAGGTAGTGCTGAGGTTGTCAAATGGTCTGTTTTTAACTTTCGGTTCCGGACCTGCCAACAACTCAAGATATTCTATGTTACTGCCGCGGGAATATGCACTCCCAAAGCCCTGACACTTATGCATACTCCGGCTTTTAGCTGCTATCTCACCGTTGGAAAATCCCATAACCGGGTAAAATAAGCCACAATCCACCTGAAACAAATCTTTTTTATCCGCTTTGTCAAAATCCTCTTGCGACTTATAAAAAAAATAAGAAGTGTTGAAATACATATTGGTTACCTGCCATGCCGGATAAGTCGATCCGGGAATCTTATAATTTGGGTCTGCGGCCAGTTTAATTGCCTTCTCTGCAAGTATAGCCGAAGCACTGTGATGACCATGAGTCCCACCAGGATTTCTGGTTGTAAAGCGATTGACGATAACATCCGGTCTGAATTTCCGAATTGCGTTCACTATATCGCTCAGGATGGCATCCTCGTTCCAGAATTCTAACGTCTCATCAGGATGTTTACTGAAGCCAAAGTCATTGGCACGGGTAAACCATTGCATACCTCCGTCAACGGATCGGGCTTTCAGCAGTTCCAGCGTCCTTAATACACCTAAGGATGCTCCCAGCTCAGTACCTATCAAATTTTGCCCCCCATCACCTCTTGTCAGCGATAAATAAGTAGTTTCAAAAAACTTTTCATTGGTAAAATAGGAAATCAACCTCGTATTCTCATCATCCGGATGAGCAGCGAGATACATAACACTTCCCAGAACATTCAATTTTTTAAGTTTAAGAAAGATTTGACCGGAAGAAGTTGGAGTAAATTGTTGTGCAAATAAAACGGTGGTAAAACACGTTAAAAATGAAATAAATACAATACGCTTCAAAATATATTTGTTTTATCAGCTCAAATAAAGCAAAATTTTTCTCAAATTCGAACTTCTAATTAAAGAATTTCATGGTTAACGTCATTTTTAATACTAAGTTTATTCCATTCATAAAATTAATGATTCTGATAAGCTTGGCTTTATTTGTGTATTCCTGTAAAATCACATTACGCGGTTCGCGCCCGGTGACAATACCTGAACGGACAATCAATAAAGATTCCATGGCTCAGGATGTAAAGAATCAAATGGTGCAATCATGGAACCTATATAAAAAATACGCATGGGGCCACGATGAAGTAAAGCCCTTGTCGCTGACTGCTAAGGATTATTATACACAACCTTTATTATATACACCTTTATCAGCCTATTCCACCTTGCGTATGATGGGTTTGGACGCAGAAGCTGACGAATGCAAGGAACTCATCCTAAGCAGGTTGAACTTTGACAAGGATATCGTCGTCAATCATGCAGAAGTAGTCCATGTTGTGTTAGGAGGCTTGTTGAGTGCCTATGAAGCTGATAAGGACGACAGATGGCTCGACTTGGCAGCTGACCTTGGTGAACGGCTCAAACGGGTCTTCAATTCTCCCTGGAAACTATGCTATCGGAATATTAATCTCAAAACAGGCGAAGTCAGTGGCGACAATTCCACACCTGATGAACTGGGTGGCTTAATGCTTGAATATGGTGTTCTGACTAAGTACACGCATGATTCAACCTATTTTAACAATGCCTTTGCTTCATTAAAATCTATGGAAATACGCAAGTCAAAAATTAATCTGATGGGATCAGCCATGGATATCAGATCCGGTCAATGGACCAATCCTGAGTCAAACATAATGGAAGGTAGTGAAATCTGGATTGATAATTTGTATAAAGCAGCAGTTTTATTCAATAATGCCGAGCTCTATGCTATGTTTACGACACATATCACCGCCATCATTAAATATCTCAGGGAATTTACGGATAATGGCACATGGTATGAAAACGGCAACATGAATTACGGCACACAGGTTCATCCTGAATTCTCAATGCAATCCTGCAATATAGCAGGTCTGCTGACGCAATATGGCAATATCAAGGAGGCCGAAAAAATATTTGAATCAATAATCCGCTACTGGTCGGAATATGGAATCGGGCCCGAACAAATGAATTATAAAACCAAACAGGTTATATCGGCAGCCTATCTGTTAAGACCTCAGCCACTATATTCAGCAGCGATAATGAATAAGTATATTGCCGATTCCAGATATCTGCATGCAGGTGATTACTTTTATACCTCGATGGTAAAGTTTTGCCGCAATGGTGATGATGGCTTTGCCGTTTTAAGGGATGTCCGTACACTTGAGAAAATGGATGAAATGGATTATTATTTTTTTGGGACTACCTTAAAATATGCCTATATGCTCTATCATCCTGATGCTGCCAATATGCTGGATAGCCATGTATTTTCTGCTGCAGGTATGCCTTTCAATAAGGTAAGATAATAAGGAAAAGAACGCTTGAATGAAATTATAAATTCTTACAGGCTGCCATCAAAAGTGGCTGCTCACGCTACACTTCATCAACATCAAAAACGCGGTCAAAAATCAGTGATTTCATAATTTTTGTCTCTTCGTTAGAAAAAATTTCGGGTTTCTCCGTAATAGATATCAGGCCAAACCAATCCAAAAAACGATCGACCAATCGTGTGTTATAACAACCAAAAGCCTGTATTTCTCTGGGTACATACAAATTCTCGCTGAAACATTCAAGCATAAAAGGAAAGGCAGTTAAATATTTTTCAGCATAAAAGTCAGTTATTTCTTTCTTTTCTCCAAACATTGACAGCAGATATATGGAATAAGCCCAGCCTATCTGGCTAAAAGGAAAGGGAGTATATGAGTCATTGTATCCCCAGTTGAATTCTGAAGTATATGCTTTGAAAAATAAATGAAACAAACCACTCCTGTCATTTTGAGCCATTATGGCTTGAGTCTTCTTTGTCAGATTTAGCACTCCTTTCGCTTTTCTGACCATAAAAGAAATCTCGATGGTTACCTTAATAGAGCTTAATATATTCCAGTCATCTTGCTTTAATAAACTACGGTAACCATTTTCTATTAAAAAGTCCTTAACATATCCTAAATCATATAACTCGGTGACTATTTTTCTAGGCAGAGCCCCGGTTTTTGTCAATTTAATAGGGCCTTCCTGTCTGATAATTTCAAAGAGGGCTTCTGTAATCCTGAAAATCGGAATCTTATCTAACACATCATCCGCGATTTGCTCTTTTAGGCGAACAGGTGACTTCTCATCAAAGGGTTGATATAGCAAGGCATCCATCTCGTTGTGTGTAAGACCCATAAAATCCTCTTGCGGATAATTATTCCGCTCCAGACTGTTGAAATCTAGTCCATCTTCTATCCCCATAAGTATGCATTAAATTTTTATAATGAATAAAAATAGGAAAAAAAGTCAAAAAAAATTTAAAATTTATCAGAATCAGGCTTTTTATATACTACAGGCACTAAAAAAAATTAAATTAAAACAATTTAAGTTATATAAAATTAATTTATATATCATATATTTGAATATTATTTAAAACATTAAAAAGATGAATTATGGGATTTCTAAAGGAATTTAAAGAGTTTGCTATCAAAGGCAATGCGATGGATCTCGCTGTTGGTGTCATCATTGGTGCTGCTTTTGGTAAAATTGTAGATTCAATCGTCAATGATTTGATTATGCCTGTCATTGGGATTGTGTTTAATGCTGATTTCAGCAATTTATACATCCCTCTTTCTGATAAGATAACGGAAGGGATGACCTTAGAGCAGGCTAAAGCTGTAGGCCCTGTATTTGCCTGGGGTAATTTTATAACTATCTTATTTAATTTCCTTATTCTGGCATTTATTGTTTTTCTGCTTGTAAGAGCTATGAATAAAATGCGCAAAAAAGAAGAAGAGGCTCCTGCTGCTCCACCTGCACCAACTCCTTCTGAATCACTTTTGGCTGAAATTAGAGATGAATTAAAGAAAAGAAATTAAAAAAAAGAGCCGGCATTTGACCGGCTCTTTTCATATTAATAATTCTGTTTAAAAGGGAATTATGGTAATTCCGATATTCCAGGACTTCAAATCAGGGCCTTCATTCTTCTGATATAAAGAAGCCAGATCATACATACCAAATATGCTCCAGTCACCTATGCCTAAACGCACTGTGGCTGAAAAATCAAACGGATTCTGGTGAAATTGTGATGATGTGGTCTGCTCAATGGTTGTCTTATAGTTGGTATATACACTCTGCTTCTGATATTGTTTGAAACGATATCCGACAACTACGCCTCCGTCTATATGGAAGTTATACTTATTCCCCGGATTGGTATTGATATTTAAAAGCAACGGAATCTGGATCTGCCCAAGTACCAGATTATTTTTCTTCAATTCTGTTCCAAAGGCAGAAGGCAATAACTCTACCTTATCTCTTGAGTTAACCAGAGTAACATCGTTTTTAAACCTAAGGATATCCCACTGAAAACCAAGTCCGGTCACGAATTTCAAATATTCAGTACCCAATTTAAATTTGTGTTCCAATAAGTTAACGTGAAAGCTCACTGACGGCTGGTCCAATCTCCACAGTGGATTTTGCTCATTGGGTTGAAACTCAAACAACTCATTGGACAATCCTACAACAGACATCTCAAATCCTGCCCATACTCTCTGAGCCGGACGCCATTTCAGCTTCTTCTTATTCCATTTATCGACATCTTTATCCATATCAATATCTCCTTCTACATATACATCTTCAGGAGGAGTGATATCCGGAAGGCTTATAGTATCTGCACCTTCAACAGAGGGAGCTTTTAAAATCTCGATATTGGACTGATCATTGATTTGCGTATCAACATATTTGTCCCCTGCAATCTGAATATTAGCTACATCGTATGATTTGGCTACAAGGTAATCCGACTTCATACCACCATGTACTTTTGAAGCATCATGAGCCGTAATATTGAGGGAATTACATTTGCCTTCCAATTTAATATTTGTTGCATCATTTGCTTCGACAACGACTTTATCGAGCTGTCCATCTACCTTTATCTTACTCGCATCTTTTCCAACAATTTCAACTCCTTTAGATAAGCCGCCTTCTACGGTAATATTAGAAACATCTTCCGCCTTGATCTGATTCAGGTTGGATATTCTGACTACTGCATTTACTATTCCTTCAAAGGACAAAACACCATCTTCGATTTCATAGTTGCTTTTGTTCCCCGATTTCAGTTCCATAGATGAAGTTCCGTCATCTTGCTTAATCTTCACAATTGAATTGTCACTTGCAACTATTTTGTTTATTCTGGGCAATAATATAGTGCCATCCTGAGCATATCCATACCCGGATATGGATAATAGTAATGTCATAAAAATGATCTTTCTCATCTTAAAATAATTTCTATA
This sequence comes from Saprospiraceae bacterium, assembly GCA_024103005.1. Classification (GTDB taxonomy): domain Bacteria; phylum Bacteroidota; class Bacteroidia; order Chitinophagales; family Saprospiraceae; genus Parvibacillus. Next base: position 72,801 of record JAGFJA010000049.1, read on the forward strand.
GTTAATTAATGTAAAATTTATTTATTTGTAGTGATTTCAAAACCGGCAATCCGTATAGCCAAACCATCGAAATGCCCCTTGTCATTATAAGTCCCTGCCACATCAAACAGCCCCTCTTTCTTTACAATCTCCCGTTGAGTTTCCACAAATCCATATATTGCATTTGACTTTCGGTCAAGGTATCTGATTCGCTCTTTTAGGCCCTGGAAAACAATATTGCTGCTTTCTGATATTTCCGGATAATTTGAAAAGATGATGTCATCCGGCTTTGATGGATTAAGGGATACGACTCCGGATGAACCCAAGACAGGAATTCTGGGTAATTGGTCTATACTCTTCTGATCTCTTTCCAAATCAACTAAAGCCATATTTCCTATATCACCTGCCTTATCGGATTTATAAATTCTTTCGAAATTCTCAGTTTCTTTATGATTTCCTGATTCAGGTAAATCATTATTTTTTACAATAATTTTTGATTCAGAAGAAGATACTGCTACCTCTTCAGGACTTCCTGCTTCTTTCGAATTTTTCAAATTAGTTATATTAATTAAACCATCCTTATCGGCGGCGGCAGGGATTTGGTGTTGTTGCATTTTCACAATACTTCCATCCTTTTGCAGCATTTCATCCTGGTTAAATGCCATTTCATGGGTATTAGGAGCTGTACCCTTGTTAAACAGATTAATTCCAAATGTCAGCAAAATGCCTGTCATACATGCTGCTACCGCCAAATAAAGAAATCTCCTTACTGCAACAGTTTTCTTCAATCCTGCCTTGTCTGGAAACGATAACCTATCATCCGGATCCAGTCTGGTAGCGGCAAAGGCATTATAATGCCTATTAAGAATCTTATCCTCATTAAGCCACTTATTTAATTTTTCATAATCATCAGCTGTCAGGTTATCCTCAATAGCATCAAACAGCATCTTTTCTTCAGCTTCCGAAGGTGCATTATGCTTTAAACTTTCAATGGATAATCTATCTTTTGATCCTTCAGGGACAATATCATCAGAATCGAAATAAAACAGCCGGGAATCCCCCATATCCTCCTTGCCATGACTTTCCAAAAATTTTGTCAATGCCTGATCCCTTTCCGGCGTAATGATGCCTTCATATCTTTCAAGCAAGAACGCCTCATAATTATCAAGAGTTATATCTATTTTTTTAACCATTTATATTGGAAATAAACTTTTGTTTTTCAATAAAATTTCTTTCATCGCCTTTCTCGCTCTGAATAAATAAACTTTCACCTGGGAAGCAGACATGCCGGTGATTTGCTCAATCTCTTCGTATGAATACCCTTCATAGTCTCTTAACAAAATAACTGTTTTCTGCGATTCCGGCAATTTGTTCAATCCGTATTCCAATGCACCTTTCAGATCATAATCGCGATCTTCATATGGATCAGGCTCCTGTTTGGAAAGATAGTCATCCCTTCGTTTCTTAGATCTGATATGGTCAATCATGGTCCGGTAACCGACGGTAAATAAATAATTCTTTGCTTTATCATACTCTACATCCCGAACTTTTATCCACATCTTGGCAAAAGATTCCTGAACAAGATCTCTGGCTGTATCTCTATCTCCAATATTTTTTACGAAAAATCGATAAAGATTATCAGCATGTTGATCTACAGTAGCATTGTATTCATGTATCGTCACCTAATTTCATTTTTATCCAATCTATAACAGATCAACATTTCATAACCTTTAAATAATAACTCTTCAATCATTTTCCATCAGGTAATTCAGTCATCGTCTTGTTCAATCTGCTTTATTATGATACGTTTTAGAGCCTTATTTTGTTACAACCTCTCAAAATTCTTTATTTTATTCTACCCTTACTATCTATAAAATAAATTTAATTATAATAATTAATAACTTATAATATATTGATTTTATATTGATTTTATATTAATTATTACATATTTAAAATTTCAATTCATTAATACTTACCATATAAAATGTATCTTTTAAAAATAATATTTCACTTAAATTTGGCAAAAGAGCAATTTCGTTAAATGTGGACGATTTCCGTTTTTCTTTTCAATTACAAATAATTACCTTTACAAATCAGCGTTTAGTTATGTAGTTGCCTGCTGACTTTGAAATGTTTAAAATAATGAATTGGAAATATTTTGTTTTAACCGGTCTTATTTTTTCGGTCAACTGGTCCTGTTTGAAGGCGCCTGAATACCCGGATGAACCGGTCATTGATTTCATTTCATTGAGTAAAAATGTCGTCAAACAAAGTCAGTTTAACCAGGACAGCACCTACATCACTTTCAGTTTTACAGATGGTGATGGCGATCTCGGCGACAATGATTCTGTAAACATTTTTCTGACGGATCAGCGGACCAAAATCAATCCGACTTTGTTTAAGATTCCTTTTCTGAGCCAGAATGCCGGAGCAAAAGGTATTTCAGGAGAAATCAAACTCAGGGTTTATTCGGAATGTTGTATCTACCCTAATGGTGAGACTCCATGCTACCCATCGACAACTTATCCTACCGATACACTGGTGTACAGTATCTATATCAAAGATCGCGCAGGTCATAAAAGCAATATTATCTATACTCCCCCAATCATTTTATTATGTCAATAGCAGCATCAGAATTAGTTATCAATGAGGATGGCAGCATATATCATCTGGGTTTACACCCTGAACAGCTTTATCCAACCATCATTACGGTAGGTGACCCGGGTCGTGTAGAAAAAGTAAGTAAATATTTTGACCACATAGATTACAGGGTAAATAAACGTGAATTTGTCAGCCATGGTGGCCGGATCGGCGACAAGCAGTTAATGGTCATTTCGACCGGTATAGGTACTGATAATGTGGATATCGTCCTAAATGAGCTGGATGCATTAGCCAATATTGATTTTTCAAATAAATCAGTCAAACCAGACAAGCTGACTCTTGATATAATGCGATTAGGCACCTCCGGTACCATCATACCGGAAATTGAAGTGAATAGCATCATCCTTTCAAAAATTTCAATAGGGCTTGACGGGTTGATGCATTTTTATAAAAGGACACCCCCGAAGGAAGAGACTGAAATGCTCCAGTGGAACATCAAATGGCCGGTACCACCGTACGTAAACTTTGCAAGTGACCACCTTTTAAGAAAATATAAGGACATCGGAATAGAAGGCGTCACGGTATCAAACACCGGATTTTACGGACCACAGGGCAGAACATTACGACTTAGCCCCCAAGTGCCTGACCTGTTCGACCGGTTGGCAGACAAGACAGTATCCGGTTGCCCCATCACAAATTTGGAGATGGAGACCTCCGGTATATACGGGCTATGCGAATTATTAGGGCATCATTGCTTATCCGTAAATGTAATCCTTGCCAACCGCCCAAAAGGTCAATTTAGCAAAGATCCATATCAATCAGTAGAAAAAATGATCAAAGCGGTAATTGAAGAAATCATAAATGAAAATTAACATACAAGATAAACTCAGGACATCATAAACATCATCCGTAAAACATTTTTACAATTTGTACTGTATCTTATTTAACAAAATGAAATAAAGACAAAGTACTGTAATGCAAACCGTAAAACTTTCAAGGCCGGTTGGCTTTTTGGCTAAATAAAGTATATCTTTGCAGCCAAAACTGAAAAAAATATGGCTTTAAAGTGTGGTATAGTAGGATTGCCAAATGTAGGTAAATCAACCCTTTTCAATGCATTGACATCAGCAAAGGCACTCGCAGCTAACTATCCTTTTGCTACAAAAGAGCCCAACCTTGGTATTATAACCGTACCTGATCCAAGACTTGATGCTCTTTCTGAAATAGTGAAGCCACAAAAGGTTCAGCCAACGACAGTTGAAATACTCGACATAGCCGGTCTGATAAAAGGTGCAAGCAAGGGAGAAGGCCTTGGCAATCAATTTCTTGCCAATATCCGTGAAGTGGACGCCATCATTCATGTCATTCGTTGCTTTCAGGATGACAATGTGGTTCACGTGGACGGCTCTATCAATCCGGTCAGAGACAAGGAGGTCATTGATACGGAGCTTCAACTAAAAGATATAGAGACACTCGAAAAAAGAATTGACAAGCTTCAAAAAACGGCTAAAACAGGCGATAAGGCAGCAAAGGTGACATTGGATGTAGCACAAAGATTACTTAAGCATTTAAGTGACGGCAACAATGCCAGATCCATGGAAGTCAGTGAAGAAGAGGCAGATGAAATAAAAGATTTTCAATTACTGACATACAAACCAATTCTTTATGTATGTAATGTAGATGAGGCTTCTGCCCTGATCGGCAATTCATTTAGTAAGGAAATAACAGATTTAGTCGCCCCCGAAAACGCTGAGGTGGTCCTGATATCTGCCGGAATAGAGGCTGACATCGCCGAGTTGGAAACCAAGGAAGAAAGAATGGAATTTCTGGAAGCTATCGGATTGAGCGAGCCGGGTGTCAATAAAATTATTTCCGCAGCATATAAACTTTTAGGCCTGATAACTTATTTTACCGCCGGCGTCAAAGAAGTCAGAGCCTGGACTATCCGTGAGGGAACCAAGGCGCCAGGTGCTGCCGGTGTTATTCATACAGATTTCGAAAAAGGCTTTATCCGTGCCGAAGTCATCGGTTATGATGATTATATTGCGCTTGGCTCTGAAGCTGCTGTCAAGGAAGCCGGCAAGATGGGCGTAGAAGGGAAAGAATATGTGGTAAAAGACGGAGATATTATGCACTTCAGATTTAACGTGTAGATTTTAGTAATTATTTAAATATTATATCATGGAATATCCTAAAGATCCTTACATCTCCATTCACTACAGAAAATATCTCGGCTTAGATAAGATTCTATCGGCACAACATCTTCGAAGTGCGGATTTGGAAAAACCTGCCCATGACGAAATGCTGTTTATCGTCATACACCAGATATATGAATTGTGGTTTAAACAAATAATTCACGAACTGGATTCTGTTTCCAAAATGTTTAAAAATGACTATCTAGACGAAAACAACATTGCTACAGCAGTATCAAGGTTAGATCGAGTCCTGGTCATTATGAATATTCTTCTGGAACAAATCAAAGTCATAGAAACAATCAAACCAATGGACTTCCTGGAGTTCAGAAATTATCTCTTCCCGGCAAGCGGATTTCAAAGCTTTCAATTCAGAAAGGTGGAAGTAATGCTCGGCCTGCCAAGTGATCAGAGAATTACCTACAACAACCTACCCTACCATTCACCTTTTACTGATGAAGAGAAAAGGGAACTGGATTCTATAGAACAATCCGGAACATTGGTAACGGAATTGATTGCTTGGCTTGAAAGAACTCCGTTTCTCAAATTTAATGAATATAGCTTCCTGAAAGTATATAAAGAAGCCGTCAATAAAATGATTGGTAAGGAGCAAGATGCCATTCGTCAGAGTCAGTATCTGACGGAGCAAGAAAAAGAAATGCGACTCGCCATGGTTGGAAATACAAGCAATTATTTTGCATCTATATTTGATGAAGAAGCCCATAATAAACTGATCGCAGAAGGCAAATTGAGATTTAGCTACAAAGCTACTCTGGCTGCCCTTTTCATCAAATTATACAGAGATGAGCCCATCCTTCAGGTTCCGAATCAATTATTAGAAAGATTGCTGGATATAGAAGAACTCCTAACAGCCTGGAGATACAGACATGCTCAGATGGTATTGCGTACACTGGGAAGAAAGATCGGCACAGGTGGATCTTCCGGCTATGACTATCTGGCAAAAACGGCTGAAAAGCATCATATTTTCTATGATTTATACAATCTGTCCACCATGATGATTCCTAAGGAAGACCTTCCCGAATTACCTAAAGAACTGAAAGACAAGTTAAGTTTCACCTTTACCGTTAAATAAATATAGGTAAGGTCTGACCTAATCTGATTATTTCACTTTCATTTTAATGAACACATTCTCCAGCGATGGTGGATGTGTTCATATTTTTAGCGGAAGAGTTTTGCCAAATTTTATTTGCCGGCAGCCCTGTGTTTTAAAACACTTCATAGATACCTGCAATACCCTGACCTCCGCCTACGCAAGCCGTAACCATCGCATACTTCTCCTTTCGCCTTTTTGCCTCATTGATCACCTGAACAGACAATTTCGCACCTGTACATCCCAAGGGATGTCCCAGGGCAATAGCTCCACCGTTGACATTGACTTTAGTATCATCCAAGCCAACCTCCCGTATAACAGCAAGTGACTGAGCAGCAAAGGCTTCATTCAACTCTATCAAGCCGACATCATCCAGTTTGATTCCAGCCTGGCGCAATGCCTTAGGGATGGCCGCACATGGGCCTATTCCCATATACAAAGGCTCAACACCGGCAACACTACAGGCAATAAGCCGCGCCATCGGGGTAAGATTATATTTTTTTACATATTCTTCACTGACTACCAAAACAAAGGCAGCGCCATCGGATGTCTGTGAAGAGTTGCCGGCTGTCACAGTCCCACCGTTGGTAAAGGCAGGTTTCAATCTTGCCAGCGCTTCCATTGAAGTATCCCTCCTGACTCCTTCATCTACTGAAAAAGTCCATTTTCTGGATTGTTTCTTATCCTGACTTACAAAGATTTCTTCGACATCAATGGGCACAATCTCATCCGTAAACTTGCCAGCATCAATGGCTGAACCTGCTCTTTGATGTGAACGCATGGCGAATTGATCCTGATCTTCTCTGGAAATATTCCATTTTTTCGAAACAGCCTCTGCTGTATGTCCCATACCCACAATGTAATCCGGTGTATCGTTTGCTATATTATAGTTGGGTGCAAAACGGTATCCGGTCATAGGAATCAAGCTCATACTCTCCGTGCCGCCTGCGACATAAGCATGTCCCATACCTGCTCTTATTTTTGCAACAGCAATTGAAATAGTTTCTAACCCTGATGCACAGTAACGATTGACTGTCATGCCGGGAACACCTTTTCCCAGTGCCCGCAAAGAAATTAATCTACCTATCTGCAATCCCTGCTCACCTTCCGGGTTTGCACATCCTACGATACAATCATCTACCAGACTTTTATCAAAGCCGGGAACTGACTCGAATAAATGTTGTATTACCTTAATTGCCGTATCATCCGGTCGCATAAACCGAAGTCCGCCTTTACCTGATTTACCGACGGCTGTTCTGAACCCGGCTACTAAATATGCTTCTTGCATTTTAATATTGTTTAATGAGTATTAATTTCTGAGTGGTTTGCCTTTCTCAAGCATATAGGAAATCCTTTCAAGCGTTTTTGGTTCGCCACACAAGCTCAGGAAAGCTTCCCGCTCTATATCCAATAAATATTGTTCTGAAACTTGCTGAGGGCTGGACAAGTCTCCACCGCATAAAACATAAGCAATTTTCTTCGCTATCAGGATGTCATGATCCGATGCATAGTTGCCCAATTTCAGTGTATGTGCAGCTGAATACAAAGCTCCCAGTCCTGTTCTGCCAAGAACATAAACATCCTTCCTTTCGATCGGTGGAACATAATTTTCAGACAGGGCAATAACTTTCTGCTTAGCCTTAAAAATAGCTTCAGGGAGATACATGACCACTTCATCCTTGTTGTTCAGGTACCCATAATCATAAGCTTCATAAGCTGAGGTTGCAACTGATGCTGTTGCGATGGTCTTAAATCGTTCTATCAGCCTTGGTATCTGCACATCACCATCGTAGAAAGAGTCTGAAGTCCTCACGGCAAATTCTTTTGTCCCGCCTCCGCCCGGGAGCAAACCGACACCAACTTCTACCAATCCTATATAAGACTCTGCTGCTATGGCAGTGGCATCACAATGCATTATCATCTCACAACCACCACCAAAGACATATCCTTGGGTTGCGGCAATTACGGGAATCTTGCTATACCTGCATCGCATCGTAGTCTGTTGGAACAAGTTTACTGCACGGTTCAATTCATCAAACTCCTGTTCATACGCCAGCATAGCTATCAACATCAGGTTGGCACCTACCGTAAAGTTTTTACTATTGTTCCCGATGACTATCCCACGCCAATTTCCGTCCTCCGCAATCCTGATGGAATCCTGAACACCCTGCAGAATACCGCCTCCAATGGCATTCATCTTGGAAGTAAACTCCAGACATAATACATCATCACCTATATTCCACAGTCTAACCTCATCGTTTTTATATATTATTTGTTCCTCAGACATGAGGCCAAACCGAATATTCCGGATTGATCCGGGCACCGGTTGATACCCTCGGGTATTCCTGTCATAAAAGTAACTCTGGCCATTTTCGTTCTTGTAAAAAGTTGTAAAGCCTGATGACTTCATCTCTTTCACCCATTCCGGTTCGGTCAAACCCAATTCATGGATGGCTTCCAGTCCTTTATCCAAACCTACGATATCCCAGTAATGGAAGGGTCCATAATCCCAGGCAAATCCCGCCTGCATTGCTTCATCAATTGAGTAAAGCGAATCAGCTATCTCAGGAATCCTCTGCGCAGCATACAAGAAGGTATATGCCAGAGATGTACGAATCAACTGCCCTCCTGCATCCTTGTAATCAAACAACATCCGTATTCTTTTCTCGGGATCTTCTACCTGCTTAGATGCATTCAGGCTTTCAAGGGCCTGGCCCGGGTCCGGCTGGTATTCAAATGTCTCTAGATTGTACCCAAGGATAACAGGTTTCCCTTTTGCATCTTTTTCGCCGGTCTTCTTATAAAATCCACTACCGGTTTTATCTCCCAGCCATTTATTTTCAATTAAACGACGGAAAAATTCAGGTATTTCTGTCTGATTAGCAAGAATATCATTCGGATTGTTCTGTCTGATTCCGTTCAAAACAAACATAGCCGTATCCAATCCCACTAAGTCTCCAAGTCTGAAGGTTCCTGTTTTAGGACGACCAATGGCAACACCTGTTAGCTTGTCAGCTGCCTGAATAGACAATCCCAAATCCCGGGTCAGCTGGAAGATTTTACCCATTGAAAAGACCCCAATCCGATTAGCAATAAACGCCGGAGTGTCTTTAGCAAGGACTGTTCTCTTTCCCAGAAATTCCTTACCAAAGTTCATGAAGAAAGAAATAACTTCCGGGTCAGTATCTTTTCCCGGGATGATCTCCAATAAGGCCAAATATCTTGGTGGATTAAAAAAGTGTGTCCCGCAGAAATGCTTTCTAAAATCATCGCTCCTTCCTTCTGCCATCATGTTTATCGGAATTCCTGAAGTATTTGATGTTATCAGCGTACCGGCTTTACGAACCTTTTCTACTTTTTCAAATAAAGATCGCTTGATAGTTAAATCTTCTTTCACCACTTCAATAATCCAATCACATGAAGCTAATTGGCCCATATCATCCTCAAAGTTGCCGGTTGCAATTCTGCTTTTGAATTTCCGGCTATAAAGAGGCGCAGGACTTGCTTTCAAAGACTTGTCTATGGCAGTATTAGCTATCAAATTCCTGTCAGGACCTTCACTAACCATATCCAGCATCACTACACTGAAACCGGCATTTGCAAGGTGGCATGCTATGCCGGTACCCATAACTCCGGAACCCAATACGCCAACTTTATTTATTCTCCTCATATAAAAATTATGAAATTACCTAACTTACAAATTATAAATAAAAATAATATGTATCTTTGTCTTTTAAATCCCAATGATAAGAAAATTTTTAATAATATCGTTATAAAGTAAACTAATATTATGCCTTCTAAACAAGAAAAAAGAGAAGTTGTAAACAGTACAAAAGGATTCAGTTCAAGCCTGTTTGTTCATAGTTTATTGATTTTAATCGGAATATCTCCATTGGCTACTTTTAAAGCTCCTATATGGGAAGAAGAGCAGCCGGGAATGGAAGTAGCTCTCGGTTTTCCGGATGAAGGCCAGGGCAATGATGAACCCACACCTGGCAATAACGAGCCGGGAGGGTTGCCTCCGGCAGATCATTCTACGGCACAAGCCTCCACTTCTCCCCCACCTGCTACGACTGCCCCTTCCAACACCGCACCGGCAACGGAACCTATGGTTACTAACGATAATAGTGAATCTGTAGATGTAGAAGCTGCCAATGAAGCCAAAAGAAGAAAGGCTGAACAAGAACAAATAGAAGCAGAACAAAGAAGGCGTGATGAGTTGATTGCTGAAGCAAACCGCAAGGCTGAAGCTGAAAGAAAAGCCAGAGAAGCACAATATAATGCATCAAAAGGTAAGTATGGCGGTCTTTTAAAAGGAAGTGGCTCAGGTAGAGGGAATACCGGTAAGGCCGGAAATCAGGGCGACCCGAATGGTGATCCCAATGCTAAAAATCTGGAAGGAATCCATACAGGTAAAGGACGTATAGGAGGCGGATTGGGTAACAGAGGAGTTGTATCAGAGCCTAAAATCACTGATAACAGTCAGAAAGAAGGTCGTGTCATCATCAAAGTTTGTGTAAACGGGGATGGCAATGTCATCAGTGCGGAATTTACACAGAAAGGATCAACTACTCAGGATCCTACTTTGGTAAATATTGCAAAGCGAAATGCGAGGAAATTTAAGTTCACGCCTTCAGAAGCATCCCAACAATGCGGAACCATTACCTATGATTTCAAGCTGCAATAATCCTTTATTAAAAAATCTATAATACAAAAGGGATTTGAATGAAGTAGTATTTCATAAACTGTGTAAGTTGAAAAGTTATTCTGGAAATTTTTTGAACTTCCCCAAAAAGTTCAAAAATATTTACGGAAATAACTTTTTTATTAACTTTAAAAATTTATACAGTAATGA
>JAGFJA010000058.1 GCA_024103005.1 Saprospiraceae bacterium
AGGCAGCTTCCGGGTCTTCTTTGGGCGGGGTATCTTTTTGATGTTCCACGGCATCATTAGCACATTTTTGAAAAACTTCTGTATGGCCGAATAATCCGAATTCACTGTCTGCCAATCCAGCCCTTGCGTATACCTGCCGATCAGATAACTCCTTGCGATCTCATCATTCAACTCCTTTCCGGGATACTTCTCTTCATATTCCTTCAGAAAATAACGTACGATCTGTCCGTATGTCTTGATCGTCCTGGGTGACAAGTTTTTCAGTATCATGAACTCCTCGAACTCACGACACCATGCTACATTCCTTGCTTGCATTTGTTATGATTTTTTTACTTATTTCATAACAAATATAAGTCCGGAATTAGCCACAAGCTACTGATTATCATGTAAATATGAGAAGGGCTTGTTCAACAAATAGGGGTTTACTGTATGAAAACCATTAGGCTTGTAAGTGTTGTATATTTTTTCCATATTATGATTTCGCTTTTTTATTGATTGACAATTATCGATTATGACCCCGTATTCCCCGTAGGTCCGTAAAGTCCGGGGACATCGTTACCGGTGGCACGCAAATAAGTTATTAATTGACCTCTGTGATGATAGATATGATTATACAATACGTAACGTATAATCTCGCCTTTGGGGGTGGAAGGTATTATTTCAAAACCATTTTTAGTCATTTTCCAGCTATCGTTTATTTCAGACTCGTCAAATAATTCCAAGGATTTTCGGGCATTCCTTACATTCTCCTCAAATTTGTTAATAATATTATCTACTGATGAAATGTCTTCTCTTTCGTAATGGTAATTATCGAGGTTAAGTTCACTCTGATTAATCACCGCTTTACACCAGTCATATATTGCAACGATATGGGAGGCCAACTGTCCTGTACTCCAATTTTTTGCTGAGGGCTTCCAGTCCAATGCCGAATTAGGTATGGCTTCTAATAATCTTTTAGTATTTTCGCTTTCACGTATAAATTCGTTTATCAGTTCTTGTTTGTTCATTATCGTTTAATTTAATATTTATTCATTTCAGAAAAGCGTTTATATCTTTTCTTTCATTTAATACCTGCCAGTCAGTTCTTCCTTCCCAACATTTATTCAGACGATGGTTTAAAGGCGGAAATGTCTTTCAGTCTGAAAACTAACGCAAATTCTTTCATTTTTTTAAATTTTACAAGTTCTTCCATTTTTTTAAATTTTAATTGTTCGTCCTAATGACGATTGAGGTTTCAGAACGGGGACTAAAGTTGTAATTTTTTTTCTGTGGGGCTGTGTCGGTCTAAAATAGCAAGTAACGGTTTGGCAGCTTTGCGAGGGAGCGGATTTTTAGCACTACCTTTGATACGAAGCCGAAAGTTCAAAATTAGTAAAAATGTTCATACGAAGCACTTCACCCGCTCTCTTGCAAAACTGCTTGTTGTAGGTAGGCGGATTTTTGGTCAAGTCGTTTTGCTTGTTTTTCGCTGTCATTGTCGTGTCGGTTGTGCGGTGGCGGTTTTAAAAATTTTAGAAGGGAGGGGATTTTAAAAAATAATTTCTCTGTTGGGGAAGCGGAAGCTCTTTTGCAATTTTGGGTTTGTGCGTTGGCTTGTGCGAATTGCAAATGTGCTTACGCTTGTGTTTTGGTCTTATCCAATTTTCAATGATGTCATTGTCAACGAACCTGCAACGGCTTTGTCGTTAAACAATTTTACTTCTTCATTTTTATCTTGTAATGCCAATGAATAAAGTAATGGCAAATAATGTTCGGGTGTTGGTATAGCTAAGTCAAATGCTTTTCCTTGCGAACGGAAATTAATTAACTGCTTATGGTCGCCATTTAGAATATATTTTTTCATTTTCTCGTTAGCTTCTATTGCCCAATCAAAGCCAAAAGTTTCATTCAATCTTTTCCATTCCACCATTCTTAAATTATGAACAATATTGCCGCTACCTATAATAAGCACACCTTTTTTGCGAAGCGAATTGATTTGCTGTGCTAATTCGTAGTGATATTGTGGTGTTTGTGAGTAATCTAAACTCAATTGTATTACCGGAATATCAGCATTTGGATATAAATGTTTTATTACGCTCCAAGCTCCGTGGTCTAACCCCCATTTGTCATCCAAGCCCACTTCTGTTTTCGTAATGAGAAATTTAGTTTCCTTTGCTAAATCAGGACTTCCCGGTGCGGGATATTGCACTTCAAATAATTCTTTCGGGAAGCCACCAAAGTCGTGAATAGTAGTTGGGTTTTTCATTGCAGTTACAAACGTCCCTTTGGTTTCCCAATGTGCCGAAATGCACAGAATAGCATTGGGTTTTGGAATATCTTTGGCGATGTTTCTAAAGCCTGTTACAAATTCATTTTCTTCAATCGCATTCATTGGACTACCGTGTCCTAAGAACAACACAGGCATTTTAACAGTGCTGTCAAAAATTTCTGTGATTTTATTTAATTCATTCAGTTTCATTGCTGCTGCTGTTAATGGCAAAAGTGCCAGTGATTTTATAAATGTTTTTCTGTTCATTATACTTTCAATAATCGTTTCGCATTGTGGTCAATATTAATAAACGGACCTACCATTCGCTTTTAGCGAAAAGGGAGTAACCGACCAACCAAAAATTTACCAATATCGGCTGCTCTTTCTTCTATGATTAAATTGATATTGGACATAACGATAATTTAATTTTTGTGCTTTTTTAGTTTCTCAATCAATTTTGTTAAAGCAGAATCTGCATATATACTGTATGCATTCACCAAAAGCCCTTTCACCTGAAGTTCTTTGGATGAAATAGCATACAGAATACTTTCATTATCTATATCTGACATTTCCTGAAAACGATACACTTCATCAATCTCAAATTCGTCAGGTTGGAGTTGCAAGTTGTTTTCAGCACAATGAATGCAATCTTTGCTTACATTGAAGTTGAAGGTATAGCCTTTTTTTGCAAGGTCGTTTATGGCTTCGGATAATGTGGTGTATGTTTTCATATTATAGAGATTTTAATTTTAAAAAAGGTTAGCATTTGAATAAACAAATGCTAACCTTGATTTTTAAGAGTTTCCATAGATGTTTGATTCTCCACCATCAATCGCTATGGTTTGTCCACTCACATAGCCGTTGTCTTTGCTCAATAGAAAGGCAACTAATTTGGCTACTTCGTGAGGTTGACCTAATCGTTTGGTTGGGTTGCGTTGCGCATACTCCGTTTCTGCTACTTTTGGATTGTCAGGATTCACTTGTTTGAATGCTTCGGCAACCATAGGAGTTAAAATTGCTCCGGGTGCAATGGCATTGGTAAGAATCCCATCTCTGCCGTATTCCAAAGCTGCGTTTTTTGTCATCCCTGAAACAGCGTGTTTACTTGCCACATAAGGCATTTGGTTTAACACGCCACGAATACCGCCAACAGAAGCCACATTCACAATGCGACCAAATTTTTGTTTTTGCATCACAGGAATTACATAACGCATTCCGTAATACACGCCCATCAGGTTAATGTCAATTACTTTTTTGAAAACATTCACATCATAGTCGGTAATACTTGCCTGCTTCCCTTCAATACCCGCATTGTTGTATAAGCCGTCAATTCTGCCAAATGCTTTTACCGCTTCATCTACATAATTTTTCACGGCTTCTTCATTGGATACATCTGCTACAACAGTGATGACTTTTACATCAGGAAATTCTTTAGCGATTTCCGTTTTTGTATCTGCCAAACCTTTTTCGTTGTAGTCAACCAATACAAGATTTGCACCTTTTGAAGCCAGTTCTTTTGCTGCTGCATATCCAAGTCCCATTCCGGCACCTGTGATAATGATTACTTTATTTTTCATTGTCTTTTATTTTTAAGTCATTGTCTTTTATTTTTAAGATTGTTTTACAAATTGAATTTCACCGTAGATTTTTACGTCTTCACTAACCAAAACACCACCTGTTTCCAATGCTGCGTTCCAGTTTAGACCCCAATCCTTGCGGTTGATTTTTCCGCTGATGGAAAGTCCTGCTTTCTCATTGCCCCAAGGGTCTTTATTGATTCCGCCAAATTCTACCTCTAACGATATTTCTTTGCTGATGCCCTTGATGGTAAGCAAGCCTTTCAACTCATACTCATCATCATCTTTTTGTTTGAATGAAGCACTTTTAAAAGAAAGTTCTTTGTGGTTTTCCACATCAAAAAAGTCGGATGACTTTAAGTGATTGTCTCTGTCGGTATTGTTCGTATTGATGGATGCTGCATCAATAGTTACAAGAACGTTTGATTTAAAAATGTCTTCTCCATCTACTTCTACCGAATAGTTCTTGAACTCGCCTTTTACATTGGTAATCATCATATGTTTTACCTTAAAAGTAAGCTCACTGTGCGTTGGGTCTAAAACCCATTTTGTTTTTGTTTCCATTTTATCTGTTTTTAAATGATTAATAATTTGATACTGCAAAGGTGCAACCATTTAAAGGGCAAAGGGTAACAGTATTTGGAAGAAGAGTTGTAAAATCAGGAAAAGAGCTTTTTCATCTCTTCCCGAAATTCCGAAGGAGTTTGTCCGCTTCTTTTTTTAAACACGTTGGTGAAGTACGCTTTTTCGTTAAACCCCAAATCAAATCCGATTTCAGAAATGTGCTTGTCGCTGTGGGTCAACTGATTTTTGGCCTCAATCAATTTTCGGATTTCAATGAGTTCACTAACCGTTTGGTTAAGAATATTTTTGCAAATCAGATTTAGATTTCTTGCCGACATAAATAATTTCTCGGCATAAAAGTCAACTCCTTCCGGTCTGTGGTAATTTTCTTCAAGGATTTTTAAAAAGTTGTGCAGGGTTGAGTTTTGTGTTGTTGCCAATCCGTTGGATTGGGGTGTTATTTTATTCTTTTCCGATTCAATCATAATGAATAAAGCACTGAGCAGATGCCGCACCACACTCAGGTCAGGATTTTCCTGTTGCATTTCTTGGTCAATAATTTCGCAAATCGAAACCAACCGCTTGAAACAATCTCCACTTGGCAGTTTTAGCGTTGCGTGGTTGTGATAGGAAGCGTAAAGCTGGAAAGTGATTTCAGGAATAAACTCGCTTTTAAACCGAATCACCCACATATCGCACTTTCCGTTTTTCAATTTCGGGATTACACGGTGAACCTTACTTTTTGTAACAAAGCTTACCAGTGGGGCATCAAGGATATTGGTGTTAAAATCAATAAAATGTTCCAATTCTCCTTCAATACCAATAATCAACTCTTCAAAATTGTGTTGATGTGGTTCGTCAGGTGAAGCACTTATTTTGGTTGCTTCTGTCTTGTCTACTTTAAATATTTTAAAAAGTTCGTTCATATTCTCAAAGTTAAGGTTTTAACGGAGAATAGGGAGAAGTGGCTCTTTTGGTTTTGCGAAGGGTCGGCTTTGTGTGTTGGGCAAAACCAAATGTGCCAATTGTGTGGCTGGCAAAAATTGTTTTAAAAAATGTAGGGTGGGAAAAAATAAAAATATAGAAGCGTTAGCTTTTGGGTCGGCTGTCTGATAGTTCGTTTTTCCAGTCACTTGTTTATGTTTTATTCTGTCGTTCATTCTTGTTATGTGGTCTTTTAGGCTTGCAGGTAACGGTTTGGCGGCTTTGCGAAGAAGCGGAATAGAAAGTAGTAACTTTCAACTTTGCACTGACGTAAGCAAAATCATTTTTTATTTGCTAATTTACACTTTTTGAGCAAATAAAAAATGGTTTTTGCGGATAGAAAGCACAAACGTTGAGATTAGCACTTTACCCGCTCTTTTGCAAAACCCATGTTGTGTGCTGGGCTTCTTCGTCAGTCTAAGCTTAATTTATTTCCACGCTGTTTTAAACATAGGAAGCCTGTACAAATTCATTTACAGAACTTTGACAGGCTGCCATTTTAGAATAATTGTGGTATGTTTATTTAGCCGCTAAAACGTCCAATTTCTCAATAGATGGTGAAGTAGCCAACAATTCAGGTGCATTTTCCATTAACGCCTTTGCAATCTTACCACCAAGATGTGCTTCCCTGCCTTCTTCATCTGAAAAAGTGTCAAAAATGCCAAATGTAGAAGAGTCTATACGGAACGCATACCATGTAATAGTACCCGCTTCTTCATTAGCAAGTGGCAATGCACTTGTAATAAACTCTTCAACATTTTTTTCTTTTCCAGCTTTTGCTTTTAGTCGAACTAATAATCCTAATTTTTTCATGTCTTTTTAATTTTAAATTAAACCAATTTTCTTTTAACAAATATGGCTCATTTAAGATTGTGAGGCTTTTTTATTTAGTTCAAAAACTTATGAAAAAAGGTCAATTTTTCATAATGTTTTTTGGACTGTAACCAAATTCATTTTTAAAGGCTGTGCTAAAATTTGATAAGCTGTCATAACCAAAGTCCATATAGATTTCTGATGGTGTCGCTTCATTATTAAGCAATATTTTTTTGGCCTTGTTGAGCCGTTTTAGTTGAAACCATTTTCCTGGAGACTCTTGATATAATTGAATAAATTTTCGCTTAAAAGTAGACAGGCTCATATTGCATAGAAAAGCGACCTCATCAATATTCAAACTCGTGTACAGATTTTTTTCAATGACCATTTTAAAAGATAATTCTCTTTCATTGATTAACAATGAATGTAGATAAACAAAAAAAATTTGCCCATACTTATCAGCCAGATACAGCATAATTTCTTCAAATTTCAATTCCAGAATCTTTTGAGAGATTGTTTGATTCAAGCCATAAATTTGTTGAATAGAATTAATAAAATGGATAATAAAATTGTCTTTTTCTATAAGGAAATAAGGACTACTGGTAGCTGCTTTATTAAAGTCATTTGGGTTAAAAAAATGCCCATATTTCAATAAAAAATCATTAATGTTTTTTTGAGAAAAGAAAAAGAGTAGGCAACTATAACTATTTGCTCCTACAATTTCTGTTGTTAAAAAATTTCCCGATGCAAGGAGTAAGGATTGTGT
This sequence comes from Saprospiraceae bacterium, assembly GCA_024103005.1. GTDB lineage: Bacteria > Bacteroidota > Bacteroidia > Chitinophagales > Saprospiraceae > Parvibacillus. The sequence continues at coordinate 6,953 of JAGFJA010000058.1, forward strand.
ATCATCTATCGAAACGATGTCATTTGAAAAGTGAATGTTCTTCTGTCCGTCCAACAAAAAACTGAATACATTTTTGTTTAGGTTAATCTTATTTTTGGAAACATGTTTATAAACTTCGTAGTTAGCAATTTGTAGGTCTGATGTCTCCGTGTAGTTATTTTCAAATAAATGTTCTGGAAAATTTGTAATGTCCATAATATTGTTGTCTTAAAAAACATTTTGGTATGGCAAACATATTAATTTTTATTTCAAAAATTGTTTGCTAAAGTTTGGATGAATAGGTCTTTAGCCTTGCACACAACGTTCCCACGCCTTGCGCTCGTTGCCGATTGCGTAGCAGAAACTGTCAACTAAGATAAAGTATTTTGCGTACATAAAAGCTTCATTTTAAAACGTCAACGGCAATGGCGCAAGACGTGTGTTACCACCAGTGGTTTTTTCGTCAGTCGGTTTGCATTGCGTTGTCATTTAGTTTTCCTTATTTATTTTCTCAGCAAATGCAATGATATGTCCATCTGGGTCAGAAAAGTAACAAACCTTGTCGCCCCAATCTCTGTCAATAATTGGGCTTATTAATTTCGCTCCACTTTTAGTTGCATTGTCAAATTCAAACTGAATATTGTCAACATACAAATACAGCTCACATCTAGGAATACCATTTCCATTGTCAGGATGCGGGGTTTTGTCTGTAAGTATTTTTGCAATGCCTTTATTTGGCATTAGCCCAATTTTGCAATTGTCAGACAAGTGAAATTCGGTCATACCAGGAACATTTAGGTCTGCCTGAATACGAAATATGTTTTGATAAAATTTGCAACTTGTCTCTTGGTCATTGACGTACAAAATTGTCTCTATAAGCTTAATATGTTTTATCATTGGTCGATGTGTTATTGAGTTGTCAGTAGTTGTTTTGTTTTTAGTGTTATCATGTCCGCAGCTTATAATTTGTAAGAATGTTAATACGAAAAAAGCTGTTTTTAAAACAATTGTGATATGTCTGTTGCTCTGTCCTGCCATTGGTGGTAACGGTCAAGTGTACCCGACGTGCCGACGTTTAGGAGGCATGTACGGGTACACAATGTTGTCATCTGGTTGTTTACCATTTTAGGATATCATAGCTTAAAGTAAACCGTATTTTAAAAGGATTGTAACGATCCGGATTTAGTCCATTGTTAGCGATGGCATTATCTCTATATTTCCAATGAAATGCTCTATAACCTATATCTGCATGAAATCGCCAATAGCCTATTGTTAGTCCGGGATAAATCTCTGTTGAAAAATATTCCAAATTATATCTACTCATGTTAAACGCCTTGATATGCTTTCTAAATGATACATTACCAGTGGCTTGAAGGTTTATACCAACATTAAATTTCCGGGACAATATCAAATACTGAACCTTTGGACTCAATTGAATCATGTGATACCATGATTTATCCCGCCAAAAGAAAGGCTCAATTCCTACCTTGAAATAACTATCTCCATGAGCCGGAAGTAAAAAATCTTGTACTAACTTTGCATAGCCCAAATTCATTCCAACGTAAAACCCTTTATATAACCTTCTGTTATATTCTAATCCTATAGCGTATTCATCGTCAGGTGTATTATCATTAATCTTATTTTTGACATCTTCCACTACACCAACAGGATATTGACCATATAGAAAATCACATCTTTTATCCACTTCTCCTTTAGAATACGAGGTGTAAGCCTTTAAAATATTGTTCTGACTTTCCAAATTATATGCAATGAACACAGAAATCAAAACTATGAAAGTAATATATGGTGTTTTCATAGCTTTATTATTTTATTGATTAAACTTTGGTTCTTATTTCTGTATTGGATAAAATACAAACCTGGTAAATATTTTGACATATCAATTTCAACCCTGTCATTTTCCACTGTTTTAGAGAAGACAATTTTACCATTAACATTACTGATGGTCAATATCGCTTCTAAATTTCTATCAACTTTGCTCAAAAGTACAGTGAGAATATCAAGAACAGGGTTTGGTGAATGTGTTAATGCGACAGGCGTTTCACTTGTTTGAAATATTGCTTTTCCATTTACAATACCGCTTTGATAATAGCGACAATCATTTACATACACCCAGAAACATTTGGTAGTCGTGCCACATCCATTGGTTGCTGTCAGACAGATGTCTCCCCAACCCGTACTTACTCCTTGATATCTTGCTATAGCAGTAGATCCCACACCTGTGATTGCCCCACTGAATGACCAAGATATTGTGCCCAAACTCATTCCATAGGTACCATAAAGATCAATGGATGCTACTTCTCTGACTCCGAGACAAATATTATCCAAATAATTCAGCCCAAAATCCGGCGGACCTACCCATAATTCGCGTGTAATTGTAACATCCGGACAACCGGATTGAGTCATAATGAAAGTAAGGATAGCACTGCCTGATGTAGCACTGTTTATCGCTCTTAGAATTGCTGTAGTGCCAGTTCCGGAGGTCATTGCACCACCAGTAGATGCAAATAATCCGGGATTGCTAACACTCCATGTGACACTGCTGCCGGGTATAGGATTAGATAAATCAAATTGTTTATTGGTAGTACAAATAAGAAATTCATTATTGGGTGTCACTATACCTCCGGTAAAATTGATGGAAGAAGATCTTATTGTTTTGGTACTATCTGGAGGATTTACTCCTCCAAGCCAATTACTCAATCGGGTATCATTTGTTCCTCCTCCTGTCCATGAAAGGTCAAATCGACCTCCAAATTTATTTGTTCTACTACAAATTGGTAAATTATTATCATTTACACCAGCATGTTGGCCAATGATTAAATGATTTTGATTAAAATATGGTGAACCTGAAGATCCTCCTTCTGTTACCCCATTATCAACTTGTAGCCACCAACATTGAGCTCCATTAAATACACTTTGTAGTGCGGGGTCATTTTCAAATGTGATTTTCTTTGCATCACCATTAGGATGGTGTATTATTGTTGTAGTTTGAGGAGTAATATTTCTCCTATCCCAGCCAGCCAAAGCTATTCTTGGTTGATTTTTAATACTTCCATACAGTTCTGCCAATGCAAAGACAGTTGCATAATTTGCGGCACGAAAAGCAGCACCAGAATAGACAATCCATGTACCTTGTGTACCCATACTTTTACCCGGACAAGAGGGAGTTCCAGATTCATATTTAAATCTAAATGAATAAATGCTCAAATCTTTTTCTGAATTGCTAAGCGATCCATTATAATCTGAATCCAAACAATGAAATGCAGTTAAGAAAAAGGAGCGTAAATCCTGACATTCATCATTCACCAATGATCCTGAACACCATTTAGTTCCATTCTTTATAACCAAAGCCACTGCGTCTCTTTCATTTTCCCAACCGACACCTTGTGGACAGTTAATATCAATATTGCAACTATCTGCATCCCCAAAATCTCTAGTATCCAATGGCTTCGGAATTCCCTGACAAACTCCATTTATATTTATTGAAAATTGATTGTAATTATCTTTGTTGCACTTGACTACTATTATTGCATCATTAGATTCAATAATATCAGATGCATATACTTGATCAAAAACAACATCAGGAGTGATCTGTCCATGTATTATCCTACCATTTTTGGAAAGGATAAACATTTCAGATTTTTCCGGTAGTATGAGATCTGAGATCAGAAAATTCAACGAACTTGCATCAGATGCAGAAAATCCTATTTGCCACACCATTATTCCTCCTAATTGATTCCATATTCCATCTTTTACGGTATAATTTTGTTCTACTTTAACAGCAAATCGAGGTATCGTGCTTCCCTCCAACGCATCTTGTGCCAGTACTTTATCAAAATCCACTTCCGGTTGTACATAAACCGGATAATTCTCACTAATCGGAAATGGAATTACTTCTTCCATAGATTGGTTTGATGTAAGATGCCTTGTCAGCACCTGTGAATGAATTGTTGTCGTACTTATTGCCGACATAATAACAACGAAAATAATGGTTCTCATGTTAGTAAAATTGAAGTAAAAAAATAAAAGCCTAAAACACCATTTCAGACTCACTAAGAATCAAGGCAGAGTTTTCAGTTTATCGCCCAGGGTCAGCGACTATCGGAAGTCCAAAATGCTGTTTCTGTTTTACTGTCAGCACTGGGATGGTTCTTTCAATCGATGACAACGG
>JAGFJA010000072.1 GCA_024103005.1 Saprospiraceae bacterium
ATAAACTACAGGTTATCGGGGTAATTGCAAAAGCAGGAAAGAGTTTAATAAACCCTTTAAATTTTGATGAAGCATGCATCATATCCTATAAAACAGCAGGTATGTTTATCAATCTTAGAGGGAAGAATTTTGGCGTATCCATCAATGCCAAAGCACTGCCGGGAGTAAATATTGAAGACCTGAAGGATGAACTGACTATGATTATGCGATCGGAAAGACGGTTGAAACCTATTGAAGATGACAATTTCGCTCTCAATGAGCTATCTATGCTGGATAAACTGTTTGACAATATTTTTGGTGTTCTGAAACTGGCGGGACTTATCATCGGTGGGTTTGCAATATTAGTTGGCATGTTCAGTGTGGCGAATATTATGTTTGTTTCAGTCCGGGAGCGTTATCACATTATTGGGATTAAAAAAGCACTTGGAGCTGCCAGAAGCGTCATATTATTGGAATTTCTCATTGAATCCGTTGTTCTATGTATAATCGGGGGTATTGGCGGCCTGATTATGGTTTATCTGGTTTTAAAGATTTCATCCGCTCTGACAGATTTTGAAATGGTTCTTTCTGTTACCAATATATTGCGTGGCATGCTGCTTGCTGTAATAGTGGGTATCTTAGCAGGAATCATACCAGCACTAAAGGCTTCTAAACTGGATCCGGTGGAAGCAATCAGATTGCAATAGCAATGGTTGTTAGACAGGAATGTTAAATTTTCATAGTTTTAGAATCTACAAATCATCCATAGGCAAAGGTCAGTTCCTAAGGGGATATTGGAATTTTCAATTATTGTCCCGAAATTGTATATGAGGAGGTGGAAAATAGCAACTTGTAGGTCAAGCACTTCATAATTTTATGCAAATATTCAACAATATATATGATATTGGTTACCTAATTATTACAAAGATTTATAAAGAAAAAATTAAAATAGCCTAATCAATCAACTATCGAGTGCTGTATCATATTTGATGATATGTTAAAAGATTAATTATTACAAATAAGCATTTTGAAAATCATAAAAAAAACTACTTTTACGTCTTCTAAAATATTTTATAAAGTGTCAAGGTACGTTTTTTTCTTTTTTACCCTTTTTATTTCAGTTTCGGCATTATCACAACGAACTATTCTTAGAGGAAATGTTTATGATAAAGAAGATGGTAACTCAGTAATCGCAGCATCAGTCTCTGTCATTGGAACCAATTTGATTGACATGACGGACAACAATGGTTATTTCAATATTAATGACGTACCGGCTGGCAAGCAGAAATTGATGGTGACTTATATTGGTTATGATACATTGGTGGTTGATGTAAGTGTTGTGCAATCCGGAATTACTTATAAAAAAATATTCATCGAACAATCTACTCATGTATTGAAGGAAGTAAAGATTACCGCAGGTACCATTGAAAAAAGGACTGAAGTAAAAGCCGGGGTAATTACCATTTCTCCTAAACAAATGAAACAACTTCCCTCTATCGGAGGCGATGCCGATATCGCTCAATATTTACCGGTTCTGCCCGGGATCGTAAGTACGGGTGATCAGGGTGGTCAGATCTATATCCGAGGTGGTGCTCCGGTCCAGAATAAGATCATGATTGATGGCATGACAATTTTTAACCCATTTCATAGTATCGGTATCTTTTCAGTTTTCGAAACCGAAATGATCAAAACGATTGACGTCAATTCAGCAGGCTTCAACGTTGAACATGGCGGGCGGGTATCCGCAATCGTCGATATACAGACTAAAGATGGTAACAAAAAGAGATTTGGTGGTGTGGTTGGAGCAAGTCCATTCAATGCAAAAGCCGTTCTTGAAGGTCCAATTGTAAAACTTGACGAAAATAAAACATTTTCCTCGTCATATCTGCTTTCTTACAAAAGGTCATTATTGGATAAAACCTCCAAAGCTCTCTATAGCTATGTCAATGAAAATGGGCTCCCATTTGCCTTTGAAGACATCTATGGGAAGTTAAATTTTTCTTTTGACAATGGAAGTAAAATCGATGTCTTTGGATTCAATTTCAAAGACAATGTCAATTACACGGCGACTACCAAATTTAATTGGAAAAATTCAGGAGGCGGTATCAATTTTGTACTCAATCCGGTAGGTTCAAGTTTCAATATCAATGTCAATGCTAATCTAACCAATTATAGCATTGAATTGAATGAGAAAGACCAGAATCCCAGAACTTCCTCACTTTCCAATTATTTCGTATCGGCAGCATTTACCAACTATTATCCCAAATCTGAACAACAATTTGGTGTTGAAGTCGGGGGTAATGCTACCAATCTGGATTACACCAACTATTTGAAAACCAAGATTAGCCAACTGGACAATACAACCGAGATTGCCTTTTTCTTTAAGGACAAGTTTCTTTTAAATGATTTAGTTCTGGAACCCGGCATC
>JAGFJA010000009.1 GCA_024103005.1 Saprospiraceae bacterium
GTGTGGATCAGTTACATCCACGGCAAACACTATCCCAAAAACTGTGTAAGTGGAAAAATCATAGTCCGGATTTACAGTTTTATTCTATCGCCAAATATAAGGCTAAATTGGTTTAAAATCATTCCCCGGTTTCTTATAGGTTGCGTCCATTTTTTAGTTGCTTCTCTTATTGCCAGATATACTGATTTTATGACGGCTTCATCGGTAGGATAAGACATCTTGTTTTTTGTGTATTTTCGGATTTTTCCGTTTAAATTCTCTATTAAGTTGGTGGTATAGACAATTTTTCGGATTTCGACCGGAAAGTCAAAAAATACGGTCAGTTCATCCCAATTTTCTCTCCAGGATTTAATGGCCTGTGTTAAAAATCAGTGGAAATCAGCCAAAGCGGAAAATGTCGCATCATGAAAGCAAATATTACAGACATTCAACCAATGATCACTTTTTCCCTGTAACACTTTTTCCCTGTAACTTCTCTGTCGCACAGGATTGCCGTCCCGCTCCAGAATTCCTATTCACTATTCAGGATTCAGGAATCACTTTTCTCTCAATACAAACTGACCTTGTAAGCCCTTCAGTCATTTAGAAATAGTTGCTCCTGATGCATTCATTTATCCCTAATACTCATCTATTGCCTATTTCTCTTCCTTATTCGTGTATTAATTAATGAGATCCCAATGACTTTTATCACAAAAAGCAATGAAATTGTTTGAAATTGAAATGTTAGTGGACGGACGGTAGGTTTTGACCGTGAATTGAGTTAATATTAGTTAAGTTAAATATCGATTTTTTCTAATATTTTCATTACTTATATTGTCAATATTTTCATTATTAAAGGCAAATTTATGAATTTGTTTTATCATCCCTTTTTATGTTTTATCATATACTCAGAAAATTTATCCTGAATTCTGGACTTTTCATTTTTTTATCCTTTTATTTGAACTAAATATTGTAAATATTCGTTTTTATAAAATCATATTCTAATGATCTTTGATTTTAAAGTATTTATATTTAACTTTTTAAATATTAAACAAATGATAGTTAACAAAACCTCTTTAAAAGTAAACATGTCAAATATTATTCTATTTATCTCCCCCCCCCCCTCGCAATATTATTTGGAAAATATTGATTATTTTGATCATGATTTTGCCGGTATTTAAAGTCTTGAATCCCATAGTATTTGGACAGGGAAATGCTAATTATGATGTAGTCAACATGTATATTGATGATAATAATTGGAAGATTTCTTTTGCCGAATTATTATCCAATGATGGGAATCCCAACAATCAATTTGTAAGTGTCAACAATAACTGTAACTATTCTTATAATTTTATCGGATCGTTAATTACTCCTGCTTTGGATCAAGTAAATCAAAATTTTGTGATCACTAGTCCCTTGGCTTCTGGCATTTACCACTTCTGCCCGGATGTTTTGTCGGGTGGAGTTGTACTTCCACAATTGGTAGTAGTCGTAGTTTCTCAAAAAAGCCAGATGAATTTGAAAGATTGCTGTCCCGATAATTGCAATTTGGTTTGCGGTGGGGATTTTGAAAATTATCCTATGACGGAAGAGGAATATGGTATTCCATCTTTAAAAATATTCAATCATTCAGGAACATCTAAGTTTAAATTCAATAACTTGAATGGTCCTGCATCCAATTTTGTCATGGTCTCAAGTGATGGAACAAATCGTAAACTATTTTTCCCGGATATTTTTAGTTATGAAGGCGGCGAAAATCCTCAAGATGTATTATATGATTGGAATAAGGAATCTGGATTCGTAATGCCGTTAAGAGAAGGAATCCAACCAGGCAAAACAGTGACCATATCTTTTCAAGCCACCATGTTTGCCAACATACATACCAATAATGATATTGTTGGTAAAAATGGATATATCCGATTATTTGGATTAAATGCAGCCGGTACTAATAGCATACCACTTACTTTTCAAACTAGCTCTGGATGTACTTCGTGTGGAAATGGATTTTATGTTCAAAGCTCCATACCAGCTACTCTTACATTGACCGATTGCGCATTTACTTGTGGATGTCCCGACCCAAATAATGTAGGTGTCAAGAATACAGACACATACTGGAGCTCGCTTACCCCTGCACAAAAAGATAAAGACTGTATGGCAGTGGAAGGTAATCTGGTAATGGATCAAAATGTGTCCTTGACCGGCAAGCAATTTATCATGCAAGATAATTCTACCATTACAATCAATAATAACCAAATATCTTATTATCGCTGTACTATAAATGGGTGCGAGTACTTGTGGAATGGCATTAGGCTAAATCACGATAATGCCGCAATATGCTTTACAGAAAGCGTATTGAAAGATGCGATAGAAGGGATCAAAAGAGAAAAAAGAAAAGCTTTCATTGCTTCATATCGCTCACAGTTTATTAATAATCGAATAGGTATTAGTTTGCCCCTTTATTTGGTTCCTCCATATATTGTAGAGCCCAATACTCCAATTATTGTGGAAGGCAATACCTTTACCAGTCCTTCCTTGTTGGATCACCCCATCTTAAAAACCAAAAACCAAATAGGCTTCGCAGGTATTACAGGTAGCACATCCAATGAAGTTTTTGGCAATGTGGCAAATGCTAAAGGCAATACATTTACTAATATAGGCAACGGAATCTATTTAGATGATTGTTATGCCGTAGTAAATAACAGTAATTTTGCCAATATTCAGCCCTTATCTTATTATTATCTTAACAATGCCTATCGATCCGGATTTGGTATAAGCAATTCGACGGTAGGTAGCACTTTAATAGTAGGTGGAGTAGCAAATTCTAATCTTCCGTCATCTGACAATTCTTTTGAAAATGTAAATGTAGGCATATTTGCAAATGCCAATTTATTTGCAAATAATACTAAGATGGAAAATGTGAATACAGGAATAAATTTTGTAGCAGGTATTAGTTCAGGACTATATAGCAGTAATAATTATGTTTATGCCAATAGGTTTGGATATGATATTGCCACCAGGGAAGAGTCCCCATTCGGAGTGGTTGACAATAATAATATCTACACAAATCCTTCCTCCACCTATAATTCTATGTATGGAATGAGGGCAAATCTATCAGGTTATAACAATTCGGAGGGATTCGATATGACGGTCTTGAATAATACTTTTTCGGGTACCAATAAGATGAAATATGGTATATATCTCAATAATGTCGGACACTGGAATTTTAATGGCAACAGTATTACTTCCTCTCATCTGGGGTTCTATGGTATATATGTATCTAAGGGAGAGTCTGATATAATATTGAACAACAGTATTTATGCAGGAGGTATCGCACCTGATTCCAAAGGAATAGTATTGAGAAGCTTTAATGATTCTTATCTGCAATGCAATCTGACAGAAGGCACCGCCATAGGCATCGAAATATACAGTCCCAATGTAGGATCGGAATTTATTACCAATGAAATGAAATCCAATAGCTCCAAAGGTCTGTACATGGGCAGCTCGGCTACCTATACCTCTGCATTTAATGGAGGCGTACACTACCTGGCAGGCAACCTATGGACCGGCAGTCAAAATAGTGTACCAGCAATACACTACGGAATAGCCTCGCAAATCACAAATAGTAGGTTTAGAACCAATAATAGTAACTTGCCAATCTTCCCGGTTGGGTTTTCAACTCCGAACTATTTTGGTGTTGATCCATGGTTTGCTCCCGGTGTAATAGGCAACGATAAGGTGGGAGACTGCAATATACCCGAGGGGGGCGGCAGTACGGACTGGCTGATACCTTATGCGACTGATTCGATCACTTATGCACAATACGATACCAGCCTAAATTCTACAGGTAAGCATATAGTATATGAATACATGAAAAAAAATCCCGGCCTTACTTATTCCCCTACCTTGACCAATTTTTATGCGACTTATGGCGCTTCCGATCCCGGCAAGATCGATGATATCCGCATCCAGGTCAGGCAAGCCATCATGATGCCGCAAGCAAGCAGGACGGCCATCATCAACTATCGCAATCAGATAATAGCAGCCATGGGCGATATCAGCGCACTCCAGTCCAATCTGAGTAGTGCAGAATGCGCCGGTGATTTACCTTACTATAAGGCTCAATCTCAGGTGTTGACACAGCAGATCATAGACTGGCATGCCCAGATAAAGGCCATCACCAATACCTATAAGACCAATAGAAATAATACGCTGGCCAATCTGTTGCAACAGCTAGCACTTATACCCGACCCTACCGATGCACCATCGTACTATGAGAAAGTCGAAGTCCACAAGGAGATTGATTATTTCATAAGCGGTTCTGACCAATTGGGGATAGGAGCAATGACTGATTTAATCAATATTGCTACCTTATGCCCTGATTATGGTGGATCGGCAGTATATCGTGCCAGAGCATTCATAACTGTGGAGCAGCCGACACTGATGTGGGATGACAGCAACTGTGAGTCGGTGGGCAACCTCTCCGGTGACCAAATAGAACAAAGATCAGTCGAAGATACCAAAGTAGGTGAATATAGATGTTACCCCAATCCAAGTACAGGACAGTTTACCATCGTAGCACCCTTATCTTTCGATGGCTATGTAAAGGTGGTCGATAGCTATGGAAACCCTATCATATATCGTAAGTATGCTGATCCAATGGCTCTCGACTTGAAACTGAACCATGGTATGTACTATATACTATTCCTTAGTCAGGATCAAGAAGTCAAGAAAACGGAAAAAATATTAATTATAAAATAATTTAATTTCTAATCGCACCGGGTACTTATGCCCGGTGCTAATCTATCTTATCATGCGGTATATATTAATATTCGGCTTGCTAATAATGGCTAGGGTCAGTCATTCTCAAAATTACCTTAATCAAAAATATGACAATCAAAGAATCATCTTTGATGCCTTATCACGAGGCTGTTATAACTTGGATCCAAATGATACCATATATTGGTTGGGTGCCTTATTTGATTTTACGGGTGATACTTTGCGGCTGAGCGGCGTGGAGAGGGTGACGGAGGAGACTGAATATATCAAATACTGGACTTATGACAATGCTGCCCAGATCTGCCATACAGATGGCAAGATAGGTGCTTATTTTAATGGGTACCAGCTGTGGGATCGATATGGGGACTCTACCAATCTGGATGTATTTACATCTTTTCAGCCATATCCATATAGCACCATTTTTGGAAAAAGTAATTCACTTATATTGCCGATGCCGGATCAGGAGGCTACCTATATGCTGATCGGTACCAACGATTATCAATTCGACCCTACCTATCGCACAGAGGCAGCAGAAGGGCTGACCGCTGTAGTTTTTAAAATAAGCGAAAATGAAAGAATTGAAATAAATAATAGGTGGATTCAAGTCATAAATGCAACTTGTCCATGGTTATTAATTAATTGCAAATGTACTTGATTGGGAGTTAAAAATCCTAATCTTTTTCGTGGTCTGTTGTTGAGTTTGTTTTCTACAAATTGAA
>JAGFJA010000010.1 GCA_024103005.1 Saprospiraceae bacterium
CATTACTGTATAAATTTTTAAAGTTAATAAAAAAGTTATTTCCGTAAATATTTTTGAACTTTTTGGGGAAGTTCAAAAAATTTCCAGAATAACTTTTCAACTTACACAGTTTATGAAATACTACTAAGATCATATAAAAATCAGGAATAATTTATGGTTTATTAATAGTCTCTTCAAATAGTTTTAGTATTCTCTTGTATTCATCCGTCCATGCTTCGGGAGATTTGAAGCCGTGAGATTCGAGCGGATATGCTGCCAGCTCCCAATTATTTTTTCCCTTGTCAATCAAAACTTGCTGCAACCTGACCACATCCTGAAAATGAACATTATCATCCAACATTCCATGGCATATCAACAATCGACTTTTAAGTCCATCAGCGAAATTTATCGGACTGCTCCTTGCATAAGCAATACTATCTGTAGTAGGTGTATTTAATATATTAGAGGTATAACCATGATTGTAATGTGCCCAATCTGTCACAGGTCTCAAAGCCGCACCTGCCCTAAAGGTGCCTGGCTGAGTAAACAAGGCCATTAAAGTAATAAAACCACCATAAGATCCACCGTAAATGCCTATATTATCTTTATTAACCCCCAAGTGCTTTATCAGATATTCTGCTCCATCCACCTGATCATCCAGATCCTTACTTCCCATATGTCTGTAAATTGCCGTGCGCCAATCTCTTCCGTATCCGACACTTGCTCTGTAATCGATATCGAGAACAGTATAACCTCTGTCCGCTAGCAGATTATGGAACATATACTCCCTGTAATAATAACTCCACCAATTGTGTGCATTTTGAAGATATCCGGCACCATGAACAAAAATAACAGCCGGATTATTACGATTAGCTTTTGCCGGTCTGTATAACCTTGCATAGACATCCGCGCCATCTCTGGCTTTAAAAGTAACAATCTCCTGTTCCCGCCAATGATATTTTTTAAATTCTTCACTTCTTCCCTTAAAGGTTATCTGCTTTATTTTTCCTCCTACCCTATTCTCTGAGATGAATAACTCATTTGGTTTATTGCTATAGCTGGCAAGGAAAGAAACATACTTTTCATCCGGTGATACTGAAACATTTTCCAATCCTCCATTTAAATCAATAATAATCTCCTGTTTACAATCTCTTAAGTTTAGCCTAACAAAAGTCTTACTCCCGGGATGAGACTGATTAGTGATAAGATACAGATATGTTTTATCATTTGAGAGAAAGATACTCTGAACTTCGTATTTGCCCTGCGTCAATGCTTTAGTCTGTCCGGTGTTTATATCATATTTATAAACGTGGGAATATCCGGTTTTCTCGGAGCAAAATAAGATTTCGTGATTGTTGACCCACCGGCAAAATCCCTGCCAATAATTCCCTCCAATTTCAGGTCCGCCTATCCAGGCTTCATCATGTTGATGATCTATGATTTTATACGAATTATTATCCGGATTGTATAAAATAAGCCATCTGTCTTTGTTGTCGAAGGAATAAATCTGTACAACTGCAAGATGACCGTCAACTTGCCACAAAGGACTGAAAATATTCACCTTTTTATTGGTATGTAATTTAACTAACCGTTCGTATTCTTTCGGATAATCCTTATAAAAAAGTGGAATAGACTTTATTCCGGGAAGAGAATCTATATCCAGGGTAAATAAAGTATCTTTTTGAAAATTGTAAAACTTTAATTGATAGTCTGAAAATGTCTGTCCTACCTTAGAACGAGTATTTATTACCTTTGTATAGCCACTCCAGGTAACATAATCAGGCATGATTGTCCCTTGCTTATCCGGAGTTTTTGATACTGTCCTAAAACTCAATATTTTTAAATCCCGGCTTATATCAGTCTGCAAAAGATCTTCATTTCCGATATTGTAAATATAATAGGGCTTTTTGGGGCTTACCTTTTCTTTATTTTCTTTATTCTCTTTATTCTCCTTAAAGGCAAGAAACAGTCTGGTTTGTTCGTCTTCCAGCCACTTAGCTTTATCATCCAAAGGTTTATCTGTCTTATTAGATACTTCTTTACCAATGGATAGAATTTGTACGATCTGTCCGCTACTCAGATCGTAGTTAAAAATTTCATCTCCAATTTTATAGATTATTCTCTTTCGGGAAACATCAAATTCACGAGCAAATTCATAGGCGGAAGTGTTCATCAAGTATCTTGTTTTTCCCTTACTGTCACAATAATAGATATCCGAATCATGATTATAAACATATTCTGCCGAACCGGGACACGGGATAATTTCATCCATGAAGATTATGTCTTCAGGATTAATATGCGATTTGCTATATGTATTCAAATTCTTAGTTTGGAGGACAAATAAGGAATCATTCTTATTACCAGCTTCATTGAATTGAAAATATAAATTCCCGTCTAAACCCCAGCGAGGATTTACCGGAGAGGATCCGATCCATTTAGGATCCCTCATAATATATTCTATAGTTAAATCAGGAACCTGGGCATTTGACAAAAATGGAAAACTCAATAGAAGATAGAAAAATAGGTATTGCCGCATAAAAGTCAATAGATAAGTTCAGTAAAATTAAACTTTTAACTTTACAATCCGATATTCAACACGGAATTTATTACTTAAAAGGCACTTTCATTGAGGCTGGCAAAGAAATTATTCACTTCAGCTTCACTGTGGAATAAAACTTCACGAGGTTTACTTCCTTCATTTGGTCCGACAATACCCAATTCTTCCAATTGATCCATAATCCTTCCTGCACGGTTATATCCCAGTTTTAGTCGTCTTTGAATCATAGATGTAGAGCCATGTTGATTGGCAACTACCAGCAGTGCAGCCTCCTGAGCCAAATCATCAATATCAGCAAGTTTCAACTGACCCTTGTCACCACCGTCTGCCGAATCATCCGGCACATCAGGCAACATATAGGGAGTAGGGAAACCTTGTTGGTCAGCAACAAATTGCACAACCCGATCAACCTCATGAGTATCCACAAAGGCAGATTGAATCCTTACGATTTTACCGTCGGCTGAAAGCAGCATATCTCCCCTGCCTATCAATTGGTCTGCGCCGCCGGCGTCCAGAATAATTCCGGAATCTATCTTAGATGATACTTTGAAGGCAATTCTCGCCGGGAAGTTGGCTTTTATAATACCGGTGATAATTTTTACGGAAGGCCGCTGTGTTGCGATAACAAGATGTATTCCAACTGCTCGCGCCAACTGTGCAATACGGGCTATAGGCGTTTCGATTTCCTTACCTGCCGTCATAATCAAGTCAGCAAACTCATCGATGACCAGAACAATAAATGGAAGGAATCTGTGGCCTTTATTAGGATTTAATCTACGTTCCGTAAATTTTTGATTGTATTCACGGATATTTCTCACTCCGGCTTTTTTAAGGAGGTCATATCTGGAATCCATCTCTATTACAAGGGAATTAAGCGTCCTAATAACTTTCTTGGTATCTGTTATAATTGGTTCATCCTGATCAGGCAGCATGCACATAAAGTGGTTTTCAAGTCTGCTGTAAATAGATAATTCCACCTTTTTAGGATCGATTAAAACCAATTTGACATATGCAGGATGGTTGTGCTGAATAATAGATAAAAGTAGTGCATTGATACCCACGGATTTTCCTTGCCCTGTAGCTCCGGCGATAAGGAGGTGAGGCATTTTTGCCAGGTCAGCCACAAATACCTCATTACTTATGGTCTTTCCAAAGGCAATCGGCAGGTCCATCTGAGCTGTCTGGAATCGCTCAGAACTCAGTACTTCTTTTAGCCCGACGATTTGTTTGTTTTGATTAGGAACCTCAATACCAATTGTTCCCCTACCCGGTATTGGTGCGATAATTCTAATTCCCAATGCTGCCAAAGAAAGGGCTATATCATCTTCAAGGTTTTTAATTTTAGATATCCTGACTCCGGGGGCCGGTACAATCTCATAAAGAGTAACTGTCGGGCCGATGGTTGCCCTGATTTTTACGATTTCTATTTTGTAATTGAGTAAGGTATTGACGATCTGGTCCTTATTGGCGTTTAGCACAGAATGATCTATCTGCACCTGCTTGTCGTCATAAGTATCCAGCAAGTCTAAGCCGGGTTTTTGATACTTTGAAAGCTCCAGAACCGGATTATAGGGCTCGTCTTCATTATCCAGTTCTGCATTGATTTTGAGCAGCTCTTCTTCATCCTGAGATAAAGGATTTATCGGAGGGTCAACCTCTTGCGCTGGTTTTACAGTGTCAATATCATCAGTTCCGCTAACAGGCTGATCTTCTATTTCGAATCCGATATCATTGTTATGCTTATCATGGTTTTCTTTATTATCTGATTGATTCAATTCGAATGGATACGACTGGGTAGAAACATGATTAGAATCTTCCGGCATTGAAAGCTCTATTTCACTATCGAGATGGTTAATTACAGGTTCTATCCCATTATCACTTTTAACCTCTCCTGAATCATTTTCTTTTTTTATCAATTCAGCCTCAATCTCGTCATTATAATCTTTTCCGTCAAACCTTTTCTTAAACCCTTCTGCCAATGAAGAAAAATTAAGGAAAGAAAAGAAGTTCTTATTCCATTCAGGAAAAAACCTCTTGAATGTCCACATTTCAGGTCTTGCATTCCTAAACCAGACAGCAATGGACAAAATTATAAAGCCAAACAATAGCCATGTTCCCGTCCTCCCAAGATAAGCATATCCCCAGGCAACTATCTTCTTTCCGTAAGCCCCGCTGTATGCAAAAGAAGCGTTGGGTAGGATAAGTTCGAAAAATGTACATCCAAGAATCATGATAAAGAAGACATTCCTAAACATTGGAAAGATTCTGGCGCTGCCCTTGCCATTTATTAGCCGATACCCTATTCTAATAAGCAGAAATATTAAAGCAAAAGAACTGATTCCGAAGGTCCAGTAAATAATTGATTTTGAAACCAACGCACCAAATTTACCAAACCAATTCTCCGCCTGTATATCTGCATCAAACAGATTATCCCATTTAAATGGTCTTAAAAAGCTATCGTCGGCTTCCCAGGTAAATATGTAAGAAGAAAATGAAATAAACAGAAACAAAGCAAGAAGGTAACAGAACAAGCCTGTAATCTTGGGTACACGATCATCAGTCAATAACTTCTTGACTTTTTGGGTAAAAGAAAGTGGTGTTTCTTTAGGCTTTCTTGTTGCCATAAGACCTAATAATATTACGTAGTTATCTTATCAAATACTCGGCAATCGATTATATATGCTTAGAGTTCAATCACAAAGATAATATTAATATTTAATATATGGGCATAATATTCTGTTTTATCCCGAATCTATAAAAATTTCTCTTATATATTTAATTAATTTGTTCTGTTGTAATGTGGAAGTCAATTTCCGGATGATTCTCCCTGACCGTCTTCAAAGCCCAGGCGCTTTCAGCAAGGTAAACCAGGTTGCCATCCTGATCTCTGGCAATATCTTTTTTGCGCCTCTTGACAAAATCATCCATGTCGCCCTGCTTTACGGAAGTAACCCAGCATGCTTTATACAGGTTAACAGGCTCATAAGTACATTTGGCGCCATATTCGTGTTCAAGCCTGAACTGGATGACGTCAAACTGAAGAGCACCTACCGTACCTACAATTTTTCTGCCATTATCCTCCTTGGTAAACATCTGAGCAACTCCTTCATCCATTAATTGTTCAAGACCTTTGGACAGTTGTTTAGCCTTCATCGGATCGGCATTATTAACATATCTAAACTGCTCCGGTGAAAAGCTGGGCAATCCTTTAAAATGCAGGATTTCCCCTTCGGTCAGAGCGTCTCCAATCTTAAAATTACCTGAATCATATAGTCCTACAACATCTCCGGGGTATGCCTCTTCCACAATCTCTTTCTTTGAAGCCATAAATGTCGTTGGATTGCTAAATTTTAATTGCTTTCCTTTGCGCACATGAAAATAATTGGTATTCCTACGGAACTCACCTGAGCATATTCGCAGAAAAGCTATTCTGTCTCTATGTTTGGGATCCATATTGGCATGGATTTTAAACACAAAACCGGAAAATGCCGGCTCTTCAGGCTTTACCATCCTTTCTTCAGTTTCACGAGCTTGAGGTGGCGGAGCTATTTGAATAAAGCAGTCTAAAAGCTCCTTTACCCCGAAATTATTCACAGCACTTCCGAAGAATACTGGTGATTGTCTTCCATTTATGTACATTTCCTTATCAAAATGAGGATAAACACCCTGAACTGTTTCCATTTCTCCTCTAAATTCTTCAGCTGCCCTTTTCCCTATCAAATCATCGAGTTCGGGACTCTGAATATCTTTTATGTGGACAGTTTCATCGTCCCTTTGTTTTCCGTGAGCTTTAAACAAGGATAGATTTTCTTCAAAAATGTTGTAAACTCCCTGGAAATGCTGTCCCATACCTATCGGCCAGGAAAGTGGACAGGCATTTAATCCGAGTTTTTGCTCAATTTCGTCCAAAAGATCAAATGCATCCAGACCTTCTCTGTCGAGCTTATTTACAAATACAATAATGGGGGTGTTTCGCATTCTGCTGACTTCTACCAGCCTTTCTGTCTGAGGTTCGACACCCTTTGCAACATCGATTACCACTATAACACTGTCCACCGCTGTCAGGGTGCGATAAGTATCTTCTGCAAAATCTTTGTGACCCGGCGTATCCAGTATATTTATCTGAAGATCCTTATATTCAAAGCCCATTACCGAGGTAGCCACTGAAATGCCTCTTTGTTTTTCGATTTCCATAAAATCTGATGTGGCAGTTTTCTTGATTTTGTTGGACTTCACAGCACCGGCAACCTGGATCGCACCACCAAAAAGCAATAATTTTTCCGTCAAAGTCGTCTTTCCGGCATCCGGATGGCTGATGATTCCGAAGGTTCTTCTCTTTGCTATTTCCTTTAATCTATCCATCTATGTATTTTAATATGCCCGCAAAAGTAAACAAATACATATAATCATTCAATTACTATTCAAATTGAAAAGGCTTTGTTCATCAGTGAAATCCGGCATTAGAAAATCTAAATTAATTCTATCCATTTCCTGTTTGCCAATTTTAGTGTAATCAGAAAGAAAAGGCCTTACCCATCTATATTCATTGGGTATTCAATTTATTACCATAAACGCACACTGTAATTTCAAATCGCAATAATTTATTGCTAAAAATAATCCGCAATCATCATTTTTAATAAAATTCTTACTGAATCAAATTTAATCCCCGAAACACGGATACAGCGTACAACCCTGCCGTCTCGGTACGGAGTCTTGAACTGCCCAGACTGATTGGCAAAAAGCCACTTTTTAGCGCAATGGTAACTTCATCTGGTGTAAAATCGCCTTCCGGTCCGATTAAAATCAAAGTGTCTTTTAGTTTAATTATTTCTCGACATAATGGTTGTTTATCTCCATCACCACAATGAGCTATGAAACCATTTAGTTCATTTGCATTAAAATCCTGTATCAAACCGGTGAATGATTTTTGTATAATTAATGGTTTGTAAACATTATTTGACTGCTTCATAGCTGATTGAACTATTCGGTTTATTCTGTCCAGCCTGATATTTACTTTTTGGCTTCTTTCGCATTGAATAAAGTAAATACAGTCAATACCAATTTCTACTATTTTTTCTACAAGCCATTCAATTCTATCTAGATTTTTGGTGGGAGAAACGGCCAGCGAAAGAGAATTCTTCCAATTTTTTTCCATCAATTCTTCTGACATCACAACGGCATCGACCTGATTCCTCGTTATTTTGGTAATAACACAATGAAAGACCTTTCCGCTTCCGTCTATCAAATTGACTTCATCACCTATTTTTTTTCGGAGACTTTTGGAAATATGCCCCACATCTTCCCCCTGGACGATTAAAACAGAATCATTAATTTTATTTCCCCAGAATAACTGCATCACAAATAGATATAATCTGAAAGCAATAATAGCAAAACTAATAGAATCTTTTACCTTTGCGCACTAATTGATACAACCAAAAAGGTGAATTTGTGTTTGTAGTAGGTAAAATTAAAATTTAATTGAATGGATGTTGTAATTATGATTGCCCAGCTGATATTGAGTTTATCGATATTAGTTATATTGCATGAATTAGGTCACTTTATCCCCGCCAAGTTATTCAAAACCAGGGTAGAGAAATTTTATTTGTTTTTTGATCCTTGGTTTTCTTTATTCAAGACAAAAAGAGGAGATACTGAATATGGTATCGGATGGCTCCCATTGGGCGGGTATGTAAAAATATCCGGAATGGTGGACGAGAGCATGGATAAAGAGTTCACAAAACGTCCTCCTCAACCATGGGAATTTCGTTCAAAAAAGGCATGGCAAAGATTAATTATTATGATCGGCGGCGTGACCGTCAATTTTATACTTGGATTTTTAATTTTTGGCTTTTTACTTTATTTCTACGGAGAGAAAAAATTATCAATATCTGAGATGAAATATGGAATTGCCACTACCCAATTGGCAAAAGATATGGGCCTGCAAGATGGCGACCATATTTTAAAGATTGGTGACAATACAGTAAAATATTTCAATGGTGCTGAGGTGGCTAAAGATGTTCTACTAAACAATGTTCGTACCATTGAGGTTGATAGAAACGGAATTGCAACTAAGATAAATATACCTGAAAGTGCAGTAGCAAAACTGAGTGCCAATCAAAAAGAAGCTGTCGGGATGTTAGCTCCAAGGTTTCCTACAGTCGTTTACAAAATAGATCAGGCCTCTTCCGGAGCAAAGGCCGGTCTGAAAGAAGGCGATCAAATCATTGGCATCGATGATCATTCAACTCCATATTTTAATGACTTGACAACTGAGTTGCAAAAATTAAAAGGTAAAAATGTAGATTTATCTGTAATCCGTAGCGGAGACACAATGACAGTATCCAAGGTGCCTATTTCTGAACAGGGATTAATCGGCTTCAATCCTGCACCATTGTCTGAATTTTTTAAGTTGGATACGCTTAAATATTCCTTTTTTCAGGCAATGCCTACCGGTTTCAAAAACGGGTATGATTTTATTGCAACCCAGGTTGCAGCCTTTGGTCAGATGTTTACAGGGAAAATTAAGCCTTCTGAGTCATTAGGCGGATTTGCAAGTATTACTAAATTGTTCCCTACACAGTGGGATACAGAAAGATTCTGGAATATAACTGCCATCCTGTCATTGATCCTTGGCTTTATGAATTTGTTGCCGATACCTGCATTAGATGGCGGATATATCATGTTTCTTTTATGGGAAGTAATCACAGGTAAAAAAGTAAATGACAAAGTGATGGAAGTTGCCACCACCGTCGGAATGATTTTACTTTTAGGTTTATTATTGTATGCCAATGGTTTGGATGTAGTAAGAGCGTTAAAATGATGAATTATTTTGAATGGTTTGGCATAGAACGAGGTTTTAATCTCGATCAGGGTAAGTTAAGAAAATTGTTCCTTGCAAAATCAATGGATTTGCATCCTGATAAATCAGTATTGAGTGAAGATGAAGCTATAAGACTTTCTGAGTTTAACAATATGGCTTATGCCACTCTCAAAGATGACACTAAAAGGTTGGAATACATACTTCATTTAGAGAAAATAGTCCTTCCGGATGAAAAATACCAGTTACCTCCGGAATTCCTGATGGAAATGCTTGATTTAAATATGGGAATTGAGGCAGCAAAAGAAGAACAGGATGAAGACCAATTGGCAAAGTTCAAAAACGAGTTGGTCCAAAAAAAATCTTATGAAGCCAATGCTATAAAAGACGCTATAAATCAATACGATACGCATAAGATAGATCACAATGGATATGAAAAACTGAAAAATTTTTATTTTATTAGCAAATATCTGTTGCGTATTGAAGAAAGTATTAATACTTTTGCATCCCATTGAATGGACGATTCAATTAAAATAAGTTTGCCGCTGTGGCGGAATTGGTAGACGCGCTGGATTCAAAATCCAGTGACAGCAATGTCGTGTGGGTTCGATTCCCACCGGCGGTACACAATTAAGGGAACTGTCAAGTTCCCTTTTTTTGTTTTCTTTGTACAGCTAAATTTTAATACTATTGTTATAAGGCAGATACAGCGCCTTAAAGATTATGAACAAAATATTCCTAAAATACGGATTTCCACTTTCGCTTGTATTTATTTTGTTGTGTTTGGCAATAAATGAAAACACTCTATTTGCCGTACATTGGAATGAAGAATTTAATCTGGGTTTAGACCCCAGACTTTGCTATTACTTATCTATTATATATCTGGCACTTTTGACCACATATATTTCTTATTATTTTTATATCAAATTGATGGAAAAGGATCCGGAACAATATTTCCATAAAGGATATTTCATCTTTTCATGGCTACTATCTTTTCCGTTGATGATGCTTATTATTATCGGACCTTTCGCAGACCAGTTAATATTAGGTTCAATATTTATGTCATTAGTGTGGGCAGCAAATCAGGTATATACCAGATTAACTCTTCACGACAAAGAACATTGAATTATAAAACAAGGCAATTTCATCTAAACTCAAGTTTCTGAGTAACAATTAAATTCTGGAGCTCGGTTTGAGATTGCCTTTACTGAGTAGTTTGACAGCTTCACGGTTTGTCGGTTTCGCCGTAAAATTTCCCGAATTTAGTAATACCAAAGTGCATGCGATTGAGGCTTTAAGGTCAATCCAAGGGGAAAGAAAGTTAGAATTATATCATAAATTTAATAAATAGGCATATACCACTAATAACCAACAATTTAAGAAAAGTTATATAAATATTTAATTATTCATAATAATTTGATTATCTGTTGGCTATCAACTCAGAAGCTTCAGATCTAAATTTAAGCTAAATTCTGTATGATATCATATTGGGTCAGAATATTTCTCTGACCTGTTGAATCAACGACTATCACAGCAGGAATCTTTTTGGAAATATAACTGCTTAATGATTTTACCGGAAGATGTTCGTCAACCACAGGAAAGGGACCCTGCATAATTTCACGGACTTTTATGGAAGAAATGTGATCGGGATTAGCCAAAACACTACTTATAATGTCACTCTCGGTAACTGAGCCGACAATTTCATCCCCTGACTTTACGACTACCTGTGAAATATCTTTCTCTTTCATAAGTGAAGAAACTTCGCTCAATATATCCTCAGAATCAACATAAATTAATCCAAGATTCTTCTTCCTTCTGATTAAATCAGACAATTTCAACTCCGAACTGATGAATCCTCTATCCCGCATCCAGTCATCATTATATATTTTGGCTACATACCGGCTTCCATGATCATGAAAGATTACCACCACCACGTCATCCTTATCAAAAGTATCTTTCAACTTCATAACACCGGCCATGGCTGAACCTGCACTGTAGCCCAATAATAATCCTTCTTCCCTGGCAAGTCTCCTTGCCATCAGCGCACCATCTTTATCGGTAACTTTCTCAAATTTATCAATCAGGTCAAAATTTACATTCAGAGGAAGAATATCTTCTCCTATACCTTCTGTAATGTATGGATAGATTTCTTTTTCGTCAAAGATTCCAGTTTCTTTATATTTTTTGAAAACTGAACCGTAGGTATCAATACCAATCACTTCAATATCAGGATTCATTTCCTTTAGGTATTTGGCTGTACCACTTATTGTACCACCTGTCCCCACTCCTACTACTAATTTGGTGATTTTTCCTTCAGTCTGATTCCAGATTTCAGGGCCGGTAGATTCGTAATGTGCTTGGGTATTGGCAAGATTATCGTATTGATTAAACCAAACTGAATTCGGAATTTCTTTACTTAATCTTTCTGCTACCGAATAATATGATCTGGGATCAGTGGGCTCTACATTCGTCGGACATACAATAACTTCAGCGCCCATGGCTTTAAGCATATCTATTTTTTCCTTGGATTGTTTGTCACTTGTTGTAAATATGGCTTTATAGCCCTTAACGGTAGCAACAAGTGCCAGTCCCATACCAGTATTTCCGGAAGTACATTCAATCAAAGTACCACCGGGTTTAAGTTTACCACTTTTCTCGGCCTCCTCAACCATCTTCAAAGCCATTCTGTCTTTAATAGAATGCCCCGGATTAAAGGTTTCCACTTTTGCCAACACAGTACATGGGAGTTCCGAGGTGATTTTATTAATTCTGACCAAGGGTGTATTGCCTATTGTTTCAAGGATATTATTCAAATACATTTAATAGATTTTCAATTAATGAGCAAAGGTAGTAAAAGTAAGTGAATACGTCATCACTGTTGCAGATAAGCAATAATAAGCCAACGTTTTCCATGATAGAGTATAATAATACAAATGTCTTGCCCAAATAGGGTTTAGAATAAAAAAGGGTGGCAAAATTTGCCACCCTCAAATTTCATTGAATTTAATTGTTATTTAATAAATGAAACCCTGATTGTGGAGGATTCCTTCTCAAACTTGACATTTATATAGTAAACTCCGGGAGGAAGATTATTTCTTTCAAGGCGATATTGTCTTGACTGAATATTGGGAATAGCCTTCACAGCTCTACCGGACGCATCATATAACACAATTCCTTTTATTTCTTTGTTCTCAGTATTAATCATAACATAATCACTTGCAGGGTTTGGTGACACTGACAGACCAGCCTGATCAGCAGAAATAACTTTTGTAGAGGAGACATAGTCTTTCAAATCACAGCCCAGATCAAGCACAAGACATGCTCGTGGCGCAAAGTAAGTTATAATTGTATCCATATATAATGATGCCTTGTCGTATGACATATCCGGATTGGTTAAAATACCGGAAGCATCATTTGGGTTAGTAGCTCTGTCCCAATAATCCCATGGTGAAGAATCATATACATTTGCTTTAAAAATAGGATATAATCCTTCGAATCCATCATTTACGGTTGATACATATTGTGACAAAGGATCAATAAAGGTAACATCAGCAAATTTTGAATTTATTCCAAGCGCTGAAGCCTTCTTTTGTATCTCATAGGCACCCTGAACCTGCACTACCGGCAAATTTGGACCCGGCACAATCAGGACATCGTCTTTATAAGGTGCAAACGGATCGGTAGTTGTTTGAAACGACAATACAGGGGGAGTATTTTCATCCAACCAGGAAATGTCTCCTAATGCACCACCCATATTTACAATCATTTGAAAATCAGATGATGGACCTAAATTATTTGGTAAGTTCAAGGTATCTCCATTTATAGGATTCAATCCCAGACTAGTACCCCATATATTTCCATTGACCTGCTCGATAACCATAGGGAAACCATTCGTTCCAATGAATTTAGATTCAGGATTGGTAGTAGTTACCACTTTGGAATACTTATCAAGAGCTCCAGTATTCAAAGTAATGTAACCACCGGTGCCTTGACCCCACATGACAATTTTACTTGTATCGACACCATAGGTGCCGGCATTGAGTTTAAAGTATCTAACAGCAGTCCTGGCATCCTGTACACCTCTGTAAGCAGCATTTATCAGTGTATTCACACGGGTATCCTGCTCCGGAGCGACCGGATTCCATCCAAGTCGGTAATCAACAGAAGCAACGACATATCCCATACGAGCCAATCGGCGACTCATTTCTACGACAGTTGAGTCAGACCTTGTTCCACTGACACTTTGGTTTTGAGGAAAAGGCAAAAAATTACCTGAATGAAAATACAATATTAATGGACGATTAACTTCAGTATCGCCTGTCGGTGTATAAACATCAGCTACCAGTGGCTGAATTGCTGAGTGACCGGTAACAGGTACAAATAATATATGGAAATTCTGACCATATATAACTGTCTGCTTTGTTACACCGGTAAATACTTCATCAAGGTATCGTTCCTGACTATACGATGAAATCACCGTAATGATAGCCAATCCGATAGTAAGTAAACATTTTTTCATCATAAATCTCATTTTTTAGGTTTATTTAAAAATCACTTTTTAACAAAATTATATAAAAGGCTGATATAAGCCATTCTTCCAACTTTCGGGCCACCATAGGTCTGATATACCCTATTGTTCAATACATTGGATCCTCCTATTTTTAACGTTGTATTGAACTTATTAATTCCGAATGAAATCTGAGCATCCAATAATCCATAGCTGTCAATATATCCGGTAAATTGTGGTGAGCCCTCGAAAATAAAGCCCTGCAGCCATTTATAGGTCACATTCAATCCAATGTTTTCCATTTTCTTCTTACCCAGATTAATTTCCAAATTCCTGGCAGACAAAGACAAATTGTACTTATGCTCCGGAGTATTAAATGCAGGTATAATCGGGTCGTCTTCAAATGTCTTATTCAACTTATTCCAGGAATAATTTCCTCCAAACATAAAGTATGTTGCAAAATAATAATTCAACCCTATATTAAAGCCTTGGGTTGTTACTTTATTGGTCGAATTGGCAGAATAACGATAAACCTGTGTATTTTTAGGTAAATTTGTTACAGCTTCAAATTCACTCTTTATTCCAATATTATATCCAATAAAGTCTTCATAAATACTAAAATAATATCCGGCATCAATGTATAGACTTTCAAAGAGGGTCGTCCTTGCACCCACCTCAAAAGATTTCACCTTTTCAGGTCGAATAGGTCTGATATTAAAGTATTTAACAGGTTTACTCAAATCCCTTAAGTGGTCAATAAAAGATTCAACATTTATGACACTATCCACTCCATGAAGGTTCCCCACCAAAATAGCAGGACCCACATTTAAGTTAAGATACTGGTCTGTTAAAGTCGGATTTCTTACAGCGGATGAAAAGGATAATCTGAAATAGTTATTTGGCATTGGATTCCATACGATGCTTGCGGCAGGCGAAACCAAGAAATCAAAATTTTTGTTCTTATCAACACGAGCGGCAATATTCGCTGTCCATTTATCCCGGAAAAACTTTTTTTCATATCCTGCGTAAGCACCATATTCATAAGTTGATATCTTGACACCTATCGTATCATAAAAAATTGTGCCATTGCTATTGGGGGCATAATATCTGCCACTTCCTCCCAGTGTAATTGTTCCAAAATCTTCTATAAACTTGTATTCACCCTGGATATGATACAGGGCAGACTTGTCATAAAATCTACTTCCCAACTTCTGACCTTTATTGTTGGATGTAGCACTGGTAATTTCTTTAAATTTTTGATTAAAACGTTCGGTTCCCGGTTCATAAAACCCATTCTCATCAGGCAACTTAACAACTCCGTCGGAATAGTTTATTGCTTCATTATACCAGGAGGATAAAGAATCAAGATGAGTTGCAAACCATGACTCAAGTGCACCTGGTTCAAACTTAAAGCTTCCATCCGGGAATTGAACTAAGGAAGGGTATTCGTTAGCTTTTGCCCTTTTATTGATGTTTGTCTGCCAGTATCTTATAAAATTGGTATAAAACAATTCACTGTTTTTATTACTTTTTTGCAAGGCAAGCGCCGTAAAATATGGATCATAAGAGTTTCCTGCATCTTCGTTAGTAGCATATGCTCTTATATAATATTTATCTGCCTTACTAAATTCAATCTTATTTTGAAAAAATAGAATATCCTTCAGGCTGAATCTATTGTCTCCCTGATAAACTGTGGTACCGGAACCAAAACTCGACGAAATGATTAATTCAGGTGACTTTAACCCCTTAGACGGTTTTGTTTTAAAATATAAACCAACATTTGCCTTTGTATTCCGGGTGTCATAGTCAACCAGGTCGATTTCCTTATAACCCTTACGAGACCAGGTAGTCAATCCTTTATAACCGTTAAGATTACTGTTTTTAAATCGGTTATCATCTTCATCTCCGTATATATTAACAGCATCGTAACCTCCCGGGTTACCTACTGTATCTCTGGAATCATATACAGCATCATAATTGTCAGCTACCCAATCATCTGCCCGAAGGTGAAAGAAGTTCAATTTATAACCAAAAACATCTTCACCCTTTTTATTTTTGACGACATCTGCCCATCGAATTGCAGTTTCAAGGAGGTTTCGCTCACCGCCTTTAACAGATACAGATAATCCTTTATGAAAAAAAGGACTTTTGGTCGTCATATTTATCACCCCGTTAAATGCATTGGGACCGTATAATGTACTGCTTGCGCCTGCAATGAGGTCCACCTTTAAAATATCAAGTTCAGAAACACCTAAAAAATTACCGAGTGAGAAATTTAAGCCTGGCGCCTGATTATCCACACCATCTATCAATTGCAGAGATCTGACAGGGCTGGTACTGTTAAATCCTCTGGTATTAATAATTGTAAAACCAAGACTTGCTGTTGTTAGGTCAACACCTTTTAAATTGCCTAATCCCGAGTAAAAACTGATTGATGGTGTCTCTTTGATAGACAAAATGTCCATGGTTTCTACCGAGCGCGGATCGGCTTTCTGTTTATCCGACACACGTTGTCCTTTAACAACTACGCCCTCAAGAATCTGACCTTCTTCTTCCAGCGTGATTACCACAGGTCCATCCGGCTGGGAATTAAATGTCCTTGATACGTCAGAATAACCTATAAAGGAAATTTTTAATGTCAGCGGATATTGAGGTTTAATGATATAGGCGATTCCCTGTTCATCACTGACAGTATTGTTGCCTGCATCATTTAAATCAATCACAGTTGCGCCAATAAGCACTTCCCGGGTAGATTTATCGATAAGTTTCAAAGATAACTTCTGCTGTCCGAAGACAAAAAATGGTAATAAAAATAGCAGTATCGTAAATAGTTGTTTCCAACAAATGATTCGTAAAGTTATACCCATAGACTGTCTTGAAATAGTTTGTGTTACCTATTTTGTTCAGCTTTATTATTATAAACTGTACAAAAATTATGATACAAGGTAAGAAGTATATTTTATATAGTTGAATTTATTTTGTCTAAAATTAGGTTAAAATTTAGTTTTTTATTCAATTAATAAAGCATCTAATTTATTCATTAAAATATTATTTTGTGAACTAAATTATTACAAAATAAAAATAGCCGACTGTTAAAACAATCGGCTATTAAATAAATATATTTCCTAGAATTATTTTAGCTCGAGTTCAAATTCTACCCTTCTGTTTTTAATCCTTCCTTCTTCGGTGGCGTTGTCAAATCGAGGCTTATCAGGTCCGTAACCAATATATTCCATTCGACCTGTACTTATACCCTTAGACACCAGATAGTTGTAACATGCTTTAGCCCTATTGGTTGATAATTTACGGTTGGTTTCAATTTTCCCGCTAGGATCTGTATGACCACTTATCATAAGTTTATAATCAGGATATCTTTTCATGATGTCGGCAATATCGTTCAAAATAGGGAAACTTGAAGGCAAGAGCGTAGTTTTCCCTAATTCAAACTGAACTGCCTGCATAGCAAATTCCAATTTTTGTTTGTCTTCCTTTTTAATTTCAGGACAACCTTTATTATTCAAAGAGCCCGCGACTGTCGGACATCGATCATACCGATCCTCTACTCCATCACCATCAGTGTCGGGGCAGCCGTTAAACTTAGCCAATCCAGCCACGTCCGGGCATTCATCCAGATGGTCCGGCACTCCATCACCATCCATATCAGGGCATCCATGAGTAGTTGCCGGGCCCGCCTGATCCGGACATTTATCCATATCATCATTTATGCCATCACCATCCTTATCCAGTATAGGACACCCGTTGTTGGATTGAGGACCTGCCTGATCCGGACACTTATCCAAATGATCAGCAATTCC
Source organism: Saprospiraceae bacterium (assembly GCA_024103005.1). Classification (GTDB taxonomy): domain Bacteria; phylum Bacteroidota; class Bacteroidia; order Chitinophagales; family Saprospiraceae; genus Parvibacillus. The sequence continues at coordinate 17,676 of JAGFJA010000010.1, forward strand.
ATCGCCATCTTTATCAGGACAACCTTTTAGTGACGCTATCCCCGCAACATCTATACAATCATCCAGATGATCCGGTACTCCATCACCATCCGTATCCGGGCAGCCATTAAAAGCAGCCAGACCACTGATGGTAGGACAATGATCCAATGTATCTGTCACACCATCCCCATCCATATCCTGGACCTTCATCGTTTTTCCCAGTAGGTATTTAAAACCAATGCCGTGAATGAAATTGTTACGGTTTTCTTTCAGACTGAACCTGTATTCTGTACCAAAATTAAAATAGCCACGATCAAACATTCTTATATCAACTCCCAGACCAACGGGTATCTGCAGATCTGCTCCTTCACTTTTAATATAATGAGAGCCCAACCCTACCAATGCATAAGGAATTACACGGTGTTCAGGCTTATAATATTGAGCATGTAACTGAACATCACCACCAAAAGCAAAGGTATTGGCTGAATGATCTTTTAACCTTCCATTCAGGAACCTTACAGGTACAGCAAGATTCAGATAATGATTAAGGTTTCGGGTATAAGTGGCGCCGTATCCATATCTATATGGTTTATAGTCAGACAAGTCACCGCCATTTGGATTATAATAATCAGCCCACAATGCTCTAAAAGTGACTCCATTCTTATTTCCCGGATTTTGGGCTATGGCTGAAAAAGAGTATATTAAAAAAAATATTACTACATGTATCCTATTCATCGTCATATTTTAATAAATTGTAAGACGGATATTCTATTATAAATTCATTTGAAATATTGCAAAAATATAAAATATATTTATTATATATAAATTATATTTAATTGATATTCTGAATCTGCTTAAAATGGATAAACCAAAAGGTTACATTTATAAAATATAGTATTAATCATGAGGTCTGCCATAACCCTTTCCACCGGCAGCTTTTATTTGATCGTACTTAATTACAGTAGAATCCACTTTCCAGACAGCCTTAAAATTATTTGAAAAATTGATATCTGGCGAACCTGCTTCTACCCAGGCAGAATACCAAAGTGATCCAATGCTGTGAATAGCTTGCCGCATCCTCCTCTCTACCATCCCATTCATGGCCTCTTGGTATGCAAAGGCAAAATCCTGGCATTGGATCCAAACGGACTGACCAAGGCGCTGATCAAAACACATCTGCTGTTCTTTGGGATAGGTTGCCTTTAATTCAGCTTCAATAGATAAAACCGTATCAGCCAAAGCCCCGCTTTCATGAATAGTTTGCCAGGCAAATTCTCTGACATCTCTTATATAGGTAGCTTTCCCGACCAGGTAGTCATAATCTTTATCAGCAAATAATTCAGGGATGCGACTTTCCCAGAATGCATGAATCCCATACTGATCAGTCTTTTGACCATTATAATTGCTACAGGCATGGAGTGGAACGTGTGCATCAGCAATATAATGACCTAAATCTGCAGAAATATTGATGATTGCATCTTTGTCTTGATTTTTAAAAGCTTTTACTAATCGATAATATTGCTGCTCGATAATATAAGGAACGATACCATGCTCTGTAAAATGGTCAACCAGGCGGACACTTTTGACCCCGGTATGCTCGTCAGTCAATAAAGGCAACAATGAATCCACCGGAATTTTATAATCCGAATCATAATATTGGGGAAGGACAAAGCGACTGAATATCCTCTTCAAGCTACTTTTTGGAAAATCCCATATTTGATTTCCATCTGTCAGGGATGCATCAGGTAAATGGTTACACCAGGAAGAATCAATTGAATGGATTTTGATTGTATCAGCTTCATTGGTAACAAATTCTATTTCAGCAAATGACAAAAAGGCCTCATTAAAGTCTCTGGACAAACAAACATTGGCATATCTGTCCATATCTAAGAAATGACGAGGCGCCTCCAATCGAAAAGCATATCTCCTCTTATCCGGATCAACTGCATGCTCTGTAAGGAAGTCAATATTGCTTTTATACAAGGGCAGCATTTCTTCCGGTAAGGTAAAAACCGCCAATCTATTAATCCGGCGATGTCCGAAGAAACCCCAGTCATCTTCAGCCGGAACAATAAAACTGACACAAATCAGTCCAATAAAAATGACTGTAAAAAATGGCTTCATCAGCTAAAGAAATATGAATAACCCCAGAAAATCTTCTTAAAAACAATCAATTGGCAGTTATAATAGCTATTATTATCTACAATGGCGTAGAAATAGTCAGGTTCTGACCCGAGTTGCATTTTCTTTGTTTCATCCAGAATGGGATACAGATCCACTTTTTTTACCTGATTATGTAAATCAGTCACAACTATTCTGGCAAATGGAACAATTGAAACAGTAGAATCCACTCCTAAAATATTTTGTTTGATGACGGAGGCTGCATCTAATTTTTCAATATTTGACAGATACTGCTCCACTGCACCTTTGCTTACTTTTTTAGGGATAGGTGTAACAGTCGGGCTGATTGGTTCGACAATATAATTGCTCAGGCCATTTATAGTTAGTTTGAAAGATTCGTTTTTATCCCTGTCATAATTAACTTCAATGCTCTTTATATCGCCGGGCTTATAATTGAAGATAGATTTAGATCGTATATCTATTAAATGCAAGGGCCAAAGACGCCCCCCCAAATCGCCAGTAAATCCGGGATAACTCATTTCATAAGGGATATTATAGCCATCCAGTACCATATAGGAGGCAGTGACTCTTTGATTAGCCCCTCCGATATAAAAAGCTTTCAAAAGCTTACCGTTCCTGTCATAGACTTCTACCTTCTTGCCAAGAGTTGCTATGTCCCTCATGACGTTTTTTATAGCTGGTTTCGGAACAAGGTTTACAACAGTCATTCTACGCAATGTAGTCAGGACTACATCTACAAAACCAGGATCTGCCTGATAAATACTGTCTGCAAACCATGTATCATTTCTCCTCTCAAGAGTATAACTATTACCTGCCCTATCGGTTACAAATATTTTCCCGATTTTATCGGTATTTGGAATGGCAAAATCCCGACTGTTGTCTGCAAGTGAGGTATTGCCGGATTTTTTATAATATACAAATGCCGTAATTCCTGTTAAAAGGACGAAAAAGAGAATTACTATTTTTAGTTTATTATTCATCTAATAACGTTTATGCATGGGTTGCGAACCTTTTCTTCCGAATAAAATTAAAGATTAAGGTTCCCAAACCAAGGATTAATATCGGGACAAGGACATTTAATATTTGCCAGTATGTTTTTTCTTCTTTTATTTTTACATCATCCAAGAGTCGCAACTTGACTTCTTTCGCTCTTGCAGTCAGTATTCCGGTTTCATCAAACATATATTCAATGGAATTAATGACAAAGTCCTTATTCCCGTATAGATGCTTATCAAAAGTATTATAACCCAACGGCAAATACTCGTTATTCTGGGGATTGTACACGTTGTTAATCAGCTTTCCATAAGACATTACCATAATCTTTGCAGGTGTACCTTCAGCCAAGTACTTCATTTTTAATTGTGCAAGCCCATTCATCATTTCAGGGCTTACTCTGTTTTCATATAATGAAGGAAACTTACCCTCCAGGAGCCATGCAACCGGCTGATATGGTTTGTCAAATTTACTCGGATCGGGCTCATATCGAAGAATTTCAAAGTTAATTCGGACAGGTGCATATTGTAGCCTTGAATGTTTACTGGATGCCAGAAGGTTTGTTTTTACGATATGTGTTTTAGTCTTGACCGTATCAATGGTTGATGTCCAGTATGCATTTACCCTATCAATGTTTTTGATTATAGGATGAGTCCCGGTGCCTGCCAGAATTGGCGCATAATACCAAGGGAATAATTCTGTCTGAACCCCTGTGCCCAATTTTCCAACAACCAAAGGTATTTTAGAGCATTCCAAATCAAGTACCAGATTGGGTTCGATTCGAAAACCATACTTGAAAAACATGTCTTCCAGGTTGAGTTCATTCTCGATTGGGACATATTCAGATTTCGGGTTACGCAGTGAATCCATGTCAATTTTCAATCTGTTGATTAAAAACATGCAATTACCGCCCCTCATAATGTATTGATCCAGTACAAATTTTTCCTTTTCACTGAATGGGCTGGACGGATTAGACACTATGATTAGTTTGATATTATCCGGAACTTTATATATACTGTCCAGATTAATCCATTCCAGATTATAAAATGGCGCCAATGTAGTTAATAAATCCCTGGACTCAATCGGCTTGGATTCACCATGACCTTTCGTAAAGGCAATTGTAGGTTTACTTTTGCGGAGAATCTTATTAATGGCATCCGCCAACTTGTACTCCAACAGATTAATTGATTGGTTCAGAACCTCTTCATCGCTGAATCCTGCAATTGAATTTTCAAGGAGATTCACCGGGATTACCTGAGAACCGTATTTTACGACTGCAACCGGATAAATCAGTTTTTCAGTTGCTTCGTTATTTTCCATTACCCTTAGGTTGGTCGGTTTAATTCCCTGATCAGCGAGATCCTTTATTCTTTCATTTTTGTCCTGCGTACTTTTTGTGTCTAAGGGGTCAAGAAACCTGTATTGAATATAACTTGTCTGATTTCTAAATTGGTCAAGAGTAGATTGGGTAGATTCCTGAAGTCTTTTAAAACCTGCCGGCAAGTTGCCATCCAATAAAACTTCAACATAAATATTATCCTTAAGATTCTTCAGCATCTTAACAGTTGCTGGTGTAAGGGTATAACGTTTTTCTTCTGTTAAATCCAATCTTATATTACTGAATGATACCAAAAGATTGACAATTATCACAAAACCGGCAACCAGAGCCAGAATAATGAGATTTCTAGACCGCGGAGAAATATCTTTATTTACAGAATTGCTATGTCGATTAGTATTTACCATTTTCTGCGTTGAAGGACAAAGTGTGTTAAAGCTAAAAAGATCGATATGACTGAAAGAAAATAGACGACATCTTTCAAATCAATAACTCCTTTACTCATATTACCGTAATGGTAGTCAATTCCCAATTTCTGTAACCAGTAATCAATTTTACCGACAAAGACCGGAATCTTACTTACATATAAAAAGAACCATTGGCAGATAAAACATAAAAAAGTTCCTATTACAAAGGCAACTACCTGATTTTGGGTCAGTGAACTGGCGAAAATACCGATAGACAGAAAGCTAGCTGAAAGAAAAAGCAAGCCGACATAAGATCCCATTATTCCTCCTGTATCCAGATTGCCTTTTGGTGAACCAAGCTGATACACTGAATAATAGTAAACCAGAGTCGGCAATAAACATAAAATTATGAGAAAAAGGCCTGCAATGAACTTACCCAATATTATTTTAAAGTCTGAAATAGGCTTGGTGGCGAGGAGTTCAATTGTTCCGTTTTGTAATTCCTCTGCAAAAAAACGCATAGTTATTGCAGGAATTACGAAGGTAAAAATAGTTGGAGCCAAATAAAACAAACCATCCATGTTGGCGTAATTTCCACTAAGGATACTGGTATCAGGGAAGAAAAACAACATCAATCCCATGACAAGCAAAAATACTCCGCTGATAATCAATCCGGCTAATGAACTAAAGAAGGAAGCCATTTCTTTTAAAGCTATCGTCCACATAATTCGTTATCCTTTTGAGGTCAATTCATGAAAAACATCTTCCATACTCAAAACTCTTTGTTCCATCCTGATGATTTTATAACCTGACTGAACTGCCAAGTTAAACAATTCTTCTCTGATATCTGCATCTCCTGCAATATGGAATTCAAAAGCGTTATCTGCCTGAGAATTGATATGCCTGATTGATACAATTTTCTTAAAAACATTTAAATCAATTTGATTTTCCCGGGCAAACTGAATCAGAATACTGCTATTACCCTGATTTACTGTATGGAGTTGCTCTATTTTATCGTCCAGGACAATTTTCCCTTTATTTATAATGACTACTCTATTGCACAGTGCTTCAACCTCCTGCATTATATGGGTAGAGAAAATTACCACTTTTTCCTTTCCTATTTCTTTAATAACGTTCCTTATTTCAGCTAATTGATTTGGATCCAATCCGCTGGTTGGTTCATCCATTATCAAAATCTGAGGATTATGTATCATTGCCTGAGCCAGACCGACTCTCTGACGATATCCTTTAGAAATCTGACTTATTAGTTTATGTTGTTCCCGACCGAGCCCCGTCAATTCTATCATGTCCCTGACTTTGGCAGAAGGGTTATCCAATTTATACAATTTGGCCACATACAACAGATATTCCTTGATATACATATCTTTGTATAATGGATTATTCTCGGGCAAGTAGCCCACTATTTTGCGTACCTCAATGGAATCAGTTTTTACATCGTAACCACCCAGCCGTACTTCACCGGATGTCTGGGGTATAAAACAGGATAATATCTTCATAGTTGTTGACTTACCGGCACCATTCGGACCGAGAAATCCAAGGATATCACCTTTAGAAACAGTAAAACTGACTGAATCCAGGGCTTTTTGCTGTCCGTATATTTTAGTCAGGTTCTTTACCTCTATAGACATATTCAATGCTTAAAAATGCAAAGCTAAAAATTAATCTAATATCAGATTATTAATAAACAATTAAGTCAATAATTCATCATGAAAGAGATTTTTTAAGAACAAAGGGTAAGGAAATGGAACACTACTCCCACAATTCGCCCGTGTAGCATACTGTTCCTTTAAAAATAGCTACTTGTTTACCTTGTTGGTTAAAAGCATGCACCAAAAAATGACCTAATGTTTTCCCGATTTTAACTATTTCTGATTTTGCTGTTATTATATTGTTCAAAAAAACCGGTGACAGGAGATTTATAGAAGATTCGACAGTTACAGCTTTATTGCCAAAAGAATTAGAGTGAAATGCCAATGCACTGTCACATAGTGAAAAGAGGATACCTCCATGTGCCAGCTGAAATCCATTGGTCATCGATTGCGTAATCCGGCAAGAAAGCACAACAGAATCTTCATTGACTTCATCTATATGTATTTCCATCCATCTGCTAAAGCCATCATTCGAATACATCTGATTATGGATGATGGATAAGGCTCTTTCTTTGGACCATGCTGGCATCTATACTATCTTTTCTACCCTGATTTTAATAGATTTTGATACAGGCGTATTGCTTTTCTTAGCTGTCAAATGAATGGGAACCAATGGATTAGCTTCAGGAAAATAGGTGGCTGTACAACCTTGAGGGATATCATAAGGAATAACTAAAAAGTTATGAACAATCCTTCTTTGACCATCATAGTTACTTACCAGGTTAACACATTCTAGTTCGGCTAACTTTAAATCTCGGACATCGGTGGGATTCATGAAAATTACTCTTCGTTCATTTTGCACTCCTCTATATCTGTCATTAAGCCCGTAAATAGTAGTATTAAACTGATCATGACTCCTGATTGTCATCATGAGCAGCTCTCCTTCTTCAATTTCCGTCTTCTTGGGTATAGTAACCGTAAAATTGGCTTTTCGGTTATGTGTATAATACTCATTTATTCTGGCACCATTGGGCAAATAAAAACCGCCATTCTTCCGAACTCTTTCGTTGTAGTTTTCAAATCCCGGAATAGCTCTTTCAATATCATCACGGATGTTGTCATAATGAATCAAATATTTATCCCAGTCAATTCCGCTGTTGTCAAGGGTTGCCTTTGCCATTCTGACAATTATTTCCGGCTCAGACAGCATAAAATCACTCAGAGATTTCAGATTTCCGTTACTCTGATGTACGACTCCCATTGAATCTTCAACAGACACAAATTGTTTTGCTTCATTCTTAATATCAATATCTGTTCTTCCCAGGCTTGGAAGAATCAATGCTTCCTTTCCGTGAATTACATGACTTCTGTTTAATTTGGTAGAAACCTGGACTGTCAGATTTGTATTCGTCAATGCCTGAGAAGTGTAATAGGTGTCCGGCGTGGCAGAAATAAAGTTACCGCCCATAGCAACAAAGACTTTTGCCTTTCCGGTATGAATTGCCTGAATTGCTTCCACTACATCATAGCCGTGATTTCTTGGAAATTTTTTATTAAATGTCATATCCAATCTATCCAGAAAGGCTGTTGTCGGTTTTTCAAAAATACCCATTGTACGGTCGCCTTGTACATTTGAATGGCCTCTAACCGGACATAATCCGGCACCGGGTTTACCTATAGAGCCTTTGAGTAACAGCAGGTTGACGCCTTCTTGAATGACTTCTACCGCATTCACGTGCTGAGTCCAACCCATAGCCCAGCATAGAATAATTTTTTCACTTTGGGCAATTTTATAGGCAGCAGCTTCTACTTCCTCATAAGTTAGCCCTGTTTCAGCAACCAAGTCTTCTATGGAGTAAGATTTTACATTTTGTTTCATTTCTTCAAAACCATGTGTATGATTCTGAATAAAGTTATGGTTGAGGATATTTCCTTTTTCTTCTTCCCATTTTAGTAAAAATGCTATCAGCGCTTTAAACAAGAACAAATCTGCGTTTATCTTTACCTGTAAATACTGGTCGCTTAGATGGGTGGACTGACCTAACCAGCCTTTAACAGACTGAGGGTCACTAAAATTGAGCAAACCGGCTTCTTTGAGCGGATTAACGGCAATAATTTTACTGCCGTTGATTTTTGCTTTTTTCAAGGCCGAAAGCATTCTAGGATGATTGGTACCGGGGTTCTGTCCGGCAATAATTATCAAATCGGTATTATAAAAATCTTCCAGTTTGACAGTGCCCTTTCCGATGCCGATTGTTTCAGTCAGAGCGACACCACTGGATTCATGACACATATTACTGCAATCCGGCAAATTGTTAGTGCCATAAGACCGGACAAAGAGCTGATAGAGAAATGCGGCTTCATTACTTGTTCTTCCTGATGTGTAAAAAACCGCTTCATTCGGATTTTCTAAACTTTTTAAATGTTTTGCTATAATAGTAAAGGCATTATCCCATGATATTTCTTCATAATGACTTCCACCTTCCCTCAGGTACATCGGATGAGTAATTCTCCCGGCTTTTCCGAGTTCATAATCTGTCCATGATAATAATTCTGCAACGGAATGTGAATTGAAAAATTCAGGACTTACTTTCTTGGTAGTGGCTTCTTCAGCAATAGCTTTGGCACCATTTTCACAATATTCTGCTACGCTGTTCCGGTGATCGTCGGGATCAGGCCATGCACACCCGGGGCAATCAACTCCTTGAAATTGATTCAAGCTATTCAGTGCTTTCAATCCTCTTCGGATGGGCATTTCATCGATGATATGTTTAACCGACTGAACTACTGCCGGTATGCCTGCAGCTACTTTTTTAGCTTCACTCAATTCAATATCCAGCAAATGCTCGGGCATTGGTTGATCAGAAGGTGTCTCCTCTTTCATCTGTTAAAATAGTTTTTGTAAAGGTACGGAATTTTCCGTCACCTTCCAACTAAAATTCAGATAACAGTGACAACCGGTATAACAAAAGAGCTGTTCTCTTTGCTTCAATTGGAAGGCAATTCAGATCTGCTGTCTCTTCAATGGTATGGCCGCCGGTTCCGCACATACCTATTCCGTCTATTGCCATCTTGACGTCATCTGCCACAAAAGAAATATCAGCTGCGCCCGAGTTCCGAGGGTTTACAGGATAGACCGGACCATAATCAAGGTCTTCACTAATCTTAGAATACATAGCCAATAGTTGTTTGTTGCCCTCCGTCATTGTCATGGGTGGATATCCATCATCTCCAAAAGTCAGGGTTGCTGTGGTATGAGGATAGTTATCACGGATAATTTCCATCATAATTTGCCGTGTCCTTTCGAGCTGATCCTTTGAAACAGCCCTCATGTCTCCCGTAACGATTACTTCTTTTGATACGATATTATTCTTACCGAAGGCTTCTGATTTTTGCGTTTCAACATTATAGGAGACTGAATTACCTCCGCTTATCAAACCCGGATTAAAAGTAAAGTTGACTTCAGTGCCAAGTTTTTTATAAAATTCGTTTAAAATACGCGCAGTCTCAAAAATTGCTCCTGCGCCTATTTCAGGCTGGAATATCTGTGAGCTGTGTGCTGGAATTCCGGTTACTTTAAGCGTCCAGTCTGCCGACCCGCGTCTGGATATATTTGCATTTTCCAATTTACCGTCACCGTCTTCAAATCCGATAGCAATATCAGCCCATTTGCCGGCTTCAACTAAATCTTTCTTAGATAATTCCAATGGATTACCACTTAGTTCTTCATCGCCAACAAGGAAAACTTTGACGGAAACCTTGTCTAAAAGATTGTTTTCTTTCAAAGCTTTAAGTGCCAGTAGCATGATGACGTCTCCACCCTTCATATCCAGAGCTCCTGGACCATGAATCATATGGCCGTCTTTGATTTCATATTGCTGAAAGGGACTATCCGGTTCAAAGACTGTGTCCAAATGCCCGATTAAAAGGATTTTTGGACCTTTAGATGAAATTTTCGTAGCCACAAGGTGACCTGCTCTGCCAAACGCATCACCCGGAATCCATTGGACTTCAAATCCCAAGTCCTTATATTCCCTGGCAAATATTTCACCGACCTGACGCACTCCCTTCAGGTTAAAGGTACCACTATTGATATTGACAACTGTTTTCAACAAATCAATTGCCATCTCAGTATTTTGATCAACAGATCGAACTAATTTTTTTTCGGTTTTTGCCAATTGAGCCTCTGCCACGAAGACATAATTTATCGTACAAAACAAGAGTAGAAATAATCTCAACATCTATTTTATTAATTTAAACCTTTCTCCTTCAGTGAAAATATCTACTTTGATATCTCTTGCTGAAAATCGTCCTGATTTGGCTACCTTTATGTGTTTACCCGGACGGAATACAAGAACCTGACTTTCACCAAAGACAGTACCATAATTTCCCTGTACCATTAAAGCAGTTGATTCATCTATCCCGATTCCAATATTATGAGGATATTCAAGGATAGCCGTTAATAATCGATTGTGCCTGCTTCTAATGATAAAATGCTGGTCGATAATAGCATTTCGTAAAAATCCTAATCCTTGAGCTGTATCTACATTATTTTTCCTAATTGTTTTAAAGGTTGCACTATAGACAGTATCCAGTTTTTGGTTGCCGGTAAGCATTATGGCGCTCATAACAGCAGCTCCTGCGCTGGTTCCGGCAATCATTCCACCGTTTTCCAGGCAAGACCTCATTGCTTTTTCAACAGGTGTATTGAGGACCGCTTCCATAAATCTGTTTTGGTCCCCACCACTGATGAAAACAATTTTAGCTTTTCTGACAGAATCAATCTTAAGTGTATTAGAAGTATCATTTTTGTCAAAATTGATTCCAAAGCAGTTCTTAATGCCAATTTGTTGCATAGATTTTTGCATGGAAGTTATTGCCTGATTGGGATAGCTGCTTGCCATTGGTAAGACGACCATATAATCAGCTTCGTTGAAATGGGCTTCACTTATCATTTGATTCAATAAAGAGGCGGGTTTATTCCCGCCTCCTATGATAAATAACTTACCTTTTGAAGTAATCCCTTGTCCAGTTATTGAGTTGAAAACAAAACAACCAAAGAGTATAAATAAATTTAGTGTTGTCCGCATCATCCTTTTTTCTTGCCAAAGACAATACCTTTCGGGCTGGCTCCTGAAGCCTGATAAAAAGTCTCCAGGCCTGAACCATCCGGATTACATCTTTTGATGGCACCCAGATTTCTATCCCCGAAGTAAATCATTCCGGTTGTGGGTTCATAGTTCAAGCCATAGACAACTCTTGTAATTCCGGTCGTCAAGGTAGCGACATTACCACCGTAAAAATCGGCAGACTTCAAATGTATATCGCCTGATCCGTTATAATAATCAAAGAATATCCTATTTCCTACTACGATAATACTTCCGCCTTCAGCATCAGGGATAATTTCTTTTTCAGCTCCGCCGTCAAGTCCTTTAGTCCATACACCGCCATCGTAATTTATCCAAAACAAGCTTCTAGTTACCGGGTCGAGGGCAACACCATCCGGGTCATTGCTCTGCCCGGTCACAAAATCTTCATACAAATCAACCTGATCACTATTCAAATCTGTGCGTTGAATTCCTGAAGAATTATCCCAATACATTTTATTGGATTGGTAATCTATACACATACCATTTGGCGAGTCCAGCCCGCTTCGCCAAATTTTTTGATTTTTCCCATCCAGATCAGCCTGTATAATCTGACCGGCATCTACATCAGATATATATAGTTTATTATGTAATGTATCAATACACATACCATACGATCCCTGAATATTTGAAATAGGAATTTGTTCAAAAACGGGCGCAACATCATTGATTAGCCCTGAAAACACCAGAGTACCATCTGTAAAGTAAATAGGAATTCCTGAAGCATTTGGATCTTTAATTACGATGGTTTGGCTAGTCTGCTTGATTAGCCCATTTCCTGATGTAACAACAACTAATTTTACTTCATATATTCCTGATTCCTGATATAGATGGACCGGATTGACTTCATTAGATGTTGTATTATCTCCGAAATTCCAGGTATATTGTGCTGTACCGGCTTCAGCAGGAATAATTGAATTATTGGTGAATGTTACCGTAGCGGGTGCAATACCATCATTATCAACCGTAAAGGTAAACTTAGGAACCACACTGGCAGGAGGAACAGGAAAATCATCCTTATCACATGAAAAGAATAATGCAACCAGAAGGAAAAATAAACTATATTTTATGAATAATTTCATCCAATTATGAAATTTTATGTATTAAATTATTTTATTAAAATGCCTCTTGGGCTATCCAATCCTGTGAGAAAAGATTCTTCTGAAGTGCCATCCAGATTAGCCCTTCTGATTTCGCCCAAGTCTCGGTCCGCCCAATACAGCTTATTATGATCATAGTCAATGGCAAATCCATGGATTCTGGTTTTACCGGTTGTTGCAAAAGTAACAGTACCGGTACCATCCAGGTTGGATTGAATAATTGACTGGCTGTTTCTTTCGTCATAATATAGCTTATTGTTAACCTCATCAACAAGTATTCCATATCCGTAAACGCCTGATACCAAGGCGGTAACACCTGTTCCATCAGCATTTGCGACGTAAAGATCTTCATTATTTACTTCATAAAAATAGAGTTTGTTATTCTTGCTATCAAAAGCAAGTCCACGCATCTGACCATCTGGAATATTGATAAATGCAGTCTCCAATCCTGTTCCATCAAGATTTGCCCTTGAAATGTTTCCATTGTCGTCCGCCCAGTATATTTTACCGTCTGCAAGATTCAAAGCAACAGAATAAGGATCCGTAATTCCGCTTGCAATCTCTTCTAAGTTGGTTCCATCAGCATTTACTCTCCATATCTTTCCTTCATCGGCATTTTCGAAGTCACTGAAGTAGAACTTATTATTTGTTGCGTCAAAAGCCAATCCAACTCCCCCTTTACCTGCAATATCCAGAAACAGTTCAGAAGCAGAACCTGATGCCAGATTGATTTTCTTAATAGTGTTAGCATCACCCAATTCAATATAATACAGGTCTTTGGCAACAGTTCCCTGCTTAACTGTAATTTCTTTGGTTGCGGTTGCCGATCCGCCTGCTCCCGTTGCTTTAAGAGATACGGTATATGTACCTGCTTCCGCATAAGTAAATTTAGGATTCTCTTCTGTGGATTTTGAGTTATTGGCATCACCAAAACTCCATTCATAAGTGGCAGCACCCTTTGATTGATTTGTAAATTGTACAGCATTACCGGAGCTTAAATTACTTTCATCCTCAACAACAAATGCAGAAAGAGGTGTAACTGTAATTTGAGCCTGAGACGAACTGGTTCCACCGGCTCCTGTAGCAGTCATTGAAACGGTATATGTTCCGGAAGTACTGTAGGACTTTTTTGGATTGGCATCTGTGGAAGTTGTTCCGTCGCCAAAACTCCATACATAAGAAGATGCATTTTTTGAGTTATTGGTAAACTGAATTTCCTCATCAACCGTGACCGTAGTTTTGCTGGCAGTAAATGAGCCTTCTGTTTTGGGTGTATCATCATCTTTTTTACACCCTACAAATACAATTAATGTCAAAAACAATAATGGTAATAGTCTTTTTAAATTATTCATTTTATGGTATTTTAAACTTAATCAATAACCCGGATTTTGATTCATTCCCGGATTTGTATTCGTCAATATTTCACTTTGCGGTATGGGGAAAAGAAGTTGATAGCTCTCCTTGACATTTGGCAGAATATCTAAAGCTCTTCCTGTCCTGACAAGGTCAAACCATCGCTGTCCTTCGAATGCAAGTTCAAACCTTCTTTCTTTCTCAATAGCTGATAGTAATTCGCTTATATTATTGGTAGTAATATCTTCCAAACCTGCGCGTTTTCTTATTTTATTCAAATCAGAAAGAATATCATTCGCATTACTGTTCAATTGTGCCAATGCCTCTGCACGAATTAAATACATTTCAGCCAACCTCAGCACGATGATATTATCTCCTCCGGTAGATAAGTCATCATATTTAATTACATACGGAGTTGTCCCGGAATAAGCAAAAGTAGCATCCAACCGACTATCATTAACATCATAGGAAGCGACAAAATCGGGATCCGGAGCTACTTCCCCTCTACCGTTTTTAGTCAATGGAAAATTATACTCAGCTACCCTGTTTCTGTCAAGAGGAGTAAAGTCAACTTCAAATATAGATTCTTTTGATTCATCTGTAGAAAATACGTCAGCATAATTATCCAATAAGGTATAGCCGCCTTCATTAATAACCTTGGAGGCATACACAACTGCATTGTTATAATCCTTTTTATACAAATAAACTCTTGCTAATAAAGCATTTGCAGCACCACGAGATGCTCTTGTTTTTTGAGAAGAATTATTTGTAAGATGATCTGATGCAAAGGTCAGATCCTGAATAATGGAGGCATACATCTCATCAACGGAATTGCGGACCGCATTAACTTCAGATAATCCAATTGTGGGCTTTAACTTTAATGGCACACCACCAAAGTAAATCAATAGATTAAAATGATTAAGGGCCCTTAAAAAATATAATTCCCCAAGTGCCTTATCCTTCTCTTCCTGTGAAAGAAAATTCATTTGAGGTATTTTAGCAATAACATTATTTGCAACATTCAAACCATCGTAAATGGCTGACCACATACCATCAACCGAGGCATTTTCCGGAAGTATGTGATTGTTATCAATTTCGGCATATTCCGTAGAAGTAGCATTTAAAGGGTGTATCAGATTATCACTCGCCAGATCGGAAAAGGTTATATATGTACGACCATAATAACTAAGGGCCTGGAGTGAGTTGTAAGCCCCTAAAATACCTCTGTCAACATCCGCTTTTGTTTTATAAACCTCTGATGCAGGGATAGAAGCCGTAGGTTCGACATCCAAAACGTCACAAGATGAAAACCCAATTATAAATATTAAAAAAATAAAAATACTTTTCATATTAAAAACCAGCATTTAATCCAAACGAAAAGCTTCTTGCCTGTGGATAAGTGAAAAAATCTGTTCCTATACGTGCATTGTCATCTCCCCGGTAATTTACCTCGGGATCCAGTCCGGAATAATTGGTAAATGTCAACAAATTTTGACTTGTAAAATATAATCTGAGGGATGAAATCTTACCTTTCAATATATTTTTTGTATTAAAATTATATCCAAAAGTAAGGTTTTTAAGCCTCAAATAAGAGCCATCCTCCAGAAATCGGGAAGATTGTCGCTTATTATTCGCTGAGGCTACCGGATCCAGCGTAGCACGCGGTATATCTGTAATATCTCCTACATTTTTCCATCTCCGGTTTATGGCTGCCAACTGATTGTCGCCACCTTGTAATGATTCCAGATAAAGCCTTGACCCGTTAAAAATGTCATTTCCCTGAGACCCCTGAAAGAAGATATTAAGATCAAAGTTCCCATATCTGAAGGAATTCGTTACTCCGTAAATAAAATCCGGATGAGGATCTCCTATTTTTGTTCGGTCGTCTGAAGTAATTTGACCGTCAAAATTCTTATCGGCATAAACTACATCACCGGTCGAAGGATCGACTCCCAACCATTCGAAGCTGTAAAAGATTCCAATTGGCTCACCTTCTTCAATACGATTTCCACCTCTTCCCAGATCATCTATCGGCTGGTGATTGTACAGCTTAACGACTTTGTTTCTATTCATCGAAAAGTTAACTCTCGTATTCCATTGCAGTTTTCGGCCGGACAAGTTTTCAGATGAAACCGTAACTTCCAATCCCTTATTTTCTACTACGCCGATATTCTCGGTGATGGAGGAGAAACCGGATGACGGAGGCAGAGGACGACTTAAAAGTAAATCTTTGGTCATTTTTCGATAAACATCAAGGTTAACCAGCAATCTGTCAGCAAAAAAGCCCAGATCCAACCCTACATTAGCTTGTGCCGTGGACTCCCATTTCAGGTCAGGATTGGGGATATTGCTCGGGTAAACTGCAGGTTTGCCACCATAGGTTGTATTTCCATACAATTCAGCATAGAGAAAGGCAGGAATATCATCATTTCCGGTAATTCCATAACTTGCTCTCAATTTCAACTCAGATATGACACCTTTAGGAAAAAAATCTTCAGCTCCGATTCGCCATGCAGCCGAAACAGCCGGAAAAAATCCGTTTCTATTTTTTTCACTGAAATTTGACGAACCATCCAAGCGACCGGAAAGAGATACGATGTATTTGTCAAGAAGATTATAATTCACTCTTCCAAACCAACTCCTGATACCTGCATCAGAGGCCCCAGAACTCGCCGAAACAATGGTAGAGGCGCTATTGATATATTGCAGACTCGGATCAGCATAATCCTGTGCACGGATAAAGGAGCTTCTGTAATTTTTCTTTTCGAAAGAATATCCGCCTAAAATTTCAAACTTATTGTCTGAGAGGTCAAAGGCATACTTTAATGTATTGTTTGACACCAGATTTGCTACATTAGTATATGTTTCGAATCCCAGGCCATTGTATTTTGCACCTTGAATAGTTTTAATTGACTCATAGGCATGCTCTCTAAAATTAAGAAAATCTATTCCCCATTTAGTCGAAAAGGTCAGACCATCAATCAATTTTATGTCAGCATAAACATTACCAAGCCCGCGATATGAAAAGTTTTGGTTGATTGCCTCATTGGCTATTGAGACCGGGTTAGAGTAAGGTCCGCTTTGATTGTAGCTACCATCCTCATTATATACAGGGAAAATAGCCGGCGTTGAAATACCATTTGGCAGTGGCCCATGCAATGTCTGATCACCTTCTACCCTGTCTGTTTTAGCATAGGACAATCCTATGCTGGTACCTATAGTAATAAACTTATTGACCTTGTGATCCAGATTTACCCTGCCATTCATTCGACTGTAATCTGTGCCTATCAAAATACCTGTCTGATTAAATAAATTACCGCTTATGTAAAATCTGGTTTTTTTATCTCCGCCTGTGGTGGACAACTCATAATTAGACATCGGAGCCGTCCTGAAAATCACATCTTGCCAATTTGTGTTAATGGTATTGTCATTTATTTGATCTTGCGTGAAAACCTCTGTTCCGAACAAGTCATTTCTGTATATCTTCCAATCGTGTGCATTAAGCATGTCCAGCTTTCGCCAGGTATTCTGCCAGCCATAGGAAGCAGTAAAATTTATACTAGAATTTTTCTGACTACCTCTTTTAGTTGTAATCAAAACGACACCATTGGATGCCCTTGCTCCATAAATAGCTGCAGCCGCGGCATCTTTCAGGATGGTGATAGATTCAATATCACCCGGACTTAAATCAGATAGCTGATTTACGCCCTGACCTTCATAACCAATCTGCGCATAGTCACCTGTAGTCACCGGAATACCATCAATCACATACAGAGGTTGAGAGCTTCCACCAATCGAACTGACGCCCCTTATCCTAACTGACATACCTCCGCCCGGCGTACCTGAATTCTGAACCACCTGAACACCTGATGCCTGCCCCTGCATAACACCATCAATAGTAGGAACAGGCAAATCCTTAATCTCGTCCGAACCAACAATTCCTACCGAAGACGTCAGAGTCTTTTTTTGTTCCACGCCATAGCCCACGACAACAACCTCATTCAGAATCTTGATATCTTCCTGTAAGACAACATCAATTTTGGTTCTATTGCCTATTTCGACAGTTTGAGGCAAATAACCTACATAAGAAAATTCAATTGATTTTATATCCGGAGAAATCATCAGTGAATAATTACCGTCAATATCAGTAGATGTAACGATATTGCTATCCGTAGCTTTCACTGTAACCCCGATGAGCGGAGTACCGGAATTATCCTTGACGGTTCCGCCTATTTGCCCGAAAAGGGCGCAGGTCGATATTACCAATCCAATAAGAGTGAAACACCTAAGTAATTTAACTTTCATAGATATTTATTATAGAAAACAATGCAATATTATAAATTTAATAAGAGCAAACATAACAAATAATATTTTATATTTTACTGTATCAACAATAAATCATGGAATCAATAAAATAATAATAACTAAAAATTTGGTTGTATTTAAATTAAAACAAAGTCTATTATAAATGTTTTAAAGATATTAAAAATATTTAAACCTTTCTCAATAAAAACAAGTGTATTTTAGTTATATATTATATCATATTTGATTATCTTAGCGCCCATTAGGCATTCCTTTTTCGTAATTTTTTACCAATCATATATTATTATGGCAGATTGTAATAATTCAAATCTGGATACTTATGTTCCATCATCCGAGAAACCATGGAACGAACAACGTATCAAGCATTTATATTTCAGACTGGGTTATGGCATTACGACCAAGGAAATCACTCAGTTGTTATCTGTTAATCCGATTGATCATATTGAGAATATGTTGGATCATGCTTATTCTCTACCTGTTTATCCCGAACCGGTCTGGGCTAATTGGAAGCCTGACCAGTTTAATGAAGAGGACGGTACAGAGCACTATATCATTTACAATCAATTCGTTACGGACTGGATCAATGAATGTGTGCAAGATCCGGTGCGGAATAAGATAGCATTTTTTTGGAGCAACCATTTGGTTACCAAGTGGGAAGACTACTATTATTCACCTATATTATATAGGTATGTTATACTATTGCAGCGGAATGCATTGGGTAATTTTAAAACAATGATTTCAGAGATCGGGTTGGATGACAGTATGCTGATCTTTCTCAATGGTATCCAAAATACAAAGTATGAACCAAATGAGAATTACGCACGGGAATTATTCGAATTGTTTACGTTAGGTCTGGATAATGGCTATACCGAAACGGATATTCGTGAAGCCGCCAGGGCTTTTACAGGGTTTAATGATGTAGATTACGAGAATATTACCATTAAATTTTATCCGGGAACCCATGATTATGGTTCCAAAACAATTTTTGGAGAAACCGGACCATTTGGTTATGATGATGTGGTAAATCTATTATTCGAAAAGAGGGGGCAATTAGTCTGTAAATTTGTGTGCACCAAGATTTACAAGCATTTTGTAAATGCTGAACCAAATCAGGCAATTATAGACCAATTGGCTCAGATAATGTATGATAACAACTTTGAATTACTACCCGTATTTAAAAAACTATTCTGTTCTGAGCATTTCTTTGATCAGATGGAATTTAATACACATATCAAAAGTCATGTTGAATACTTCACCGGAATTTTAAAACAATTCGGCTATACGATTAATTACGACGAAGGCGGCTCAATTATTTGGTTTAATTCGTCGCTCGGACAGACTTATTTTGACCCGATAGATGTAGCCGGCTGGAAGGAAAACAAGACCTGGATTGACTCCGGAAGTTTGATGACAAGATGGCTTTATACCGGATGGATGGTCGATAGCATTATCTGGAACAACAAAGATTTTGTCATTAACTTTTTAAAAGAAATTTCCAACGACAGTAATGATGTGGAATATGTCATGCAATGTATAATCGCCCCATTCTTTGTTAATGGTTTATCCGCACCTATATATTATGACAATTTATTGAGGGCATTCAAGGCAGATTTGCCTCAGAACTATTACGATCAGGGACTTTGGAATTTAAATTGGGATCCGGATTTTATATGTTATCAGGTTTCATTATTGTTTGCTGAAATGAAATTATTACCTGAATTCGGACTTTGTTAAAATTTAAATTATTGAATTTCATCAAAAAACTAAAAAATGAAAAACAACATATATAAAAGAGGGCTTCAATTAAAGGATGGTATTTTACACGAAGAAGACCACATTGAATATTCCCGCAGACGATTTATAAAATCCTTTGGTCTGGCCGGTGGTGTTGGATTTATGCTGGGAAAACTTCCAATAAGTGTTGCGAGTCTTACCAGATGGTCTATGCCTCCTATCCTGGAAAAATCTGACAGAATTCTAATTCTGATAAGATTAAAAGGCGGAAATGATGGCATCAATACCATTATACCACTCGATCAATTATCAGCGTATCACAATGCAAGACCTACCCTGGGATTTGCCGACGAAGAAATGATAAATCTGAATGATCAGATTGCCATGAATCCGTATATGGTTGAATTGAAGAGACTTTGGGATGATGGAATGATGAAGGTTATTCAGGGAGTCGGCTATCCTGAACAAAACATGTCACACTTCAGATCAACTGATATCTGGGCAAGTGCTTCAGATAGTGACAAGTTAGTTAACTCAGGTTGGATAGGCCGGTATGTCGAAGATATCTTTCCGAATTATGTAGAGGACACACCTATTTATCCTCCGGCTATTCAAATAGGTGGCGGAAGCTCTCTTCTATTTACCGGAGAACAGGTTGATAAGTTAGGTTTTGAAGCATTTTCAGCAGAACAAATATCTGAATTAGCTGCAAGTGGACAGGTTCACTCATTAGATAATCTTCCGGCATGTTCATATGGGGACCAGTTGAAATACATCCGAATAATGACAAACTCTACTTACAAGTTTGTAGAATCATTGAAAGCAGCCTACGATCTTGGTTCTGAATCATCCTTGCCTTATGAAGATGCTGATTTTCCTCAGGCTTTAAAGATTATCGCCAGGCTTATAAAAGGAGGATTAAAAACTAAAATTTATGTCGTAGAGTTGGATGGATTTGACACCCATGCAAATCAAATTCCTACCCATGAAATGCTGTGGAAGCAATTCTCCGGTGGCGTGAATAATTTTTACAAAGATTTTGAAGGCACTACCTATGAAGACAAGATTCTAACCGTAACATTTTCTGAATTCGGCCGACGGGTGCAACAAAATGATGGACCCGGTACTGACCATGGTGCCGCAAGTGTTATGCTGGCGTTTGGAAAATGCCTTGAAGGTAATGGTACCCTGGGTAAATATCCGAGTCTGACTGAATTAGACGACAATGACAATTTGGTCTTTAATGTAGATTTCAGGCACATATATAGTACGTTGTTTACAGAATGGCTTTGCCTGGAAGATGACCACAGCGATGCCATTCTATTCAAGGATTTCGGTGATCCACTTGATTTCGGTTTTATGTGCCAAGAAGTTTCATCAGTCAATAAAAGACCTAAGTCAAGCTACAGTCATTTTGCTTCTTATGGGCTTGGAGATGTATTTATAAATTATACCATCCCTAAAGACACCATGGTAATGGTCGAACTTATATCTATGGATGGGAAAGCCATCTTACTAGACAGACCAATGTTAAAAAAAGCCGGAACATACCAGATACCGGTTAAACAAAGCCAAAGAAAATTAATGCCGGGAGCTTATGTTTATCGAATACGCATAACCGGAGCTGAATTTTCCGGCAAACTGATTTTACATTAATAATGAAATATCTCAGGTAAGTAATATTCTACCATTATATATTAAAAAAAATATGATATTATAATTATCTTTGCAGAGTTTATATTAGACTGTATTGTCATAATTCAGAAAATTACTGCATGAAATATTCTTCTCAATTAATTGAGAAAGCTGTCGAATCCTTTAGCTCATTACCCGGAATTGGTAAAAAGAGTGCATTGCGATTGGCATTATACTTATTAAATAAGGATCCGGAATGGGTACGGTCTTTTTCCGATTCATTTGTTCGGTTGAGAAATGAATTGAAAGAATGTGAAGAATGTCACAATTTAGGAGATGACACTGAGTGCTCCGTCTGCAAAGACAAACATCGCAATCAGGATATAATCTGTGTTGTTGAATCAATCAGGGATCTGATGGCCATTGAAGAAACAAGGCACTTTAACGGATTGTACCATGTGATTGGAGGGCTTATTTCACCTATTGACGGTATCGGACCTGATCAATTGAATATTGACGATTTAGCAGACAGGATTCAAAAAAGGAATATAAAGGAAGTTGTTATGGCCATCAGCCCAAATATAGAGGGCGAAACAACGATGTTTTACCTGTCTAAAAAATTGAAATCATTGAATGTCAAAATTTCTACCATAGCCAGGGGCATCAGCTTTGGAGGTGAATTGGAGTACGCTGACGAAATTACCCTTGGCAGATCTATTCTATCCCGGATACCTTATATGCTATATGATGCTGAAACATCTGCATAAGGTGTTATTTATCAGACAAAGTTAAATTGCTGGTATTGTCGGTTATGCTTAGAAAATATAGGTCTGGTCTATTCCACTTACTGAGAATTATTTATTAATATATAATAAGTTATTTATCAATATTATATTCGCAATATTAAAAAATAAGCATTAAGTTTTTCTTTTTAAATGTTCAAATCTTTGGAATTTAGTTCAAAATAAATAATTTTGGACTACGTAGAATATTCTGAATATTTACTCATTTTCCCCAATACCTATTGACCACCAAGGCAATACCATTGTCTGATAATAAAATATTCAATCATGTTTGAGTTTTTTCAAAGTTTTGCACACGAATTTGAATTACCGCTTAAAAATCCGGTACTGATTTTTTCTCTGGTTCTTCTTATTATATTGTTATCTCCCATTTTACTTCGTAAACTGAACATTCCGGGTATCATTGGGTTGATTCTTTCAGGTGTATTAGTAGGTCCGCATGGATTAAATTTATTGGCAAAGAATTCAGCTGTTGAATTATTTTCCACGATTGGACTCCTCTACATCATGTTTATTGCAGGGTTGGAGCTTGATTTGAATGAGTTTAAAGCCAATCGGAATAAAAGTCTTGCCTTTGGGTTTTTTACCTTTATTATCCCATTAGCGTTAGGATACCCGGTATGTTTTTATTTATTGGGTTATGATTTCAATGCCAGTTTTTTGACAGCAAGTATGTTTGCCACGCATACCTTAGTAGCCTACCCTATTGTCAGCAGGTTGGGTGTGTCTAAAAATCAGGCAGTTGCGATAACAGTCGGGGGAACCATATTGACGGATACAGCAGTATTGATTATTCTGGCAGTAATTATGGAGAACAGCAAAGGTAGCCTGAACCAGGAATTCTGGATAAGACTGGGCATCTCACTTGCCATTTTTTCGGCAATAATGTTCCTGTTGATTCCCAAAATAGCAAAATGGTTTTTCCGAAAGTTGGAAAGCGAAAAACATTCACATTACATTTTTGTGCTTTCAGTTGTTTTTTTTGCTGCCTTCCTGGCAGAAGTTGCCGGTATAGAAGCCATCATCGGTGCATTCGTTGCCGGACTGGCCCTTAATAAGCTGATACCTCATTCTTCTGCTTTAATGAACAGGATTGAGTTTATCGGCAATTCGCTTTTTATCCCATTCTTTTTAATCAGCGTAGGGATGCTGGTAGATATTAGGGTTATTATGAGCGGTCCGGAAGCTTTAATCGTAGCTGCTGCACTGACCATAGTAGCCGTTTCTGGCAAATGGCTTGCAGCTCTTGTAACACAGTTGGTATTTAAATATACAGGCGCACAGAGGCAACTCATTTTCGGGCTCAGCGGTGCACATGCCGCTGCCACATTAGCCGTAATTCTGGTTGGTTATAAGGCAAACGTGCTGGATGAAAATATCCTGAACGGAACGGTTATCCTCATACTAATAACTTGTATAATCGCTTCATTTGCAACAGAAAAGGCATCTAAAAAAATAATTAAATACAACGAAGGTGACAACTTTGAAGTAGTTATACCAAGCGAGATGGAAGACGAACACATCCTTTTACCGATTGCAAATGTCGAGAATATAGACAAACTCCTTGAGTTATCAATTTATTTAAAGGATAAAAAGTCAGTAAATCCTATTTCTATCTTATCGGTTGTCTCAAACAATGATGAAGCTGAAATCAACATCGTTAAGGCAAGAAATAAATTGGAGAACTTTGTTAAACAGGCATCTGCCTTTGAAACCAAAGTTAATATCATCACGACCATCGATTACAATGC
This sequence comes from Saprospiraceae bacterium, assembly GCA_024103005.1. Lineage (GTDB taxonomy): Bacteria > Bacteroidota > Bacteroidia > Chitinophagales > Saprospiraceae > Parvibacillus. Next base: position 41,989 of record JAGFJA010000010.1, read on the forward strand.
AGCCAGTGGAATTGCACGAATTGCAAAGGAAATTATGGCAGATATAATCGTCCTTGGATGGCCAAGAAAAGCCGGACTCATCGATAAAATAGTCGGCGAAAAAGTAAACAGCATATTAGTTAATACTGATAAGAGCGCTTATGTCTGCCACCTTGAAAAACCTTTAGAGTTGCATAAGAAAATTTCAGTGGCAGCACCACCATTGGCGGAACATGAAAAAGGATTTGAACATTGGTTGACTAAAATAGTTAAGTTGTCACAGGAGTTTACGGTTAGTGTAGAATTCTATTGTGATATGATAACCGAGAAAGCCATTTTGAAAGCAATAAAACAGTTAAAACTTAACGGATCATTCCTATTTAAGAGATTTACCGACTGGGACGAGTTTTTAATACTGGCGAGAGATATCCATCCTGAAGATTTATTTATATTGGTATCTGCAAGAAAAGGCGCACCGTCTCACATGACCGTCCTGGAAAGTTTACCTATTAAGCTGGAGAAGCATTTTGCCTCATTTAGCAGGATAATCATTTATCCGCAACAATACAATCAGAATCACGTTATCGAGAGATTTGAAGACATTTCAGCCGAACCACTAAATAAGAGTATTGAAACCATTCAAAAGCTTGGTAAGAAAATCGGTGAAATATTTAAGGGCGAAGAAGTTAAATAATTACATCTCCGACTTTTTTCTATACAACCTAAAAAACAGTAAAATGATTAAACTTTTCTTATTTTGATGCATTCTAAATAAGAAATCAAAATCAAGAATCAATAAAGATTCTATTTTTTATAACTTATTAATTATTTTACTTTAACGATATGAAAAAACATACAGCCAGTGCACTTTGGCAAGGTTCAATTAAAGAAGGAAATGGCACAATTTCGACCAGAAGTAAGGTTCTGGAAAGCAGCAACTATTCATTTGGCAGCAGATTCGGAGACGATCCGGCTACAAATCCGGACGAACTTCTGGCTGCGGCACATGCCGGATGCTATGTAATGGCTTTAAGTCTAATATTGGGAGAAGCAGGTTTTACGCCTGAAAAATTAGGTGCTAAAGCCGAGATAACTATGGACCCGTCCATTTTATCAATAACACAATCCCACATTAAGTTAAAAGGAAAAATTCCGGGAATAAGTCAGGAAAAATTTTTAGAATGTGCCAATGCAGCAAAAGAAAGCTGCCCAATCAGCAAGGCCCTTAACATTCCGATAAGCCTGGATGCAACCTTAGAATAATCTATAAAAAAATCAAAAAAATTCTTGTATGGAACAAAACAATGAAATGTACCCCAAAGCAACAGCCGAATCGGCAAAAAAGAAAGCTGAGTTAGCTCCTGAACAAATCGAAACCTGGCGCAAATTCAGTCATTCGGTATTTAACCGGGGTGTACTGGATAAAAAAACTAAACAATTGATTGCGGTAGCTGTAGCACATGTGACGCAATGCCCCTACTGCATCAAGGGTCACGTACCTCAAGCAATGAAGGAAGGAGCTACAAAGGCTGAAATAATGGAAGCTATTTGGGTTGCTGCCGAGATGCGTGCAGGCGCTGCTTACGCACATGCAAATATCGCCCTGGAAGCAATGGGCGATGAATAAAATTAATTTGAAACGTTGACCTGCTTTTATTTTTGTTATCGCAGATTGTTTTAAATAAAATAGATGGATTTAAAAGGTAAGACAGCAATTGTTACCGGAGCGACAAAAGGTCTGGGCGAGGCTATTTCTATGGCGTTAATTGAAAAAAGTGCCATTGTTTATGGTTTAGGGAGGGATCAAAAGGCATTAGAGACGATTGAAAGAAAAGCGGGTCAGCATTTTCACGCTGTTAAATTGGATATTAGCGTTGAAGAAGATGTGAAAAAATGGTTCACTCAAGAATTTGAAGGGAAAGCCGGCCCTGATATTCTTATAAATAATGCAGGGGTGGGAAGCTTTGCAAAGATTGAGGAGACTGCGACCGGTGACTGGCTAAAAATGATAAATACAAATATCAATGGTCTCTTTTTTATGACTCAAAACGCAGTTTCATTCATGAAGATTAAAAGTAATCATTGCCATATTATTAATATTGGTTCTATCCTTGGGACTGTTGGCAGAGCAGAAAGCTCGGGATATTGCGCCACCAAGTTTGGTGTAAGAGGATTTAGTGAATCCATATTTTTAGAGTTGAGGAAATATAATATCAAGGTAACATGTGTCAATCCCGGCTCCATCGAAACGAATTTTTTCAAAGACAGCGGTGTGGAGGCTCATCACAATATGCTTCAGACCAGCGATATAGCCGATACTATTATTCATATTTTAGAAACCCCGGACAATATGTTAATCGATGAAATTACTATCAGACCGCTTAATCCCAAAGCTCCTTCGTCCTGAATGCATACATCTCAGTGTACTAAGGCTTAAATATTGGGATTCAATATTTCGTGTAATCTTTTGATATACTCACCCGACGGCTTATCGGTAAATATTCCTGAACCGGCATCTGCCCTTACTCCCCGGATAAAAAAGTATATAATCCCTCCGAAATCTCTTTCGTAATTATAGCCTTCACCCAGTCTTTGTGAGAGGTATTTATCGGCTGCAAGGGTATAAATAAGATACTGGAGATTGTACTGATGCTCTACCATCGCCTGTTGCAATTTTACCTCTTCATAGTCACTTAAATCACAACCCAGGTAATTTGATTTCCAGTCGAGGATATAGTATTTGGAACCGTATTGGAATATCAGGTCAATAAATCCAACCATCATGCCATTTAAAGTATTGAATTTGTCTGTTATTTGAGCGTTATACTTATATTCCCTGAGCAGCGGATTGAGCATTTTAACTATTTCTACATCACCTATCGGGAAATTAAACTCTACTTCATGAATACATTGATCTTGCGGCACGTCCTTTAAATAAAAACTAACATTATCCATCTGTATCCTGGCATGCATGATGTGATGAAGCATCTGAGAAATTTCCCCGATATAGCTTTGGTCTTTGGAATCAAATAAGCTAAGCATCCGCTGTTCATATTCACTTATACTGGATAAATCCCGATAATCTTTGGCAAACCGGACTTTTTCAAGCAATTGGTGTAGCCGTGTTCCGGGATCTGCACCTCTGGGCAATACATTAAATATGAAATGATTATATTCATCTTCCTGCACTGCTATTGGAGCAGATAATAAATCATGCTCCATACGTAGAGAAGAATAACTGTATAATTCCCAGTCAGACTTACTTTGAATAAGAGCATGCAGGGGTAAATCTATTTCTCGAATTGAAGAATTTTCCTGTTCAAAATGGTGAAGTTCTACCGGGAAATGATCGAAAGTGATATTCTTTGTCACATTCTCCACATCACCGATTGATTTGAGCATATTCAATAAGGCTCCTTGTTTTGCATTATTGGAAAAACTAATATTGCAATAATATACAGCCCTCGTCATTGCGACATAAACCAATCTGCAATTTTCCTGATATTCATTTCGTATGTAATAATTCAAATATTTCGGCTCAAAGGAATTATCCGGTTTTTTATAAACTATTATCTTTCTTCCCTGACCATCCTTTGCTTCAATAAAGGATAAGTCTTGTTTTATTTCTTGATTTAAACCATGGACTAAAACTATCGGGAACTCAAGCCCTTTGGATTTATGGGCTGTAATAAGTGTTACAGAATTTCGGTCACTTTCAATGCGTAAAAGGGAATCATCTGATTCACCTTGATTAGATTTATTTTTTTTATTTTTCTTAAGCCATAAAATCAAATCTTGTGGAGTGGATCCATTTCTGTATTCGTAGTCATGAATTAATTCGGCCAATTGGATGACATTAGAAAGAATACGTTGTGTAGATGGCTGTTTAGTAAAATACGGATATATACTAAAATCGTTAAATAGCTTAGTAAGTGCATGATATGCCCCTTTTTCAAACATCACCTTTTTGTATTCATTGAATAATTCAATCAGACTGATTTCCTCAAAGTTGGCGACAGGCATGATATCATTGCTTAAAATTTTATAAACTCTATGGACAAACGTCATAAAAAGAGCACTTTTGATTCTGTTCAAATCATTGTGGACCATAGCTTCCATAATCAGAATCAAATCATCTGCTTCCCTGCTTTGAAATACTGAGTTTGATTGCAGAGAAACAGATGGTATATTACGATCTGAAAGAATATTTTTAAATTTCTGCAAGGTATCATTGTCCCGGGTAAGAACAGCTATATCACTTGGTTGTACCGGTCGCTTATTGTCCTTATCCAAAACCAGTTCGTATCGACTCTCCGGATTTAACAATTGACCAATTAAATTGACTATATTTTCAACTGCTTTCTCTTTAGATGACAATTCTGAAAAAGTAAGACATTCTGTTATTTCTATTCCGTTTTTAAGCAATCCTTTCTCGTTATCATTTGTCTTTACCTTCTGATATTTTATGGAAGCATTCTCAGAATCTTCATATCCGAAGGCAATGTCACCAACTGCCTGATAAAAATTATTAACGGAATTAATCATATTTCGGGATGATCTGAAATTTGTATCCATGGTATATTGCTTTGCTATCGACCTTCCTGCATGGAGGTAACTTTCTACGTCAGCATTCCTGAATGAGTATATACTTTGTTTCGGATCTCCTATTAAAAAAAGGATATTGTCCTGATTGGCAGAAGGACCTACAAACAATTCTCTAAATATTTGAAACTGAATAAAATCCGTATCCTGAAATTCATCAATCAATACAGCAGAGAATTTTTGTTGGATAAGTTGTATTAATCTGGAATTCTTTTCCTGAACTATAGATTGATGAAGGTTTAAAATAAGTGCATCAAAGGTCAATACATTGGCATTGAAAATTGCATCCTTTAGTCGGGGCAAATATATTTTTACTCCCTTCACCATCAGATAATGTGATAATTCAATTTTCTTACTTTTCAGTTTCTCAGATTCTTCAATTTGCCTCAAAAGCATAGACCATATAGAGGATTTGAAGGTGGGGATATAATCTGATATGCCTTTTGTAGCCCGGGCTAAAACTTTACTTAGAAGTTCATCTTTCCGGATTGGAACACTAATTTTTGTTATCCTTTTGATACCATTGTAATCATCAATAATCTGATTGAAATTGAGATTAAGTTCATTTTGAATTTCCTGCTCAATTGAATCAAGGTTTTCTAGTATTGAAGTTATTTCATAAATCAATCCTGAAATTTTTTCCGTAATATCCTCAATAAATTTATCAAAATCTAACAGATAGACTTCTCCAAGTCCTTTTTTCAAAAAATGTGATATATCGTTCTTTAAATTCTTGAGTTCTTTTATATCAAATATTTCCGGTGGCAAAAGGGATAGTTCTTTTCTCCAAAATTCATTTGTGTACAAGTCTATGTAGGCAGAAACATCATTTTGGAGTTCCGCCATAAAATTTTGTTTTGTTTCGAAGGCAAAATCATTCAACATTTTCTGACAAAACCCGTGAATCGTGAATATACCTGCGTCATCTATAGATTGAATTGCCAATTTAAGCCTATTGATAACCTCATCTTTGGCATCATAACCAGAACAAAGTGCCCTGATTAATTCGTTGTCACCTTTGGCATTCGGATTTATCATATAATTAAGTGCCTCGGATATAAATGAGCGTATTCGTTCTTTCAGCTCGGCGACGGCTGAATTGGTAAATGTGACTACAAGAAGATTTTCAATGGCAATTTTCTTTTCAATCAAAAGCCTAAGAACCAGAATTGCAATAGAGAATGTCTTTCCTGTACCTGCACTTGCCTCAATGAGATTTTGACCTTCAAGCTTAACATTCAAAACATCGAAGGTCTCTTTCGCCCTATTCATAAATGGCCATTAATTGATCAATAATAGAATTCATACCTTGCCATAACTTGACTCTGTTCACACCTAACGAAATTTCTTTTGCGTGGTCTTTATACTTATCTATGCTTTTATTGTTGTTATAATTACTCTTTAATTCTTTATCTATGGTCTTTTCAATAGATTCCCAATCACCTTGTTTTGTATATGTATTAAACTTAAACAAATTAGGTTCTTCCTGATTTTCTATAAAATAATCCAACAATCCATTTAACAGATTTCTTGCTTCTTCCCTGTCAATCTGCCGTGTTTTTTGAAATCCGTCATTATAAAAAAGATAGGCTGATTGGGTATTGGTATCGACTATTTTTGCAATAAGCAAATAGAATATAAGTTCAGCTTTTTGACCGGTTTTCAATTCTTTTCCAGATTTATTAATCAATTCAACGGGGGAGTGATTGACCAACTTAGGTATTGTCCCATAAAACCGAATATTTTTATATGTATAATCTATTGAAATGGAATATAATGTTTGATTTTCTTCAAATATTTGGACGACATTCCGGAACAAGTTTTTCAGATTGTCATCCAACATCATTTTATAAGCCTCACCGGCATTCTTCAGGGGAAATTTACCATTTAGGTACAGTTTCGAATATATTTCACTTTCATTATTCCTGAATTTGGAATGAATTAATGCTTGATTGAGGTGCCATATTTCTAAGTTATCTAAATCAAATAGTTCAGTATCCGATATTTCCTCATCATCCTTGGATGTATATATATTCAGAATTTCATTATAATAATATTGAATACCTTTCTTAAAGAACTTTAATACTTTTGCAATATCAATTTCTTCGACTTTTTTATTAGAGTTACCTGTATTTTCTTCCTTAGGTTCTTCTTCTTTACTTTTAAGTGGCCAGGGTGCTGCATGATGGATAAAATAATTATGTTTTGTATTATCCTCATCCTTATTGTATTCTTCACTGAAAGAATGAAGCGGATGTTTTTGGATCAGGATTTCGGCAACATTTTCAGAGCATCCGCTTTGAATAAAATCTATTAATTCATCAATTAAAAATGACGGCGGCAGATCTTTATTATTCTGAATTGATTTGCCGATATAACTCAGATATAAATAATTTCTAGCTGATAAAATGGATTCCAAAAACAAATGTTTGTCATTGTTGCGTATATTCCTGTCTCCGGGTCTTGGGTTAGCCGCCATCAGATCAAACTGCAATTTTTTTAACTTGCGTGGAAAGGTGTCTTGATTCAAACCAAGCATGGCGACCACCTTAAATGGAATGCTTCTATATGGCAAGGGTGAACAGAAAGTAATTCCCCTACTCAGGAAGTTGCCTGATGAGGATTCATAATTGAGGCTGTTCACCAGTTTTTTAGTAAATACATCAAAAGGAACTTCTAAATCCTTTAAAAACTTGCTTACATAGTCGATTTCATCAAATTTATTTATTATTTGGCTGTAGAGATCATCTTTATCTGATTCATCAGAGATAATAAAGTCTGCTAAAATATCTTCGATAAATGTTTTCCATTCAGAAACAGACATCTGATATTGCCGTTTTTTCATGTTGACCGCAAGCATTTCAACCATGGTGACAAACCTTGTTATCTGATTTATTTCAGCGATATTGTCAGCACATTCTACGGTATAAAAAGGATGGTGGTAATGCATTAGATTTTCTCCGGCAATACATATCCCGTACATTAATTTTTGGATGCCATATTTCCAGGATACCAGGTAGGTATCGTCAATAGGTTGGTAATAATCATTTTCATAGCCAAAATGAATATTGGCGGTTATCACTGCATTGCGAATCAGTTCTGTGTTTTCTATCCCAAATTTTTTTCTGATTTTCCTGAATGAAAGTAATTTTAGGACTTCTTCGGCAGTGAAGGTTGATTGAGATAATTGCAAAATAGCCATCAAGGCAGAAATGACTGAATCGCCGTTGGTGATAGCTTCATCCGCAATTGAGTATTGATACTTATACGGTGCGTTGTCAAAGACTGCTCTGATGATGGGAGCATATTCATTGATGTTGCTGACCATGACAATGACGTCCCTCTCCTTAATATTATCCTGTTTGTTCTTACTTAAAACATCTGTAAGGTAATTATAAACTCCTTCTACTTCCCTAAATTTGGAGAAATGAGAAGCAATGACGATACTTCCATCTTTGAGCTTAGAAGAATCTATGTTTAATTGTTTATCATCATTTTTATGAATAGAACTTTGCACTGTAGATAACAAGGTGTGACTATCAAAATCAAGAATATTTACTTCTGAATAGAGGTTGATTAAATCATCATCTTTAAACAACAATTTGTATGTATCTTTGATGACTTTACCCCAACTTGTCAGTAGCGGGTGTCCCACGATTTTATATTCGTTATTCTCCTTTTTCAGTAGATCTGAAAGGAATTTTTTTTCATGAATGTCATCAATCCAGTACACTTCGGGAGCAGGGTTGGTTAAGTACCACCCCATTTCAATATGTTGGCTTAATTGCTTAAATATTTCCAAATGCAAGGGTGTCAAAATTGAAAGACCAAAAAGGTAGATTCCGGGAATTTTTGCAATTAACTCGTTTACTTTATTTTTATCTTGTAGAGCTTCATTGATAAACTTTTTCACCTCTGACATATCTATTATGTTGTCAGAAGTAATTTGTTTCAATTGTCTCCAGATATAAGCTTGCCATCTTTCATCTATTTCATTACCATCCTCTTCTCCCCTGTTCCAATTCGAAATTACACCTTCCCTGTATATTTGGTACTGGTCAAACAGGTCGGCAATTTTAAAGGCCAATTCCCATTTTTTCAAAGGGTCATCGCCTGATGCGGAATGAAAATATCCGGCCTGATGTGGAAATTTTTTACAAAATTCGTCATCACTTAAAATCTCGTAAATAAGCCAATCTACATGTAGTTTTTTAACCTTTCCGGCATAATTGCCGCCTAAAACCTTATAAACTTCATAAATGACATCATCAGGGGACAGAAAATTCAAATTAGCTGCTATTCCCAGATCTTCGGCAATCTTATACTTCAACCAGTTATTCATTCCTTTTGTCTGGGTCACGATGTATGTGGGGACAAATACATTACCACCGGTCTTTTGTAAACACATTTCCAGTTCATTAGCTAAAGACAGGATGTCATTGGATACAAATACAGAGAGACTCATTATCAAGAGGAAGTTTTAAAGTGTGAGGCTAATCCAGATACACGTCTAACCGTTTGGTTACAAATAGTAGTAATGATGTCTTTGCTGCCTAAGATGCTTACTTTCTTCTTGGCACGAGTTATTGCCGTATATAACAATTCTCTGGTCAGCAGTAAGTTATCTTTATTATCAGGCAGGAGAATCAATACCTCATTATATTCCGAGCCCTGGCTCTTGTGTATGGTCATAGCAAAGGAAGGCGTAAAGGAATTTATTTGAGCAGGACTTAATTTTAAGAACCCTTTGTTGCCTTTGTCAAAGTACACCTCCGGCTTATTATTGTTTTCAAGGACGACACCTATATCGCCGTTGTAAATATCCTGCTCGGGTTGATTTTGTGTGACCATAATTAATTGATAGTTTCCAAAGATATTATCTCCTATGTTATATTTTTGGAGAAAATGTTTGTTGATAGCTGTCACACCATATTTACCCTCATTGGTAGCGCATAAAACCGTACTGTTATTTAATTTTAGTAAAATATCATTTACATCATGCAAACCAACATAACCACCATTATCAGAAAAAAGAAGGTTGACCGCATGATCAATCCTATCTTTATACTCGTTAAAGTGGTAGATTTTGACATTTTCATATCTGTTATTAAAAAATTCATCCAACACAGATACATCATTTTGTAAAACAGCTTTACTCAATATTCCAATGCCATCATTGTCACTAAACCGAAAACTTTTCTTTAATTCTATTAGATGTTGGAATAACGGATGATTTTCCTCCTTAATATGATTTTGTATGGGGATTTGATTTTTTTCCATGGGTATAAATTGATTAAGAAATTGTATTCGCTCCTTTGAGAATGCATTCATACCTGCAGTATCTTCACAAATATCCCGAAATATGGAGCCTGCATTAACTGAAGCCAATTGATTTTTATCACCTAAGAGAATAACCACTGTCTTTTCCGGATCAATAGCCTGAAACAGTTTATAGAACAGCGTTATATCGATCATGGAGCATTCATCAACCAGGATAACATCAGCTTGAATGTAGTTATCTGCATCATGTTTGAAATAAATGCTGTTATGCACATATCCCAATAAAGAATGAATTGTCGTGGACTGTAAGTTGCCAAGAGTGTCCAGTAGTTGTCCGTCAATTCCTCTTTCCTTCATAGCAGCAGCTGCACGCGATATGCTTTCTTGCATACGGGCTGCGGCTTTTCCTGTAGGTGCACAAAGTTTAATGGTGGATTCAGGATTGTCCTTAAGGAAGAGCAGGAGCAGTTTTGTGATGGTAGTTGTCTTTCCGGTGCCGGGTCCGCCGGAGATAATGCTAAAATTGTGTAAAAAAGAATTAAGGCAGGCTATTTGTTGCCAGTCTGTTTCATCCAATCCATCACTTTCCGGGAAAAGCTGATATTGCACAAAGTCCTTAAGCTGCAGTAGCTTACCGGATTGCAGAGCAATATTTTTTTCATGGCATAAGGCTGATATTTTATCTGCCAGAGATTTCTCATAATGGAAATACCTCTGGAAGTATAATTTATTGTTTGAATAAATGAAAGGTTTAATTTCGGAGGGTGAACCAACCAATTCATGATTGGTTAATATATACTGTCCGGGCAATTCAGTTGAATCATTGGCTTCAATGACAGAAGGTACATCCAAACAGACATTTCCCGCTTCAACGGAGGCGAATAATTCTACCAGCCATGGATTCAGATTATCCTTACAAAAATAATCAGCAAATGAAATAGCACTATAACTCATATATTCTTATGACATGTATCAGAATGAATAAAAATACAGCTTAATAAACAGCTAAGCTAATTATTTTTTTCTATCAGTGATAAGGCTGATTCCTTATGAGCTGCAATATGATTGGTTTTTAAGCTTTTAATTTCATATTGGGGCATTTGTTTGCTTGCATGGTGCGTATATCCCTTAAACTCAAAATCAGAAACATGTATTTTTATGATTGTCCCGGATACAATTCCCGCTTCAGAATTCCAGCTGACTTTATCTCCAATTTTAAATTTGGTTTCCATTTATATGTTTATATTTAATAATATATGTATTCACCTGACATTAAAGCTATTCAGTATATATTAAATGCTTAATTGTAGGTATTGAATGCGCATAAGTGCAAGACCATATTGTTTTCTTTTGAAACTCTACCCGACTTATCTTTTCTTGTCAGGAAACTAAAATCTTTTCTTACTTATTAAAGGCATTCAAATATTTGTCAATATATAATTGCTTTTCCTTTGATTTATATTGCTGAATAAATCGCGGGTGCTCTAAAATAGTCATTTTTTCGAATAAACTGTACTCGTCATTTAATTTTTTAATAAACTTCGCATTTTTTACGCCCAAGACAAAGACCTCTGAAGTATCGCATCCCATTTCAAAATGTTTTTTCATAGATTGAATCATAAAATCTTTTACGCTTTCAAAGAGTTGATTATCGTCATAATAGTTGGCGTTCAACCAGATATTATTCTTTGTTTTTCTCACAATTGCCAGTGGAAAGGGTGAATTGATATAGAATTGGCTATAAAATGCTTCCGGCCCTCCAAAACTATCAATCATATCATACACAAACACGGATGAAACTTCGTGTGTCCTGACGGAATACATCGGTAATCCACATACGCTTTCCAACCTTTTGGTATCCGTAAAAGGCACTCCGGTAACTCCGGCACCGTGTCTGCTAGGATTGATTCCAACAATAAACCTGCGACGGTATTGGTCATTATAAAATTTCCTGTAAAAGGCTTCCATTACCGGAACAGTTTCAGGATTATCCAGATAGGGATTAAGTACGCTAAAATTTTCAGGAAGCGAAACGTTGTACTCAAGATTCTTATTGAATTGAATAACCTTTTCTCCAAAGGTTGGCTGAATCGACATATATGTTTATGAAATGGTATTTGGTCTGGTAACAAATGAATTTGTCCTTTGGTTTAGGAAAATAAAATGACCGAGGCAAATATCCAAGGTTCCAGTCAAACAAAGAATCTATCCAAAAACAACTATCAAATCAACGGTCCAAAGGAATTTGTTCATGGGGAATAAATTCATCTGTCCGTTCATTTATCAGATAACTTAATGGCGGATGAGGATATCTGTCAACAATTTCAAGTGGAATGCCCCATGGATTCCACATATTGGTAAGCACCTGGGCAAAAATATCATCTTTCCAGGGAGCAAATTTCGGTTTCCCGTTATACGGATTCTTTGGTAAACGAAGTGTAACTTTTTCATCTGTGTACCGGATTTCATAATCTTCAGTATCGCTCAACAGGTAATTAGCATATACAAATCTACCGTACAATTCTTCAAATTGAGCCGGGTGCAATGTATTATTGCCTATTTTCCGGATAATTTCTTTTTCACGGAGCCCTACCTCCCCGTTGTCCTGAAGGCAAGCTGCTATTCCGAGATAATTGAGGCTCAGGCAAAAATTCAGATGTTGAACTTCATCCTTATAATTAAATATATCTTTGGAGATATCAACCTTATATCTTTGAATCGTCCAGGGAATAAAACCATCGAATTCTATCTGCCTGTATAATGATTGAAGCATAAGATGTAAATTCTTGAATTTTTGGACTAATGCGGGATTAACCTTAAACAGTTCTCTTTTTTCCTCACTTTCTATCATTCCTTGCTTTAAATCATGGTACAGGACACCGTAAAACATTCGTGCCATAACCTGAAATATCGTTAAATCAGATAGTTTCACCAATTCCTCATACCCACCTTCAAAAGCGTTCCGGCTTTCTTCATCCAACCTATTGATAGCTTCAACCACTCTTTCAGAGGCAGGCATTTTCAAATCTTTATACTGTAACCTTGTACCTCCTAACATGAGGATATAGTTATCACGAAGTTGATATCGGTCTAAAATCCACTCAGGGAAGGCATAAACCCATCGTACAGACTCCGGGTCAATATAATCACCCGACAAAAAACATCTGGTATTATCAAACAAAGCCTCAGCAAAAGGATTATAAGGAGCATCAATCATTTATATAATATTGTATTTCAAATATGTACAGTATATTACTTAAATTTAAAATTTAATTAAAAAAAAAAATAAAGTTTACGAGAAAACTATTATGTATAAAAGAAAAGCTCCCTTTGCAGAGAGCTTTGCTTTAAAGGCTTAATTATTTTTCAGGTATTGTCTCAGGACATATTGGAGAATTCCCTGATTCTTATAGTACTCTATTTCAATAGCAGAATCCAACCTTGCTTCTACTTTAAAATCTGTTTGCTTACCTGTTGGATGAACAGCCTTAACATCCAGAATTTTATGAGGAGTCAAATCGTTTTCCAAACCTGAAATAGAATAGATTTCGGTTCCATCTAAGCCAAGGCTCGCCGCACTCTGACCTTCACAGAAGACCAAGGGTGCAACTCCCATTCCAACAAGGTTACTACGGTGAATTCTCTCATAGCTTTCTGCAATAACAGCTTTTACTCCAAGAAGGAATGTACCCTTGGCTGCCCAGTCTCTGGAAGAGCCTGAACCATATTCTTTACCTGCAAGAATAATAAGAGGCGTACCGTCTTCCTTGTACTTCATGGCAGTATCAAATACGGTTCCAACCTCTCCGGTTGGCAGGTAGTTACTATAACCACCTTCCCTATTGGCTATTTTATTCTTAATACGCACATTGGCAAAGGTACCGCGCATCATTACCTCGTGATTACCCCTTCGGGAACCATAAGAGTTGAAGGCTTCTTTAGGGACACCGTGCCCAACCAGATATCTGCCGGCAGAGGAATCTTCCTTAAATGATCCTGCAGGTGAAATATGGTCTGTGGTAACTGAATCACCCAAATAAAGCAGCACTCTCGCTCCATGAATATCGGTAACAGGGTCAGGATTAGATTTCAGGTTTTCAAAGAAAGGAGCTTCCCTGATATATGTTGAAGTGGTACTCCATTCAAAATCCTGATCTAAGTTGACTGCAAGTTCCTGCCAGTCAGTTGAACCGTCAAATATAACGTCATATACTTCCTCAAAGTCGCCTTGTTTGAGGCAATCATTGATCGTATTTTGTATCTCTTCTCTGGAAGGCCAGATATCTTTCAGGTAAACAGGTTCACCATTCGGATCTAAATCAATCGGCTCGGTCATCAAATTTATATCGACCCGACCTGCCAAGGCGTAGGCAACAACAAGCATAGGAGACATCAGGAAGTTCATCTTTACCTGTGGGTGTACCCGAGCTTCAAAGTTTCGGTTACCTGATAGAACAGAAGCAACCACCAGCTCGCCCTTATCTACTGCTGTCGCAATAGCAGGAGGCAGAGGTCCGGAATTTCCGATACAGGAAGTACATCCATAACCTACAGTATGGAATCTGAGTGCTTCTAAATCCACATTAAGGCCGGATCTTTCGAGATATCGTGTTACGACCTTTGAACCGGGGGCAAGGGATGTTTTAACCCAAGACTTGGTACGAAGCCCTTTTTCTATGGCATTTCGTGCCAACAAGCCTGCCCCTACCATAACAGCCGGGTTAGAAGTGTTGGTACAACTGGTAATTGCAGCGATAACAATACTTCCATCACTCAGAACAAATTCTTTATTTGCCTGCTTAATTCTGACGGAATGGTGTTCATTGTCTGCAATAACTTCAGAATGTGGCTCCCCACTCAGCGGAACCTTCCCGAAGGTAAACTCAGTTCCTGATCCGCCTTCCATCAGCCAGGCATATTCTTTACGATCATTTTTGGGTTGATAATCCCTGCTAAATTCATTTTTTAAAATCTCACAAAACTTGCCGGACAAATCTTTTACAAGAATCTTATCCTGAGGCCTTTTTGGTCCTGAAACTGTCGGTTCCAGGGTAGAAAGATCTAACTCCACAACTTTCGTATAAACAATGTTTTCTGAACCTGTTCTCCAAAGTAGATTTTCCTTGCAATAGGCTTCAACGATAGCTCTCTGCTCTGCCGAACGGTTGGTGGAATGCATATATTCCAATGTACGATTGTCAATAGGGAAATAAGTAACGGTACATCCGAATTCGGGTGACATATTGGAAATAGTGGCACGGTCAGTAACGGAAAGGTTATCCAGTCCGTCACCGAAAACTTCTACAAACTTACCTACTACTCCGGTATCTCTTAACAATCTTGTAATTGACAATACCAAGTCTGTAGCGGTACACTGGTCCGGAATCTTACCGGTCAGCTTAAGTCCTACAACTTCCGGGCACGAAAAGAAAATTGGCTGACCAAGCATGGCGGCTTCTGCTTCAATTCCACCTACTCCCCATGCTATTACACCGATTCCATTGACCATTGGCGTATGGGAATCCGTACCTACGAGGGTATCCGGAAAAGCCCATCCGTCTCTAACACTCACACCCTGCGCCAGATATTCAAGGTTAACCTGATGGCAAATGCCCATTCCGGGAGGCACAACGGTAAAATTATTCAGCCCTTTCTGAGCCCACTTAAGCAATTCATATCGCTCTTTATTTCTTTCAAACTCCAACTCAACGTTTTTGTCATAGGAATAATCCGTTCCGAAATAATCCACCTGAACAGAGTGATCGATAACTAAATCAACCGGAATAGCAGGATTTATTTTTTGACCGTCCTTCCCATGGCGGATAAATTCAGACCTGAGAGATGCCATATCGACAACAGCAGGCACACCGGTAAAATCCTGCATTAAAATACGTCCCGGCATAAAGGGAATATCCTTATCATCAGTGTCAGGCTTCCAGTTTAACAAAGTAGAAACATGCTCTTCAGTGATGCTGAATCCATCAAAATTTCGAAGAACATTTTCCAATAATATGCGGATGCTGAAAGGTAAGTGGTTGATGTTTTCCTCTCCAAGATCCTTCAAAGAGCTGTATTTATAACTCTTTCCATTAACAGATATTTCTTTAACTGATTTAGCTTTAGAATAACTCATACGTTGTAACTAAAATTGATTTATGTTTTAAATGAAAATATTTAAATTGAAATTCTTTAGAAAAATACTAAGATACTAAATATCCACTTCTTATGAGTGAATTACTTCAATTTAATGGTCAAATTTCGATAATTGTTTTAACTATTAATAATAAAATACATATATTTCCATTTAC
Source organism: Saprospiraceae bacterium (assembly GCA_024103005.1). Taxonomy (GTDB): domain Bacteria; phylum Bacteroidota; class Bacteroidia; order Chitinophagales; family Saprospiraceae; genus Parvibacillus. The sequence goes on from JAGFJA010000010.1 coordinate 58,158, forward strand.
GACATCATATAGTGCTATGTAACAGATTAATACATATTTATTAATATTTTTATTTCATTAGTGGTTTTAAATCACTGAAAATAACACCCGGTACCACAGAACTAAATTCTTACCAAAGCAATACCATCTATTTTTACCTTGCTTTAAGATAATTATTCTTTAAAGAGAAGAATAACTGTTTTTATTATATTTTTGGATCGATGAAAATCGGAGTTACCGGAGCAGCCGGACATATTGGAACCGCTATCTGCCACGAATTGGTCAGGCAAGGGCATGAAGTTAATGCGCTGGTATTCAGAGATAATTCTTCCCTGAAAGACTTACCTGTCAAATATTTCAGCGGCGATATTTCCGATAAGAAATCATTAACTAACTGGGCAAAACACTGTGAATACATTATTCACGCAGCAGCCGGATTTGGGCTGGCTAAAAATCAGGACCCAAGGCTGTTTCAGCTAAACGTAACAGGCACACAAAATGTAATAGATGTCGCCATTGAGTACAGCATAAAAAGATTAGTGTATATCAGTTCGATTGTAGTATTTTCTTCTCATCCACAAAATATAATGATGGATGAATCAAGGGAGTTTGTCCGGGATGGCAGCTTTGACTATTGGATAACAAAGAGGGATGCTCATTTACTTGTTAAAGATTCTTCGAAAAAAGGTTTGGATATAGTAATTGTCTGCCCTACCTCTGTTATAGGGCCTCCTGACAAAAAACCTTCTAAAATTGGCAATGCGCTCATTAATATATATCAGAGAAAAATTCCCTTTATTTTTGAAGGCGGATTTGATTTTACAGACGTACGTGATGTCGCATTCGGCATTGTTGGTGCTCTCCTGGATGGTCATTCAGGTGAGACCTATATATTGGGCGGTCATTATCATACAATAAAGGAATTTGCAGACATGGTTTTAAAGATAAAGGGAAGTTGGAGAAGAGCCATTCGATTGCCATATCAAATCGTATACGCTGCATTACCCTTTGTAAGTCTTTATGCCGGGATAACTCACACACAGCCCCTCTATGAGGCGGGATATATAGACACACTGCGCCATAGCAATAAATTTATCAGCTCCGAAAAAGCCAGAAGGCATTTCGGTTACCTTTCCAGGCCTTTGGAAGAAACCATCTATGATACTATCCTTTATTTTAAAAATTCAGGAAAACTTAAATAAACCGGATGATCGCTGAATTATACAATCAATTTGTACTGATATGGACTGCACTTGCTGTAGTGATATTTATGGTTCTTTTATTTATCACAGCACCATACGGACGTCATGTCAAAAAGTCATGGGGGCCATTGATAGACAATCGGACCGGTTGGATCATTATGGAGTTGTTTGTTTTGGTAGCTTTACTCCTGTTTGTTTTAACTGGAAAATATAAACAAACTCTTGTCAATTGGCTGATTATAGGGATTTTTAGCCTTCATTATATCAACCGAAGCTTAATATTTCCCTTCAGGTTAAGGACAAATGGTAAAAAAATGCCAATATCCATCATGTTTATGGGGATATTTTTTAATCTGATTAATGGTTTTTTAATTGGTTACTATTTAGGAAATTGTCGACAATATCCCATTGAATGGTTTTACTCAGGATCCTTTATTTCAGGTACTTTACTCTTTATTCTTGGCATGACTATTAATTGGAAATCAGATAATTATTTGATAAATTTACGGAAACCCGGTGAAACCGGATATAAGATACCTTCCGGCAGACTTTTTAATTACGTCAGTTGTCCGAATCTTTTGGGAGAAATTATCGAATGGGGAGGATTTGCAATCTTAACCTGGAGCATACCCGGTTTAGCATTTTTTATCTGGACATGTGCCAATTTAATTCCGCGAGCCATCTCGCATCACAGGTGGTATAAATCTCATTTTGAAAATTATCCTACCAAAAGAAAAGCAATTTTACCTTATTTGATTTAACCTTGTTTTTATAAACAGCTTATCTGAATGACAAAGTACACGCATTTCAAATAATTCTCTATATTTATCAGCAATAAATCAAGTCTGCAAATGCAATTATTCGATAAAATAACGGAAACAACGAATTTCATCAAGGGCCAACTCGGCAATATGCCAACCATAGGCATCATCCTTGGAAGTGGGTTGGGCTCTTTGGCTGACTCACTTGAAGTTGAAAAGGAAATACCATATCATGAAATACCTCATTTCCCTGCGTCAACGGTTGCCGGCCATAAAGGAATGTTGTCATTTGGTAAGTTTGGGGGCAAGATTGTAGTCGTGATGAGGGGAAGATTTCATTATTACGAAGGTTACAATATGCAGGAAGTGACTTTTCCGATAAGAGTGATGAAACAATTGGGAGTTGAAACTTTAATAGTCTCCAATGCAGCCGGCGGAATGAATCCTTCGTATAAGATAGGAGACATCATGCTGATTAATGATCATATCAATCTTTTTCCTGAACATCCTTTAAGAGGTCCTGCTGACTCAAGATTGGGAGTCAGATTTCCTGATATGAGTGAGCCATATACAGAAAATTTACTGAGACTGGCACGAGAATCAGCATCCCAACATAATATTCCGGTGCATGAAGGTGTTTATATCGGCATTCAGGGACCTACCTTCGAGACACGGGCCGAATATCGCTGGTTACATATCATCGGCGGAGATGCTGTCGGTATGAGTACTGTCCCGGAAGTCATTGTGGCAATTCATTCCGGTATGAACGTTTTAGCCGCGAGTATTATAACTGATTTGGGAATACAGGAAATTGCAGTCGAAGTAAATCATAATGAAGTGTTGGAGGCTGCAAATAAAGCAGCACCAAAACTTGCAACGATATTTACAAGCGTTATAAAATCACTTTAAAAAGAAAAGTTTCCAATTAAAATTCAATTTCCGGGGTTAGATTATATCAGGACACAGAAGCAAGGGTCAGCAGAAAGAAACTTTCGCACTTAGCTTCTACACTATGAGGGATGTTGGGTTGAAGTGCAATCATCTGTCCTTGGGTCAATGAATAGCTCTCATCAGGTGTAACAAAAACGATATTGCCTTCTATCACCTGAACGCTTATAACTGCATTGCTATGATGCTTCTTTAATACAGCTTTGTCATGAAGACCGATCAGGACAATTCTCATCTGATCTGATTTAAATATTGTAATCGAATTGTGGCCACTTGATTTCCAGGTTTCCTCATTTCGTATTTGTACGATAAACTTGTTCAGATCCATTTCAACGGCGGGTGCATTAAGAACACGCTTTCCTTCCGGTCTTAGTGGTGTGGCATTATTTGATTTTTCCTCCATAGTATAATTTTATAATAAATAGTAAAACAGCTTCTTTAAAGAATCTCAACAACCCTGGATGGTGGCCGGCCGATAACAGCTTTTCCATCTTTTACTACTATAGGACGCTCCAAAAGTATGGGGTTTTCAACGATTGCTTCAATCCATTCTCTATCGGTCAAATTCTTCCCGGCATAATTTTCTTTAAAGATATTTTCGTTATGCCGGATAACCTCCAGTGGTGACAATTTCAACATTTTCAAAAGACCTTCAATTTCAGCATAATCCGGTGGTTCTTTCAGATAGTTTCTGATTACCACATCATCTCTTTTACTTTCCAGAATATTCAGGCATTCCCTGCTCTTAGAGCATCTGGCATTATGATAAATAATAGTCTCCATATATCTGTAGATAAATTGTCTTATTCATTCCTATTTTTACAATCGTTATGAATAATTGTTCATTCATTAAACCCAAAATATGGCATTTTCATTGCTTATAAATATTTGCCTTGAGCTTTTGGAATTAAAATTGATAAAAAATTCTGCATTCTTCCAGTCGATCTCCTCCATTTTTTCAATTACAATTGACTGTAGGTTTGGTAAAATTTAAACAATACACTCAATCAACTTTTACATTATTATTTTAAATCCTTGCCGGGATTCCAAAAGAGTATTCAAAAATTTGAAAAACATTTATAATTCATTAATAAATCTTAAATTAATTTGAATTAACATTTGATTGACAATAATATTAATAAAAATTAAATTTTTTGTATTAATCTACAGGTATTTACTAAAATTTTATAAATTTTCTTTGAAAAAATTACTGAGTATTAATATAAAGTACGTATTATTGTTGAAAGTAATTATAAAGTTTACACTTTACTACCAATAGCTTAAATAAGTCAAAACATTTTTGATCTTTAAAAAACCGGTTTTGCTTTAGCCAGCTTGCTAGCAATGCTCGTCTGCGTAATCATGTAACTAATTAAATTATTAATATTTAAAAAAAGGATTTATGAAAAGTACATTACTAAATTTAATCATTTTACTATTCATTACCGGCTTACTTGCTTCTTGTAAAAAAGATGTGTCTAAAACACCTGCTGAGTTATTGACCAATGGTTGCTGGAAAGTTACCAAAAAAGAACAAAAATTCGAAAATACTGATTACCAAGACATTACCGATTATCTTGACGCATGCGATTTGGATAACTGTCTGACCTACACCTCTGATGGCAAATTTACTGAGAATGAGGGAGAAACCAAATGTTCTGCTGAGGATCCGGATTTAGTAACTGAAGGTACCTGGACACTATCAGCAGAAAATAAAACCTTGTCAATAGTCGCCGATGGTGTTTCAAAAGATTATAATGTTGAAGTTCTGACTGAAGATATGTTGGTAGTCGAGAGAACTTTTGATTTATTCGGAGATCTTAGCAGTAGTAGAATAACATATTCACATTAATTTTATTAAACTGCAATAAGTAAATTCTACACAATATATAATGTAGAATTGTAATATCTCCGAGTAGTATTTCATAAACTGTGTAAGTTGAAAAGTTATTCTGGAAATTTTTTGAACTTCCCCAAAAAGTTCAAAAATATTTACGGAAATAACTTTTTTATTAACTTTAAAAATTTATACAGTAATGATTAACAAAGAAGAATTATTAAATGACAAGGGATTTTTAAAATCCTTTAAGGATGGACCAGAGCTCACCTCTTTTTTCAAAGAACTTCAAAAGAAGGCTATTGAGAGTATGCTGGAAGGAGAGTTGGATGCCCATTTGGACAATGAAAAGCATCAGAAGACCAAGACCGGGAACTACCGAAACGGCTATAGTAATAAGAAAATAAAGACTTCCTTTGGAGAAGATCAGATCCAGGTTCCCAGGGACAGGGAAGGCAGTTTTGATCCATTTCTTATTCCTAAAAGGCGCAATATCATAGATGGTTTGGAGAATATCATCGTCTCCTTTTATGCCAAAGGAATGAGCGTTAGCGATATTGAAGAGCAGATCCGGGAGCTATATGGTTTTGATGTATCAACATCGACAATATCCCGAATCACCGATGCAGTGTCCAATGAGGTCATTTCTTGGCAGAACAGGCCGCTGGAATCGCTTTACCTTATTGTATGGATGGACGGCATAGTGTTCAAAGTTAGAGAGAACTCCAAGGTAATAAATAAAACCATTTATCTAGCTGTCGGACTAAGAAAAGACGGAAGGAAAGAGGTTCTTGGGATGTGGCTGGGCAAGAATGAGAGTTCGGCCTTCTGGATGAATGTATTAACCGATTTAAAGGCACGTGGTGTAGAAGATATTCTGATTACGGCTACCGACAACTTAAATGGTTTTACCCAAACCATTCGTTCTGTATTCCCCGAATCTCAGACTCAAATTTGCGTAGTTCATCAAATCAGAAATGCCTGTAAATACGTCGTTTGGAAAGACCGCAAAGCTTTTACGGCCGATATGAAAGGCATATATACCGCTCCAAACAAACAAGTTGCTGAATTGGCCTTAGATGATTTTGAGAAGAAATGGGGCTCTAAATATGGTTATGCAATTAAATCCTGGAGAGAAAATTGGGATGAGCTGACCGTATTCTTTGACTTTCCGGTCGAAATCCGAAAAATTGTCTATACCACCAACTTAATCGAGAATCTAAACGGAAAAATCCGAAAATACACAAAAAACAAGATGTCTTATCCTACCGATGAAGCCGTCATAAAATCAGTATATCTGGCAATAAGAGAAGCAACTAAAAAATGGACGCAACCTATAAGAAACTGGGGAATGATTTTAAACCAATTTAGCCTTATATTTGGCGATAGAATAAAACTGTAAATCCGGACTATGATTTTTCCACTTACACAGTTTTTGGGATAGTGTTTGCCGTGGATGTAACTGATCCACAC
>JAGFJA010000017.1 GCA_024103005.1 Saprospiraceae bacterium
TGTACCGAAATCAATGATGATGAAGTAGTCTATTTAGAAACATATTATCTGCCAAAATTCCCCATTGTCGTCCTTGATTATGGCTCCAAAATCGTAAAAAGCAATAAAAACGGTACGGTCATAAAAGAAATTTCATTTACCACTGACTCCTTGAAAAGTATTAATTCATGCGGTTTAAGAATAGGTGACCGGATACTTGCAATGACTTTTTTACACTCTAAGGATTCTTTCTATTTACAGATTACTGACTTCGATACCGATTTGAATGTACAGCATACCAATCGACTCCCCTTTTTACATTTCACCGCTGATAGCATTGTATTTTTTTTAATAAATGAAAAAATGCACCTTTGCCGGGATCAACTTGGTAATACTTATATGCTTTTATTAACCGGCTATGCTACTGAACATGCTTTTGCTCTTAGTTTTGACAATAAAGGCAATTTGACTATGTTCAAACTCCTGGGACCATATAATTCGACTACCAGAGGAGGCTTTTACTATGATCCCCACATAGATCGATTAGTATATTTTTCAGAAAACTCCATCAAGCGTATTTATTCAAAAAAATTTGACTTGGAAAAGGAAATTATACTCTGGAAAGATAATGATCCAACAAGTGACTACGATACCATCTCAGGATTCAATACTTCATTCTTAACCATCGGTGATAAAACTGTACGCTTCGGGGAAGTTTCATTCTTATATAAACATGATGGACCTATAGGTCGGGCATTATCATACATAGATGCCAATGGATCTCTTACCGGAAATTTCAACTTCACTCCTTATCCAATTGGGAGCTCTTCGGAAGAAACTCCTCGTCTGTCAGGTAGTTTGTTTTTTAAAGACAACGTCTATTACACCCTCTTTGAATACATTCCCCGGTATTTACCTTTTAATTCTGCCAGCAACTATGTCATCGCAAAATTCGATACATCTTTTAAATTGATTGAACAAACTGAATTTGTATTCGATTCCAACCTCAGAATTTTTCCGATATGGGCTGACTTCTCCCAAAATAATACATTTACGATAAGTGGCTTTTACTACAATACCTCTCCATCTAACCCCAATCCATTTATTAATGGTGGTGCATATATTCTCGGTTTAAATGAAGACGGATCTCCGCCGACCTTGAACACAAAAACCAACCCCATCCGTGCCATCATCACCATCAAGGGCAATCCCACCTCCGACTACCTCACCCTCAGCTCTCAGGACATCCATGCCTCGGAGTATGAGGTACGGCTGTATAATCTGCAGGGAAGGCTCCTTCGGACGGATGACCTCTGGGAGGCAGGCACCTTGCGTGTACCCGTCTATGACCGACCGGCAGGTACCTACATCTATCAGGTATGGCATAAGGGCAGGCCGCTGACTTCAGGGAAGTTTGTTAAGATTTGATAATAGGAAAGACCAGGTGGGAGCCATCTGGTCTTGGTATTATTTATGTTAATATTTTGTTAATTATGGGGGGGTAGCAGGATATTCTATTGTCCTTTATCTTGCACGCATCATTGACTCGTTCGAGTCTTTTACACCTCATTTTTTCATCAATAAAACACTTAAAAGATGCGTACTTCTTCCATTTTAATTTCTGTTCTTTGTCTATTTGTTTTATCTTGCTAGAAAGAAAATCTTGCAGATAAAAAAATACCTGCAAACCCGAAAGAAGAGTCCATGGTAAAAAATGTCAAAAATTATTATGACATCGTTAAGGCTGCGAATAATCATCAGATTATTGAGCGAGACGGAATCTCCTTAACCTTAGACGACGCCCTTGCTCAGATCGAAACGTTGTTCAGTTATACCTATGGAGATTACACCATTACCAATGATTCTACCTATACATTTACAGATACTGCTGTCATTAACTTCACTGCAACTCCAATCCAAACTGAAGATTTTGTTTCTTTAACTAATCAGACATTGGAAATATGTAAGTCTCAATTTAACCAAATTAATTATTCAGGCTCAAAGTACTTCTATTCCGTAAGAATGCGCAAATTAAGCAGTACAGCCACTTCTGCCACAGTTGCAGTTACATCTGTATTTGGCACTAAATATACTCCGGTCAACGATTTTACTCCTATAGGTGAATGGCCGACAACTGTTTTTGATAGCAATTTTAAAGATACATATTATCACGACTTCCATACATGTGAAAACCCAACCGGCGTTTACGAGAATGGCCAACAGGCACCTGCCAATTTGGCCAAAATGATAAATAAATATAAAGGTTACTTAAACTATGACCCTTTTTATGCCATCTCTCAAGGACAACCCAATCCTTATGAAAATATGGTCTTAGGAGGTGTTGAAGAATACTTTGGATCTTCTCAAAGAAAAAGGTATTCTTATGGTGACGTTGAAAAATATTATCTGGATGGTAATCATTGGGACTGGCTACTCCATCAAAGAAACCCTGACGATTCTATTCTGAATGATTGTATAGACGAATATAATTGTTTTAAAATAGCGGTAGGGCTGAACAATGAAAACTCCTTTGACTGCATCAACAACACACGTTCTAAGTGTCTCAACATAGCTGAAATGAATCACTATTTCAATCGATTGATGACCTGTGCCTTAGAGACGATGGACTATTACGACAAAAGTCATTTTATAGCTATTAGCACTAATCCATATTTGGCAAGTGGGGTATGCGTTGAATCCACTTGTAGTTACTGGATGAATTTTACCATCACCTTAGGTAATATGTATTCTGTAGAAACAAAACCGCAAGATAAATTAACCTTTCCGCAGCCCATTTGAAAATAAATCATTATGTCCAGATTCATTCTTCTTATTATTTTAGTAAGTCAGACCCTACTCCTAAGTGCTCAGCCAACAGGATTCTTTAAGCAGATTCCATATTCTGATACTGTTAACTGGTCGATAAAGTATCATATAAAATTGAAAGATGATATCATCTATATTCTTAATAAATTTGTATATAATAACTTGAAGGATTGTAAGGCTTCCTTAGTTAAGGAAGATTATGGGGGCGAGGTAAAGACACGGATAGACCTTGGTGTAGATAGCCTGAATAGTTTTAGTTCTTACGGTGAAAACTTAGATGATAAGATTCAGACTTTTTGCTTTGCTTCCAAGGACAATCGGCTATATTTAATCTACCAACTTTTCAATCACGATTTGAATGAGTTGTCTCATAATGTTGTATTTATTGACACATTTGATGTTACCACCCCTGAAAGTATTTCATTTGATATGGCAAAATATAAATTATCAAATGGCAGAGATAAAAACTATATCATACTCTCATGGTATCCTACCTCTTGGGTTACCTCTTATGGGATGGTGTTTGACAGCAACGGAATGTTACAAAAAATCAAACATTTGGAGAAAAATATAGGAGTCACAGAACTTGATGATGGCGTTATCTATGATTATGACAATAAAAACATAGTCTATGTGGCAAGTACTCAAAAGTACATCTTTGATGATGATTTAAATTACATCAAAACAGTGAAGATTCCTCGTACTTATCCTATTGTCAATGATACGACTTTTTCCATCTTCAGCAGCATCATAGATCATAATAATAAACATATACGTATGGGATTATGTGCCCTAGAATATAATAAAGACAAGGATGATGAATACTATTATATTGTTGGCAGAGGGATTGGGGAAGTGGACAATAATCTAAGAGTAAAAGGACGGATTAACCTGACTCCTATGCCGGTTTCAGCCGAATCTGATGGCGTAGCCAGGCTGTCAAGTAGTGTATTTTATAAAGATGGTTATTATTATACCCTTTTTGAATATCAGGATGAGGATCTTCCCCTGCCAAGTGCCACCACATTTTATCTCACAAAGTTTGATACTCTTTTCAATATTGTAGAAGAGACACATTATATGGTAGCAGAAAATTATAGATTTTTCATTGAATGGGTTGATTTCTCTGATGATTTACAATTATCAGCGTCAGGATTCTATTATCATAAAGTCAATGGTTGGGTTAATTTTGGTACCTACATCCTTGCCTTCAACTTAGATGGTAGTATGCCGACCTTATCTAATAAAGCCACGCCCATCCTTGCTTCCATCACCATCAAAGGCAATCCCACCTCCGACTACCTCACCCTCAGCTCTCAGGACATCCATGCCTCGGAGTATGAGGTACGGCTGTATAATCTGCAGGGAAGGCTCCTTCGGACGGATGACCTCTGGGAGGCGGGCACCTTGCGTGTACCCGTCTATGACCTACC
>JAGFJA010000035.1 GCA_024103005.1 Saprospiraceae bacterium
CTTTTATGACCGTACCGTTTTTATTGCTTTTTACGATTTTGGAGCCATAATCAAGGACGACAATGGGGAATTTTGGCAGATAATATGTTTCTAAATAGACTACTTCATCATCATTGATTTCGGTACAGAAATAAGCAGTTTGATAATATTCAATTCCGATGTCGTTATTTGGCAAATTAAGAAAGAATGGTTTTCCTTGTCCGAACAAAAGGGCAGAAAAGTGGCAGATGAGAATTATATTAAAAAATGTTTTCATTGGAATTAATTTAATGCTTCAGGAAAGGTAAGTTTATATTGCGGTTTTGTCGGGATTGAATAAACATTGGCAAGTTGAATTTATACCTTCCCTTTTGTACTTTGCAAGGGAGCTGATTTTTAGCACTGCCTTGGATGCAAAGCGGGACACTCAAATGTACAAAAAAGTTTCAAACGAAACACTTCTTATTTTCAGTAAGCTACTAAAATACCACATACAAACAAAATTGGTACTGCATCCTCAGATACAATACCAATTTCCCCCAAATATAAACTGACTTACGTCAAATATATTTTAAAATAACCTATAGTATAAACTTCAGAAACACGTGTCCCTAAAGCTCTGCACCTTCCCTTATCTCGATCCACCCATTCCCTGGCCGCCCATGCCCTGTCCATCACCTCCCTTCTTGAGGTCGTTGTTTTCGATGCCCTGACCTTTTTTATTGGAGAAGGACATCTTTCCAAACATCCAGTTGAAACTAATTCTGCCCCCGAAGGCATAAAACTTACTGACTGATTTAAACTGTGCGCCATAGACATTCAGTTCGGTCTTCATCTTCTGATAAGGAGTAAATGGATTGTCAAGTCCGATAGATAATGTGGCTTTCTTATTGAGCAGGTCTCTCTTTGCGCCTATCCCGTAAAAATAGAAACTGGTGGATTTGCCCTGGGACGTGATGGTAGGGCCTCTGAAGCCGCCATAAGCCTGTATGCCCCAGGACTCATAGATCGTCCAGTTTAAAAATCCATTCACACCGTAATTGATGCCTGTATTGTTGATTCCAAGTGTTTTGTTTTCGGCTTCCACATAGGACACATCTATATTGCCACCCACCATAAACTTATAACCCTTCATCACATTTCCACTGATGTTTAGCCCTGTATTGGTATTATTCGCCTGATTAAAATAAGTGGTTACCATGGTGTCACCCTTAAACAGACGCACCGCCTCGATGGCATTGTTTGTAAAGCGCCGATAGACGGCGATATTGACAGAACTCAATCCGAAGAATTTGTTATATCCCAGTTCGACGTTGTGTGATAGCTCGGCATTGAGTTTTGGATTACCTACCGTGATATTCTTAGGGTCAGCCTCATTGGTGTAAGGGTTGAGGTAAAATAAGGAAGGTCGTTGAAGACGTTGGTTATACGATACTTTGAGACCATTGCTTCCCCATTTATAGGAGAGTGTTCCGCTTGGCATCAGGTTGGCGTAGGTGTTGTTGAGCAGGTGCGTATCTTTAAATATATCACCTTCAATCGTTGTCTTTTCATACCTGACACCCGCTTTCAGACCGATTTGGCTTGTGATATTCCAGGTGCCCTCCGTATAACCTGCCATCACATTCTGCAGGTATCCGAATTCATTGGAGCGTCCTTCGTCCCGGATGATAGCTCCAGAGGCGAGTTGAGTTGTGTCATAGACAAAGTTACTTTCTATCCTTCTGAATATTGACTTTACACCGAGGTCCAGCGTGAAATTTTTGGAAAAAGGATGGCTGTAGTCGGCTTGAGCCGTGATTTCACGATTTGTACCTTTATTGTTGCTCTGCTCCTGATAGTTGAGGATATCGGCATCGTTCAGTTGGTTGATTTCATAATGTGTCGGTCGATAATTATTGGAATATTGGCCGGAGAGGGTTAGTTCCTGGTTTTCTTTTTTAAACTTGTGTTTGTAATCCAGGTTAACATCTGTGCTGTAGTTGTTATTCTCACTGTCCTGATCGCGGCGGTAGTGCTGATTGGTTATGCCGGCGAAGCTCTGATTGGAGACAATGGAATTATTAAGATGCATACCGAATTTGCCGAAGGTAGCACTGGCAGCGATGTTATCTTTGTCAGTGATGTCGTAGTCAATACCTAGATTACCACGTCCACCGAGGCCGTTCATATCGTTGCGTCCGGACTGAGTAAGCAGGTAGTCGCCTGCGATACGCTCGGAGAGTAGATTGCCCTTGGCACGCCATCCGAATCCGCCGGCGCCGGCAGTAAAGGAGACCTTGTCCATCTTCAGTGTGACGTTGGCACCTGCAAAGGCACTTCTGGTACCGGCGGATATATTGACATTGCCGCTGACACCCTTGATAGTCTTTCTTTTGGTGATGATGTTGACGATGCCGGCGCTTCCCTCGGCGTCATACTTGGCGCCCGGACTGGTCAATACTTCCACCTTGTCTATCTCGTCTGATGGAATCATCTTCAGAGCATCGGCGACATTGGAAGCCATGACCGCCGAAGGTTTGCCATTGATCAGGACACGGATACTCTGACTGCCTCTCATCGACAGATTGCCGTCCAGGTCCACACTCAGCGTAGGTACCTTGCGGAGGACGTCGGCAGCATTGCCGCCTTTGTTGGTCACGTCTTTTCCGGCATTGTACACCATGCGGTCTATCTTATTTTCTACGATGCCTTGTTCACCCTTGACGACGACCTCGTCGAGCATCTTGGAAGAAGGGCTCAGGAAGATACGCCCCAGCATCTGATCTGACAGCGAGTCAGAGATGACGACATTACGGATAATCTTATCGTCATAGCCGAGGAAAGTAATAAAGACATCATATTTACCATTTTTTAGTTCCTTGAAGCGAAACATTCCCTTATTGTCTGTCATGATACCGTCAATAGGATCAGACTGGCCCGCCTTACGCAGCGCTACTGAAACATATTCTATAGGCTGCCGAGACATACTGTCTATAATACCGCCCGACATCTTACCCGTTCCCTTGGCGGACATACCTCCGAATGGAAGTTGAGCAGAAAGGCTGAAGCTCACAGCCAGTAACATCAATAAAAATGCGTGTTTCATATATAATTTTTTAATTACAACACAAAGTAGAGACAATCTTTTCTAAATCACCGACCTTTTTAGATGAATGGAATAAAAAATAAGACGAAGCGATTTATAGAAAACGAAATCAGGCTCTTCCTTTTTTTGTGCGTGCCCATGGAAGGGTCCATGGTCGGGCTCTCCACTCAAACTCCTTCCTGACGTCAGTCGTAACCGTTGCGATCCCTCACGCATCGGGCGTGCAGCAGCTACCGGCATAGTTCAAATTGGGGAGCATCAGTCTGTCTCCCTATCGGGCAGGGGATGCGTCTTCCTTCCTGCCGGTCAGTGTCAGGGTGGTTATTTCAGGTAGGATGCCTACTCTGCCGGCATATCCGAGGAAGCCAAAGCCACGGTTGACATAGAGATATTGTCTGCCTTTCTGATATAATCCTGCCCATTGTTTATAGACCATCTGACTCGGACTCCACCGGAGCCATCCTGGGATCTCAAAGCCAAACTGAAATCCGTGGGTATGCCCGGCAAGCATCAAAGCAATATCAGGGTATTCTTTATTCACTTCAAAGTCCCAGTGAGTAGGATCGTGAGATAGGAGGATCTGCAGGTCGGTATGCGGCATGCCTTCCGTTGCTTTTTTTAGGTCGCCATGCTTGGGAAACTGGGGCAGGGCAGAAAAGTTTTCCACTCCGATAAGTCCGATGGTCGCTCCATTATGCCGGATGATGCGGTGTTCATTGAGCATCAGATCCCAGTTTAGTCTTTTGTGTATATTTTTTACCTCCCTGAAGTTTTTTTCGAGGTCTTCCTTACTGTCCCATCTGTAGTAGGTACCATAGTCGTGATTGCCCAGGATAGAGTAAATGGGTGTGCCTTTGCCGGGATTAATCTTGCCGAAATAGTCATAGAGGTGATCCATCTCATCGGCCTTATAATTGACGATGTCGCCCGTAAAGACGACGAGGTCGCCACCTTCCTTATTGATCAGGTCAATACCGTGCAGGAGAGGCTCCCTGAATACAAAACTTCCCGAATGGATATCCGATATCTGGACGACCTTAAATCCTTCCAGCCCTTCCGGCAATCCATCGATGTATATTTTACTGCGTCTGACACGGTAACGATATGGATTGCGCAGCGCCCCGTAAGTCAGTAAAACAAAGGGAGCGGCGCCCATCGCAAGCCCCATGGCAGTGAGGAAGCGTGACCTGCCCGTGTCAAAATTTTTTTCTACCATAAAAAAATTTATCGCACCAAGCAATCCACGTTTGATATCATCTATAAGCAAAAAAGGAATGGATAATAATTTAGTTATGAAAAGCACCATTATCAATGTTCTGCCATAGATTGTGAGGAAATGCTGTTTTTCGGAAATTATATTGGTAATCATTCCGATTCCTAAAATGTAAGCAAGGATAGACAGTCCCCAGTAAGCCGTAAACAGCATCCTGCGCCATTCAGGTGCTAGTGGTCGTGTCACTACCCTAAATGTCTGAAAGGCATAGGCATCCAGAATGACAAACAAGATAAAGGGTATGATAAATCTGATATTGATAGACACAATGACTCTGATTAAATGAGGAAAATTCCGTCAGTTATATAAACTTTCGACAAGGAAAAAACAAGGTCTTCGCTTTTTTGTTGCAATTGAGTCCGGTTCCTGATTCATACGGTAGCCGGAAAATGATAAATTCTCAATTACAGATGATAAATTTATTCAAATAATTTAGCCGGAAAGTCAGCCATTCGTCTTTCTGTAAGTGGCAAACATTCGCTTCCCTGCCATCTTCAGCACACCCAAAAATCCTTCCTTGACGATGCCTTTGGTAATCTTGGACGAACCAAATTCCCGGTCTTTGAAAGTGATCGGAACTTCTTTTATTTTAAATCCAAGCGAGAGAGCGGCATATTTCATCTCTATCTGAAAGGCATAACCGATGAATTTAATTTTATCCAGGTCAATGGCATTCAGTACCTCAGATTTATAACATATAAAACCCGCAGTCGGATCCTTGATGTTCATCCAGGTGATGATCCTTACATACAATGAAGCGCCATACGACAGGGCGATACGGTCCCATGGCCAGTTTTCCACCATGCCGCCTGTTACATATCGCGAACCGACAGACACATCGTAGCCACCTTTATGGCAGGCATGATGCAGTCTAATGAGATCTTCGGGATCATGAGAAAAGTCGCAGTCCATCTCAAAAATATAATCATAATTATGTTCCAGGCCGTATCTGAATCCGGCTATGTAGGCCGTTCCCAAGCCCTGCTTGCCCTT
This sequence comes from Saprospiraceae bacterium, assembly GCA_024103005.1. Classification (GTDB taxonomy): domain Bacteria; phylum Bacteroidota; class Bacteroidia; order Chitinophagales; family Saprospiraceae; genus Parvibacillus. The sequence goes on from JAGFJA010000035.1 coordinate 5,334, forward strand.
CCTTTCTAGCAGGAAGAGTCTGTTGTGGAATTCACCTTGAAGTCGCTTGACGATAGCTGCAGTGCCGTCCGGGCTGTCATCATCCACGATGAGTATATCAAAAGGTTTGGGTAGTGAAAACACCTTCCTGACAATGTTTTCGACATTTTCCTTCTCATTGAAGGTTGGAATAATGACAAGACAATCGGACAAAATAGACCTCTCTGTTTATTCGTTGACGATCCGGAGGATTCGCTCTGTGACGTCCTCTGCATTTGGTTTTGAAAAATAGTCACCATCCGAACCAAATGGTGTGCGGTGGGCGTGAGCGGTTATGCAGACAGGCTTAGCGTCGAGGGAGAAGTATCCGTCTCCCACTTCCAGAATTTTTTGCAGCATAAATGCAGTGGCGCCGCCCGGGATGTCCTCATCCAGCAATACAAGTCTGTTGGTCTTTGCCAGAGACTTACCTATTATGTTATAAATATCAAATGGTAACAGCGTCTGTACGTCTATCAGTTCGACGGAGATGTCCAGTTCAGACAATAATTGTATAGCCTCCTGAGCTACCCTGACACAGCTACCGTAAGTAACCAGGGTAACATCTGTTCCTTCCTGGAGAATGTCAGGTACCCCTAGAGGGACAGAGAATGTATCCAGGTTGACAGGGCATTGTTCCTTGAGGCGATAACCATTGAGGCATTCGATGACCAGAGCAGGGTCCATTCCTTCCATCAGTGTATTGTACATTCCGGCTGCCTGTGTCATATTGCGCGGTACACACACGTGCATACCCTGGAGGCTGTTGACCAGCATACCTAAAGGGCTGCCGGTATGCCAGATACCTTCCAGCCGGTGACCTCTCGTACGGATGATGGCAGGAGCCGCCTGTTTACCGTTTGAGCGGTACCTCAGTGTGGCTAGGTCGTCAGATAGGGGTGACAGCGCGAAATAGATATAGTCAAGATATTGAATCTCTGCTATCGGACGGAATCCTCGCATAGCCAAGCCTATTGCCTGCGAGACGATTGTCCATTCCCTGATTCCGGTATCAAAAATCCTGTTTACGCCATAACGTGCTTGAATACCCGCCATACCCTGATTGACGTCACCTATATTACCTACATCTTCTCCGAATGCCACCACTTCAGGCTTTCGGGCAAAGAGTCGGTCAAAGTATTTGTTGAGTACCTGATACCCGTTTATTTTTTCACTATGGTCATATTGAGCCTCTTCTCCCGGATTGAGCAGTGGAGAAGTGGTGCCTTCTGCAGTCAGATGGCTGTGCAGCGTCCTGCCATACTTCTTATCAATATGATCAATGATGGTCTTGATATCTTCGTGTGCTATACCTCCTGCAGACAGATGTATCCTGGCTTTGCGGGCTATTTTCATCAGCTCGGAGGCAACCGGATCACTGATGGATTGGAGTTCATTAACCAATTCTTTTATGGAGGGCAGGGTAGAGTATGCAACCAGAGCAATCAGGAGGTCGGCTTTCAACTTTTTTACGGGCTGAAGGAAAGCGTCCCAGGCAGTTTGTTTACATTTTTTGACGTATTCTTTAGCCTGTGCCTTGACTTCATCCAGTTGCTGTTGAGTGGCAAATCCGGACTCAATCATCCATTCGCCCATACATAGAATGCCGTCCATATCTTTTTCCCATTGCAGTCTTTCAGGAGTCTTGTATCTTTCGTGACTGCCTGAGGTGGAGTGACCCTGGGGCTGAGTAACCTCCTGAACGTGGAAAAGAGCCGGGATGTGCGATTTACGCATCTTGTTAATTCCGGCTTCGAAGGTTTCGACAAGGGCAGGATAATCCCAACCTTTGACAGCATAGATGCGGATACCTTGGTTGGACTCATCTAAATAAAAACCTTCCAGAGCCTTGGAAATACTACTTTTTACAGTTTGCATTTCGATGGGAACGGAGATGCCGTAACCGTCGTCCCAAACACAGGTGGCGAGCGGAACTTTCATGACGGCAGCGGCATTGATTGTCTCCCAGAAGGCACCTTCGGAAGTGCTGGCATCACCTATCGTCACTACGGTAACGCCTTCGCCATGGTCGGAGAACAGCTCCATACCTGACAATTCTTCATTGTTACGAAACAGTTTGGTAGCCAGAGCATGACCTAGTGCCCTTCCCATCTGGCCGCCTGTACATGATATATCTGAACTAAGATTTATATTTTTTGTCTGGTCTAACCAGTTTCCGGTTTTATCCAGTAAATCCGAACTGAAATGACAGTTCATCTGTCTTCCTGCTGAAAACGGATCATTTTCCTGATCGGCATACAGTTGCGCGAAAAAATCTTCGATCGAACAGGCGCCTATCGCCATCATGAAGGTCTGGTCACGATAATATCCGGCTTTGAAATCGCCTTTTTTAAAGGCTCTGGCGAGTGCTACCTGAGGGACTTCTTTTCCATCGCCGACGATTCCGAATTTGGCCTTGCCGGTCAACACTTCCTTTCTGGCTGAGATGCTGGCTTCTCTGCTGATATTGCAGATCCAGTAGTCCTTCCATATTTCGTGAACATATTCTGATGAAACATCATCGTGCAATGCTGCGAAATCTTCTATCAATGCTGGAAATTCAATCATTTATGACTCTTTATACTGTAATTTGGAAATACAAAGGTACAAAAAATAGCCTTAAATATATGTGATTTGAATCACCTCTGACCAAAAAATAAATGTGATTTCTGCCAAGATAATATTTGGATGTTTGTTAAATCAAACGCATACGATAAAATTAAATGGTCATTAAATTAATATTAACGAAATAATAAATTGATAAAATTGACAATGTAATTGGATTAAAATCTAGATATTTAATTTGTTAAACCAGGTAAATTTAAAATACATTAACTTAATGTATTGAAAATATGTATTTTATACAGAATAAATATATTTATGTATTATATTTTTAATTATATATAAGGTATTATGCAAGAATATATAAAAGACAGGCAGGTCTGACTTAACCTATTATTAACAGCGGAATCATAGCTATATCTGCACTTTCAGGCAAATTTGACGTTACATTTGTATCGTTAATTATTCAAACAAAAGAAATTAAAACTATAGCTCTAATGAAAAAATTTATCTTATTTTTCTTTGCAATCGCTATGTTAAGTACAGGCGCATTTGCACAAGGCGGTAAAAAAGCAACAAAGGCTAAAGCTACTACCGCAAAAACTGCTGCACCTGCAGTTACGGCTCCTAAGGTTCAGGGTCCTGACATGACTTTTGAATCTATGACAGTTGATTTCGGTAATATCGAGCAAGATAGCGATCCATTCCGTTTTGCCAAGTTTACCAATAATGGTACAGAGCCTCTTTTGATCAAATCAGCTAACGGAAGCTGCGGTTGTACAGTTCCAACTTGGCCACAAACACCAATCCTTCCGGGCGAATCAGGTGTAATCAAGGTTCGTTACGACACGCACCGTATAGGTAATATCAATAAAACTGTTACCGTTAACACCAACATTGAAGGTAAATCCTTCGTACTTTCTGTTAAAGGACATATAAATGCTAAAGCTGCCGATGCAAGTGTTCCTGCCGGTACTAAGAATATGCTCAACAAAGGGTAATTTGAATTTTCATATTAAGAGAAGCCTGCATTCTTCAGTGAATGTAGGCTTTTTTATTGCCCGCACTTAAACTTTTTATAGTGGGTAATATAAATTGTTCCACCGATAAGAATCAAACATTCTCCTGCAGTACGCCCGGCATAAGCTGTCTGGTACCTTGCTCTAAATGATTGAATAAAATTTCAGCGTCGGTAAAATAAAGATAATCAGCATAATATGGATTATTCTATACTTGATACAATTACTTAAATTATTGATTATAAATGGCTTAAGTTATTGTATGCCTTTCTAATCATATCCTAATTGTAATACAATGTCGTTAAGTTAGTATAATCGTGATGAATATAGGCCTAAAGCATGAAAAAGTTTGAATGGATATTGCCTGTGTGATGGGCCATCGTCCGTTTGATGAGCTAACATTCGTTTGTCGGAACAGGCAGCGAAGTCAAACGACGCAGTCAACAAACCGCGATGCTTTCAAACGACGCAGGACAAGCTCTCCCAAACCAAATTCCTGAATTAATTCGTTACTCAGAAACTACAGCGATTGAATAACCTACTCGCTTTGATTGAACTATTAGAAGTGACCTTCCACAGCATTTAAAAATTGGAAAAGTGCAGGTTGCTATATGTACCTTCCGAGTCTGGCTTAGGTTAGACTGATATTTCTCCCTCCTTCTATTGTTTTATCTGAAATAGTGGCAGGTCTTTGCTACTTTTGCAGTCATTAATTTACTTACTTTTTCTGATGATGACTCCATATAACATTCTTCTTCTCGGAAGCGGTGGCCGTGAACATGCTATGGCAACACACATAGCACAAAGTCCTTTATGCAATCACCTTTATATTGCCCCCGGAAATGCCGGCACTACCGCTGTAGGCACTAATCTTCCTCTTTCACCTAATGACTTTGTTGCTGTCAAACAGTGTATCATCGAGCATGACATTCATTTGGTGGTTATCGGTCCCGAAGACCCGCTGGTCAACGGTCTTACAGATATGATTCACGCAGATGGCGATCTGCAGGATGTCCTTGTCTTCGGTCCGTGCGCTGCAGGTGCCAGACTGGAAGGAAGTAAGGCCTTTGCTAAAACCTTTATGGAAAAATACAATATCCCTACGGCTTCTTACAGAGAATTCTCCGCCGCTGAGAGCTCTCTTGCTAAAGAATATGTCAGCCGACACCCTCTCCCCATCGTGATTAAAGCCGATGGACTGGCAGCCGGTAAGGGTGTCATCATCGCCGGGACACACCAGGAGGCTATCTCCTCCATCGACCTGATCTTTGGAGGTCAGTTTGGTGATGCAGGCAGCAGAATTGTCATCGAATCTTTTCTTGATGGCGTGGAATTCTCAGTCTTTGTAGCGACAGATGGTGAACGGTATTTTATCCTTCCGGTAGCTAAGGATTATAAGAAAATATATGAAAATGACCAAGGTCCCAACACAGGCGGTATGGGAGCAGTGAGCCCTGTTCCCTTTGTGGATGATTATATGATGCAGCAGGTCGAAGAAAACATTATTAAACCAACTCTCTATGGGCTCCGCCAAGAGAATATTCCTTACACCGGATTTATTTTTTTCGGATTGATAGCTGTCGATGGCAGACCCATGGTGATTGAATACAATGTCCGCATGGGCGATCCTGAAACAGAAGTCGTTTTCCCCAGAATTAAGGGTGATATGGTCTCTCTGATGAAAGACCTGATTCTGAAGCGTAATTTTACGACTCCGGAAATTGATCCTGATTTCACTGCCGGAATTTACATTGTTTCCCATGGTTATCCCGGTTCATACGAAAAAGGGAAGGAGATTGGATTGGATGACCTTCCGGACTATTGCTCTGCTTTCCACGGCGGAACGGCATTGACAGAAGATGGAACAATAGTTTCTAATGGCGGAAGGGTTATCTTTGTATATGCCGGGGACAGCAACCTCACCGCCGCTAGGACAAAAGCTTTAGCGGGTGCAGATGCAGTCAAAATGGAGAATAAATTTTATCGTCGTGATATCGGAAAAGATGTCGATAAATAGAAAATAACTTTGTAAAACTAATCAAGTAAATCAACCAATACTGTGCTGAATTTAACTGCAAGTCAAATTTGTACCATAGTCAACGGAAAACTGTCAGGTAGTCAATCAGTCAGAATCATCCATCGTGTTGCTTTTGATACCCGCCAGATCCATCATGCGCACGAGGTGATGTTTGTAGCCATGCCCGGAAAAAACAGAGACGGACATAACTATATCCGGAAGGCCTGGAATGCAGGCGTCCGGTGCTTTTTGATTCAGCATGACGTCCCTGAGAATGAATTTCCGGATGCAACCTTTATCCATACTGCTGACTCACTAAAAGGCCTTCAGGATTTGGCAGCTTATCATCGGAGTCTGTTTGATATTCCCGTAATCGGTATCACGGGAAGCAATGGCAAGACTATTGTCAAGGAGTGGCTGTATCAGATGCTTTCACCCGCTATCGACATAGCCAAGAGCCCCAAGAGTTACAACAGTCAGTTGGGCGTTCCTATGTCGATATTTACACTTCGCCCTGAAAATGAAATGGCTATCTTTGAAGCAGGAATTTCGCAAAAAGGCGAGATGGAAACTCTTGAAAAAATGATTCGCCCGACCATCGGAATTCTGACTTATATGGGTGCCGCACACAGTCAGGGCTTTGAATCCAAGGCAGCCAAGATTGAAGAAAAATTGCTCCTTTTTAAAGAGTGCGACGTCGTCATCTATCACCGCAAAGGAGCTAATCACGACATATTCCGAAAAATGTATCCCGATAAGAAAGCACTCACCTGGGCTGTAGATGAGGAGGCAGACATCATTTTTCACTTGGATTCCCTTAAAGGGCATCACGCTATTGTTTCTGTCAACACCGGAAACGCAAGAGTATCCCTGAATATTCCTTTTTCCGACGAAATATATCTCCACAATACCTTCACATGTATTGCCTATCTGCACTGTGCTGGATACGATATGCCTACCATACAGTCAATGCTCACAAACCTCAAACCTCTTGCTATGAGGCTGGAACTCAAAACAGGTTTGTTTAACTCCGTACTGATCAATGATACCTATAATTCTGATATTAATTCAATAGCCCTGGCATTTGCGGCAGCGAGGAAAGAAGCCGGCAAGCATAAAATGATTTTTATTGTATCGGACTTTGAATTTTCCGAAAATCACACCCATAACGACTATGACATCCTTGTTGAATTAATCAATGAGTTCTTGCCTGCCTGGTTGATTGGAGTGGGCGAAAATATCAGGAGGATTGCATCCCGGATCAATAAAAATATCCGGACACTGTTTTATCACGATACGGACAGCTTATTGCAAGGTATAGACATTACCATTGTCCGCGATCATGTAGTACTTTTAAAGGGTGCCAGAAAATTTGGTTTTGAAGACGTCGTTGAAAAACTTGAGCAGAGGGCACATGAGGCCGAATTGGAAATTAATCTTTCTGCTCTCCAGCACAACCTGTTGCAGTATCGTTCGCTCATCGGTCCCACTACAAAAATGATGGTCATGATTAAGGCAAGTGCCTATGGGTCAGGATCGGTTGAAGTCGCAAGAATCTTGCAGCACCAGGGTGTGGATTACCTGGCTGTCGCCTATATGGATGAAGGAATTGACCTGCGTAAGGCCGGTATTACCTTGCCGATAATGGTCATGAATAGTGGACTTGACTTTATCGACCGTATGGTGGAATACGACTTGGAACCGGAGATATATGCTCCTGCTCAACTAAAGACCTTGGTAAATTATTGTCAGGCCAATCATGAGTACATGAAGTGTCACCTCAAACTGGATACAGGTATGCACCGGCTTGGCTTTACCCGGGATGAATTGCCCTTTGTTAGAGAATTGTTGCAGGACAATGTGTATCTTGATATCGTCAGCATCTTTACCCATCTTGCAGGCAGTGGAGAAAGTCTGTTTGATGAATACACACATTATCAGGCCCGATATTTTGAAGAAATGGTCAGTTCGCTCTCCACTGCTCTCAATATCCGTCCGATGAAGCATATATTGAACTCTAGCGGAATAGCCCGATTTCCCCGATATCAATATGAAATGGTAAGGCTTGGAATAGGGATTTATGGCTTTGATCCAAGTGGTTTTGTCAGTGACTTGCATAATGTTATGACTCTTAAGGCACGGATTTCGAGGATAAAACGCATTCCGCCCGGCAGTACGGTAGGATATGACAGGCGGTGGAAGGCAGAAACAGAATCCACCATTGCCACCGTCTCTATCGGTTATGCAGACGGACTGCGTCGTTCGGCAGGAAACGGGCATTGGCATATTTTAATCCAAGATCAGCCTGCACCCATCGTCGGTAGCATTTGTATGGATATGACAATGGTCGATGTGACCCACATAGAAGGCGTACAGGAAGGTGATGAAGCCGTTATTTTTGGACCAGTCAATAAAGCAGATGCGCTGGCGAAGGTATTTGACACCATTCCATACGAAGTATTTACAGGAATAAGCAACCGTGTAAAAAGAACCTATATTCTGGAATAATTAGTCAACCTTTAAAAACTTATTTCAAATTTTGGTTGGGGACGGCTTAAACCAACGACCGGTGATAAAATATTTTTCAAAATCAATAAATGATTGAAAATTGATTGAAATGGGACTTGAAAAAAGCAAAAAAAGATGGACACTATCCCAAAAACTGTGTAAGTGGAAAAATCATAGTCCGGATTTACAGTTTTATTCTATCGCCAAATATAAGTCTAAATTGGTTTAAAATCATTCCCCAGTTTCTTATAGGTTGCGTCCATTTTTAGTTGCTTCTCTTATTGCCAGATATACTGATTTTATGACGGCTTCTTCGGTAGGTTAAGACATTTGGTTTTTTGTGTATTTTCGGATTTTTCCGTTTAGATTCTGGATTAAGTTGGTGGTATAGACAATTTTTCGGATTTGGACCGGAAAGTCAAAGAATAGGTTCAGCTCATCCCAATTTTCTCTCCAGAATTTATTTGCATAACCATTTTTATAGCCCAATTTCTTCTCAAAATATTTTAAGGCCAATTA
>JAGFJA010000055.1 GCA_024103005.1 Saprospiraceae bacterium
ATCTTCAATATCAGACATTACCTTATCACGACGATCTTCTCCACTGCATGAGTCATCCCATCCTGCTCAATTACAGCAACATACAATCCGGGATTAAGCGTAAAAGTATATTTTTCGAGACCCGGACGAAGAGTTTCCATTGAAACTGTCTGTCCCTGTGAGTTCAATATACGGAGCATACCTGAGTTAAACCGGCTTTGAATGGTAAATGTACCGTTTGAAGGATTGGGATACACGATGGCATCGTCATTCTTTTCAGGTAGAGCGGAGTTACTTATTACCTCTGACTTACATTGAGGACTCCATTGTGTCCAGATGGCAAAAGAATTCAATGTAACCTTACCTTTACCTTCTATGTTTATATCGGATGTAAGGGGTAATCCACTGCAATAACACGAATCAAAGACCATACTTGGTGGTTCAGAGATAATAAGTTCACCTGTACTTAAATCTATGCAATCATAAACAGCAGTCGAATCATTCCAGGGATGAGAAACAAATATATCCACACACCATGTACCAATATATTTAATAAAATTCTTCTCAGACCAACTGAAATTTTTTATAAAAGCTGTATCCATTTTCATCTTTATTGGATAGGCAGCATCTACAAAAATTAAAAAAAATCCAATTGCATAAGATGTTTCTCCTTTCATATAAAGTTTTCGCCAATAAAAATTTGTATCTAAACTGATATCAGATGATAACAGCACAAAGGTATTTGAGTCTATGGGCTGCTTTACAAGTTCTTCATATTTAGGATCAAAGCCGTAAGTCGCATCCAACCGGATTCCGTACCACACCGTATCCCGGCGTCCCACGGCATCTTCAAAGGCAAAATAGGTGTCAAATTCAACCGGCTGTGCCTGAGTAGAGAAATATAATACTAAAGTAAGTAGGATAAAGAATAAATGTTTCATAGCATTATCAAATTTTTAGAAATAATGGAATTGTTGTAGATTACCTGCAGCGAATAGCTACCACCTGGTAGACTGCTAACCGGAAAATTGATAAAATAGTCACCGGCTACTTTAGAGTTGGTCGTTTCTATTGTGGTTGCTTGACTGGTGTATATATTGATGAGTCTTATTTGCACATCTCCTGCTTGATGAAGCGTATAAAAGGCTGTTAATTGACTTGAAATTGGATTAACTACTCTCAGTTCTATTATTTTTGATAAATCAGGATCAGTTAAACAACCTGTTACTTTTATTGTCTTGGCATAACTATGATTTTGAGGGCACTCTGTATTGCTGGTTGTTAGTTTAATGTAATAATATTTAGTGGAAGTTGTCGTAGGGAATGTGTACAAATCAGTCAGGTCAAAATTTCCAACTTGTCCGGTTTGTGTACCTGAATGAAAATATGTACCCGGAATACAGGATGTGGAAGAAGGTGAAGACACCTCACATATTTCTAAATACCATCTGTTTTCGTTAAAAGAGGCCTGTCCCTTAAAAGGAATACCGGTCGCTATAGTATTACCATAAGAAAGTGAGGGGCAACTGTATTCATCATTGAGGTGAAAGAAAGCACTTGGGGGTGCGCAACCTCCGCATGAATATATATAATTATTTCCATCATTTGCTAGATCGGATTGCATCCTTTCAATTTGGCACGTTGTCATGGATTCCTTATATTGGTTGTAATCCATATAGTTGTTTGAGATTTCATGCCATTCATCACAAGGATAATTTGTTGAACCGGGACAAATTGAATCTAATTGCCCTGAATTAGGGTCAA
>JAGFJA010000070.1 GCA_024103005.1 Saprospiraceae bacterium
CGGCGAAAACACCATCTACATCACCCTTGATCCAAAAAACAAAATCTCCGAATCACCGGCTCCGATAGCGGAATTGAACAATGATTATATCAATCCCGGCGGCAGCAAAGGTTATAAATTTTACATCCAGTCTTCCCTCCTCAGCCAGGTATATCCTTACCGGTACGCCATCGTGGATACGAACAGGGTGACGCTGTCGGGATTCAACACCAGACTTAAAGAAGGAGATCAGGAAATTCATTGGGAAATCGACACCACCGCCAATTTTAATTCGCCGTTACTATTGTCTTATTCAGGCATTTATCCGATTGGTCACATTGAATGGACTCCGGATTTAACATTGATAGAAAATACTGTTTATTACTGGCGGATATCAAGAGACAGTATTTCTCCGGACGAACCGGCACTTACGTCAGTTTCCAGCTTTACTTATTTGCCCGGCAAACATGGATTTTCCCAGTCGCATAACGATCAGTTCAGAGAAGATATGCCCCGAAATATGAAGGTAGTAGGAGGTGGCAACCATGTAGAATTTGGTGACAGAAAACTGAATGTTAAGTATAACAATGGCATGGTAAATGCAGGAAACTATGATTTCCTGGGCTGTATAGTCGGAGGTACCAGTTTCAGGAGCTTTCAGTCTCAGAAAGACTTTGGTAACTACCACGATGGATTGATCGGCGTATCATGGTTTAAGCGAGATTCTTTTTTCAAAGCTTATTTTTCAGGTGAAGCACCTTTTGGCTCAATTCCGGTTCCCAATGTAAATACGCATTTTTATCTGATGTATGAAACCAACAATATTGATTCCAGAAAGGCCCTCATTAATTATATAGAAAATGTCATTCCGAAGGACGACATTGTGATGCTTTTTACACACGTCAAAGAACAGTATCCGACCCTGCATGAACAGGAGTGGGCAGCTGATTCCATCGTAAATGCCGGAAAGAATATTTTCAATGTTTTGGAAAAATATGGAGCCACTCAGGTCAGGCGATTGCTTACCTTGGGAAGCAGACCTTACACCATTATATTTGATAAGGCCAATGGCGTTTTAAGTGAGGAAATTGCATACGGAAATGAAGTTACTACTGCAGAAGCGGATTTGCCGGCACATTCTAATTATGGTACAATCAAACAGACATTCGGGCCTTCCGGAAAATGGGAATATTTTGAGTATAATCCAAAGAAAGCTCTTGGTGTTCAAGATTCACTTATTTACACTATTACAGCGATTCATAAAAGTGACCCCTCGCTCAATCAGGTTATTGCTAACACCTCACTGGCCGTCAACCAGTATCAGAATGTAGACTTGCATAGTGTGGATGCAAAAGATTATCCTTATATGTCCATCAGCATTAAATGCGCAGAGCCTGTCAGCTATGCAGAGCAGATGGACGGTTTTGAATATTTCAGATTCATAGGCCGGGAATTGCCGGAAGCGACCCTGCTTCACTCAACGGCGAAGATTGCCGGGGATTCAATAGAACAGGGTAAACCCTTTGTCTTTAAAATAGATGCCAGAAATATCGGAAAAATTAACATGGACAGTATGCTGGTTTCATTTTCAATGAGGAGTCAGGGTGGAAAATCTTCCTTCCTGGATACACGCTACGATAGTCTGAAAGTCGCAGCAAACGGGACATATTCGGTAGATTTCGATACCAAAGAGTTAAAGGGCAACTACACTTTTGTATGTGAAATGAATCCGAATGATGACCAGCCTGAATATTACCATGGAAATAACATCTATACAAAGAATATTTATATCAGGGGAGATGTACAAAACCCGTTGGTTGATGCGACGTTTGACGGACTGCATATAGTCAATGGAGATGTTGTTTCTACAAGACCACTAATCAGGATAACAATCAGAGATGAAAATAAAATCTTTGCCTTGGATGATCCGGGCCTATTCAATGTATATCTGGTAAATAGTTTTGGTCAGGATACCCTGATTCCAATGACGTCAGCTGATATGAAATTCATTCCGGCTGACCCATCAAATCTAAATAAGAAGAATGAGGCTGTGATCGAATATAAGCCGGACTTTCAGACATTCCCGGACGGATATAATCAGGATGGCGATTATACACTGAGGATAACGGCAAGAGATAAGGCAGGAAATGAATCAGGAAAATATGATTATGAGAAACAATTCCGCATAATTAATAGAAAAGCAGTCTCAGACTTGTTCAACTATCCGAATCCTTTCAGCCGGTCTACCAGATTTGTTTTTACACTGACAGGTTATGAACTTCCGACATACTACAGCATCAGAATCATGTCTGTAAGCGGAAAGATAGTCAGAGAAATCACACAGGATGAACTGGGACCGCTGAGAATAGGCAAGCAAATATCCAAGTATGTTTGGGATGGCACGGATCAGTATGGTGATCAACTCGCCAATGGCGTCTATTTATACAAGTTTATAGTAAAAGATCAGGATAAAAAAGATTATGAAAAGTTTGTTGAAAGCAATAGCACCAGCCAGTACTTTGATGGTCAGTGTGGTAAGCTTGTAATCATAAGATAAGGTTGAGCACAAGAAGACATGGATGTACCTGACACATCTCCTTTTTCCGGATTATTAAGAACTATATTTGGAATATCGGCCATTGGGATTGTTTTACTTGCTGTTTTATCCTTTTGGTGGCCACTGGATGTCAGAGGTGTAGAGACCAATGTTCTTCACACCCTCCAGATGATTCATATAGATAGGTCGTCACTTTACCCCAATCCTGAAGTTATTCCATTTAATATTACCCAATATACCCCGCTTTATTATATACTGATCAATCAGCTATTTGCCGTACTCCCTCCATCTGTTCAACTGGTAGAGACCGCGCGGTTTTTATCACTTTCAGGCCTTTTGCTGCTTTTGTATTTTGCATACAGAATTCTCCAAAATGTCACTGCCAATCGTGGCCTACAAGTCATTTTACTTCTTTGTATTGTGATTTTTACTTTTCCATGGTTTCAACTGATCAGACCTGATGTATTTGAGTGCGCATTTGTAACAGGAGCTGTTTATTTTTTGCTTTACAATAATAGTGCTTTGAAGAAAAAGAATGTTTTTATAGTAGCATTATTCACGACCCTTGCCATCTTGTCAAAGCAAAGTGCATTAATTTTTATACCCATATTTTTTTCATTGTTCATCTTTCGGAAAGAATGGGTCAATAGTCTGTTTTTTATTGCTTTTTCAATTTTTCAAATTGTCTTTCTTCTTTTTCTCTTCGAAAAATCAGGTTATGATATGTCGAATCTGTTTGTAAATATTATTAAAGGAATAAATAATGGAAATGATTTTTCTAGGGCAATGAGGATGACATATCTTGTTTATAGCCGCTATTTCTTATTTTTTACTACTGTATTAATCACCTTTTTTGTTCATATTTTAAAAAAACAAAAGCTTTCGGATCAAACAGTTAATTTGTTATTTGTAAATGTAATAGTCTTTTTCTTTAGTCTTTTTGCCTCACTTAAGTCAGGCTCGGCTATCAACTATTTTAATGGTTCAATCATTCTACAGGTTCTTCTCTTTGCAGATTTATTTCAATATATCAAAGACTCGCACATACGATTGGCTAAATATTTGATTTTCCTTACCGGGATATCTGTTGCATCACAAGATGTAATTCATTATATTCCACGAATTAAATTTCTTTTGACAAAAGAAGAATCTCAAAAATCTTCTCTATCCACAATCTCAACTTTTTTACAATCTAATCTTTCAGGGAAATATTTTTACACTGATATTCGTGAACTTGCCTTAAAATTCCCCTCTGATGTTGCTTTTTTTTCGATGGATATTCATCGTCTTACCTTCCGGAAAAAGGTTTTCAATTATCCTGAAATGATAAAGTCTTTCAAGGATGGAAGGATTAAATTTCTGATAGTCAATAAGGATATTCAACCTGATATATTTGGACTTGATATTGCTGAATATTATAAAGTTGAACGGGAATTTGGACAATTTGTCATTATGTCTTCAAAATTCCAATAAGATATTTCAAAGACAGAGATTTCCTTTGGCAACAAAATATTGTCATGCTATAACCTAAATTAATTGGCATTCATTCAAAAATACACACCTACTTCTTATCTTTACTTGATTATTAGTAAAAATATTTTTTTGCAATGTATAGATTACTTACTGTCGTTTTTCTTTTAACTCAGTTTGTTACAGTCAATGCCCAAAAAGAAGTATTAACCCTCGACAAGGCTATTCTGGGCAGCAAGGATATGCGACTTGCTACCTGGTCAAATACACAGTGGTCACACCTATCCAACACACTCTACTATACCCGCAGTGGAAATTTTATATATCAATACGATGCCAAAAAGAATACAACCGATTCTGTCGATGTCATCGCCCTCCTCAATCCGGCACTTAAAGCAGCCGGCTACGATGAGCTGAAATCCGCACCAAGGTTTAAACTGGGCGACATGGATGAGTTTGAGTTTAGCAGCGGAAGGGATCGACTTTCCTTTAATATGAAGGATAAGACGCTGACTAAGGTCGTTACGACACCGGATGATGCA
>JAGFJA010000016.1 GCA_024103005.1 Saprospiraceae bacterium
ACAGGAATGTGGTGAAGGTAAAGAGCATGACAATATTCAACAGGTGGGGAGATGTTCAGTTTTCAATAAAGGATACGCCACCGAATGATGAGGGATATGGATGGAATGGGCGATATGGTGAGCAGCGAACGAATACTCCTGCGGTATTTGTGTATCAGATCATACTGGAGATGCGTGATGGAAGAGAGATTGTTTACAAGGGCGATGTTACCGTAGTCAGATAGGATATTTAGCAGGGATTTTACCTGAAAGTGAGATCCCTGTTTTAATTACTGAAAAGGATCAAATTTGGATTTTTGCTCGTCCATATACCTTTCCCATTTCGTTTTGTCAAAAGTGTCAGGAGGTAAATAAGCCTGCTGGTTTTCTTCAACTTCATAGCTTCTGGGTTTCTTTTTGGAATTCAGATTTTGACGGATCGCATCTTTCAGCCATGCAGCTGTTAATATTCCCACCAATCCTCCAAGCAGATGACTTTCCCAGGAGATATTATTTTTTATAATGTCCGGCAAGGGTAAGATACCTGAAAACATTCCATTGTAAATGACTAACACCAACAGAGCCAGGATGATACTTATCGTATTTCTTACAAATATTCCTGTCCAGAAAATAAATGATATAAGTGCATAGACTACTCCACTCGCACCTATGTGCGAAACGTCCCTCGCAAAACACCAAACCATGATGCCGGTCAAAAGATAGTTTGAAATGAGGATCCTGAAAAAATATTTTTTATAAAAATAATGAATCAGAAAAATAGAAAATAACAGCGGTGGAAGATTTGAAAACAAATGATTCAAACTGCCATGTATTAACGGACTTGTTAAAATGCCCCACAGTCCATCAACTGTCCGGGGACGTATGCCGAATAAACCAATGTCATAACCGGATAAATAGCTTAGAGCAAAAGTAATAATGGGAATAATTCCAAGTTTTAAAGTAAATTTTATACTTGAAATTATTTCTGATTTATCTTTTTCCATAAGAATCGTTGAAAAATTGTAACAATGCCAATCATTCAAAAGTTTAAAAAGATAAAGCAATCTCCCTTTAAAAGACTTATACTTCCAACCTGATGAAGAAATTATTTTACGAAAAGTCGTTTGACCTGTTTTACAAAGTCCGACGCTTTTTTAAATTTAGCAACATCATTCCATTCGTATTTTAATACAATATTTTGAATCAGGTATGCTTTTGCCTCTTCGAAGGTTGTCATTTTATTGATTGTATCGACAGTCTGGTTGAAAGCGTTGAAGTCATCATGGAATAAATCTTTGATAACCAGCATTTTTTCATTCAATCCCCACGCTTTAGTGAGGTCACTCAAAGGGCTGAGACCAAGAAAGTCAACCAAACCTGTAGGTGATTTATCTCTGAAGATTGCATCTATGGCATCAGAACTTTCAAACTGTCTGTCAGATTCAGGGATGTAGATTTTTTTCTCCTGCTGTGACTCTATTTTACTCAACATGCTATCAGGATGCTTACTGATATTGTGGTCTATGATGGGCACTGCCACCAGTACATTATCTTGTGGCGGCTGCACATTTAGTTCCTTTTTGTCTTCATCTGTCGAGGTGATGATTTCAGTCGGTTTAATCTCCTCAAGAGGTATGGAACTTTCTACTTTAACGATCTGGCTTTCTGGTTCCGGAACGGATTCACCTTCCGGATTTACAGCCGGTTCTTGTTTAGGTATTTCCTGAAAACTATTTTCAACTATCTCGGGAATAATGTGTGTTTCCTTGATTTCTTCTTCCTGAGTCAAAGGTTCTACTGGCATTATTGAAGATAGTTCAGGCTTTGACTCAGGTATTTCCGGTTTTAGAGTAGTAAATTCATCCTCATTAGGTTTTTTCGAAATGTTTGATTCCGGTATTGATGTCTTTTCTTCCTGATTAATAACAGGTGCGCTTTCTAAGCCCGAATTCGATGATTTTATATGGTCATCACTATTGTAAACAGAGGTCGTTGGAAAATTCTTAACTGAGGAATAAAATATGCGTATGTAGCCAAGCAAAGAGTCTATTTCAATTTCATGAGCAGGATCATGCAAATTGTTAAAGGCTTCAATAATTTTATCTAAGTATTCCTGAGATTTCAATTTGTGCATACTTTAATTAATTTTATGTCTTTTTTTAACGCAAAAAAGGCGGTATTTGATATTTAATATGATTTACTGCAAAAATACATTAAATAAAATAATTATATATAAATATCAGAATAAATGTTTCTAGAACCACATTATAAGGGTCAGCGAAGCGGATGGATTGAAGTTATTTGCGGATCTATGTTTTCGGGAAAGACAGAAGAATTGATCAGAAGGCTGAAAAGATCACAATATGCTTACCAGCGTGTAATGGTGTTTAAGCCTAGCAGAGATACCAGATATGATGAATTCAATGTAGTGAGCCATGATTCCAATATTATTGGTTCGACACCTGTAAGAGCAGCTAAGGATATTATTGAATTATGCGAAGAATATGAGGTTATTGGTATTGATGAGGCACAATTTTTTGACGCACATTTAGTCAGTGTGTGTCAGGATCTTGCACTGAAAGGAAAGAGGGTTATTGTGGCAGGATTGGATATGGATTTTGCAGGGAGACCATTTGGTCCCATACCTGACTTATTGGCTGTAGCTGAATATATCACAAAGGTTCATGCTATCTGTGTACATTGTGGTAATTTAGCGACTCATTCCTATCGTCTGACAGAGAATTCAGAACAGATTCTGTTGGGTGCCAAAGACTTATATGAACCAAGGTGCAGGGTTTGTTATTTAGATGGTAATTTAATTGACTTTAACAATCCGGAAAGAAATCTTTGATTAAAAATTTTAGTAGAATAAGAAAAGCATTTTAATAAAAGTATTGTTATCGCATTTTCCCAACTTTGCTGTGGTTGAGGAAGTTTCGTTCGAAAACAAGAAAGGGCAAGAAGTCATCTTAACCCTGAAAAACAATAGGTATATGGTTTTGGTACTATATGATTAAAAACCTTTGTGGTTATGGCTTGCCTTCTTGTAGGAAGAATAGGAGGGATTAGAGCAGTCAACGCTTCATGTATTCAACATCGTAGGTCTGTAAGTAAAATGTGGTATAGGGAGAAGTCCCTTTGTCCTTTGATGGGCTGTCGCCCGTTTGATATCCAGGATTTTCATAATACCGAAGTGCCTCCGTTTGAGACTATAAGGTCAATTCAAGAGGAATTAAAGTTAAATCATAATCAGAAAATTCATATATGAACATAAATTATTTATAACCGACAAATTAATCAAATATAAATATTTGCTAGCTTATATTTGTCTGACTATCTTTTGGTTATCGGTTCAGAACTGTTAGAAATTAATAGAAATTGATGAAAAGAATAAGTATAAAAGCACTTAAATACTTTTATTAAAAAATATTGTGTACTTTTGTAGTAAAATTTTAATTCAAAATCTAACAAACTTATATATGCCTACTATTGAAGATCAAATTATTAATGTTCAGGAAATAGAACCAAGACTAAGACACCTTACAATTTTTCAAGCATTTGATAAATTAAATAAAGGTGAAAGCCTTATCATTCACAACAATCACGACCCTCGTCCGGTATATTATCAACTCGTCCACATACGTGGTGAAATTTTTACCTGGGAATACCTGGAAGAAGGTCCTGAATGGTGGGACGTAAAGGTAACAAAGATATCTGACCAGGAAGATGTGAAGCCTCAGGAAGCAGAGGCTATTATTGATGTACCTTCAATAGAACCACGCTTGAAGCATGCGACTATTTTCCAGACATTTATGAAACTTAAAAAAGGTGAAAGTTTTATAATTCACAACAATCATGATCCCCGACCGGTATATTATCAGTTAATGGATTTGAAAGGAAATATTTTTTCATGGGAATATTTAAAACAAGGTCCTGAATGGTGGGATATTAGAGTAACCAGGACTGTACCGATGATTCCTATGGAGGAAGGAAAATTAATTATAAATGTACCGGCGCTTGAGCCCAGTGTCAAGCATGCGACTATTTTTCACGTATTCGAAAATATGAACACAGGAGAGTCATTTATAATCCATAATGATCATGATCCAAAACCCCTTTATTATCAGCTTCAGGAGAAGCATGGAGATACCTTTACCTGGGATTATATTCAACAGGGGCCACATTGGTTTGATATTTTGATTACAAGGAAGACTCCGGCATCAAATGAAACAACAGAAACAATCATTGATATCCCTTCCATAGAACCAAGCAAAAAACATGAGACAATATTCAGGATGTTTGAGCAACTGAATCCCGGTGAATCTTTTATCATCCACAACAACCACGACCCGCGCCCGGTTTATTATCAAATGACGGATATGTATGGTGATGTGTTCTCCTGGGAGTATCTTCGACAAGGTCCACAATGGTGGGATATACGAGTGGGTAAAAAATTGATACAACAGTACTCCCAACCGGCACATGAGGAAAAACCTGCATATCTATCAGAAGAAAATGTAATAAATGTTCCTGACATAGAGCCGCGATTTAAGCATTCTACGATATTTGAAACATTTGATAAACTACAGCCCGGACAAAGTCTTATTATTCACAATGATCACGATCCCAAACCACTTTATTACCAATTGAAAAGTGAAAGAGGAGAGGTATTTACATGGGAATACCTTTGCCAGGGCCCCAAATGGTGGGATATCAGAGTGACTCGTTTGGGAACAGAAAGTAATGAGACGATAGGTGAAATAGTCGCTAAAGACCATAGAAAAGCGGAGGTTTTCAAAAAGTACGGCATCGATTTTTGCTGTGGCGGGAAAAAAACAGTCAGGCAAGTTTGTCAGGAAAAAGGTATTAATCCGGTAGATGTGGAGCGAGAACTGCAACAGCCGCAACAAGGGCCGGCTACATCCGGAGGCTTGAATTATAATGAATGGAATCCTGATTTTCTGGCTGATTATATTGTGAATACACACCATAATTATGTGAGAAAATATTTGCCCGAAATAAAAGGTTATGCAATTAAAGTTGCAGGCGTACATGGCGACCGTCATCCTGAACTACTTGAGATTAAAGATTTGTTTGAAGATGTTTATGATGAATTGACAGAACATATCCGCGAGGAAGAAAATCAACTTTTCCCACTTATAAAGTCAATTGTTAAATCCCAAGATAATGGAGAAAAAATTGATCCGGCAAGCTTACACTTAGCCGAAAAAGTTGCGGAAACTGAAAAAGAGCACGATGATGTCGGCAGGGCAATGGAGAAAATCCGTTCATTAAGCGATGATTACGCCATCCCGGATGATGCTTGTACAAGTTACAAACTCTTATATAAAATGCTTGAAGAGTTTGAGAATGATTTGTTTACACATATCCATTTAGAAAATAATATCCTCTTCCCAAAAGCTATCAATCTGGAGAATAAGATTGTAAAAGGATAATTTCTGAATAAGGACCTGAAAAGTAATTTATAAGTTTATTGTCACCGGTTTTATTCTGTTTTTACTGATTGTAAACGGTAACTGAGATATATAAATTTATAAAATGGGAATGGTATAAAAACTATTTATTTTAATCCGAAGTTGATTCAGTATGCTTATAAATGAAAAAACTAAAATAGCAGCTTTATTAAAACATCATCCGGACGCATTGGAAACAATAGTTGCTATTGCGCCGGATTTTAAAAAGCTGCGAAACCCGATTCTCCGAAAACTCATGGCCGGTCGAACAAGCATAGCTATGGCCTCGAAAGTGGGTGGATGCAAGCCGGAGGATTTTTTCAATGCTCTGGCTCCTCTGGGCTTTGAAGTGGACCATTCAGAAATTGTAGAAGATGAGCCGGTAGGGAATGAACCTTATCCGGAATATTTGAAGGCATTATCAACAGACCAAATGGTTGAATTTGACGTGAGAGGAATACTTGCCTCCGGTCAGGATCCACTTAAGGCAATCCAGCAAAAAGTTAAGGAGTTAAAACCCGGTCATGCACTGGTAATTATCAACAATTTTGAACCGGTACCTTTGATAAAGTTATTAGAAAAGCAAGGTTTCCTTTCTTATGTGAAACATGTTGATCCTGAGCGAATTGAGACCTACTTTTTTAAAACATCTCCTGAATCTGAAGAAAAAAGAAATCCTCAGTTGGTCGCTGAGGCTGCCACTTCAGGCGATTGGGATACAATCAAGGAAAATTTTGCAGGCAGGATGATTGATATCGATGTCAGACATCTGGAGATGCCGATGCCGATGATGACTATTCTCGAAGCTCTGGATTCATTGCCGGCTGATCATGCTCTTTATGTTTACCACAAAAGAATCCCTGTTTTTTTACTGACTGAGTTGAAAGATAGATCATTTGACTATCGAATAAAAGATGTACAGCCGGGAGAAGTATATTTGATGATATTTAAGGAAAAATAGTCAAGTACAGATGATAGGTTCGCTCATGGCAGGGTTGCAAAAAACTACTAACTATAGAGTAGTGCTGCCTTTTTATGCCTACGCGGCTCTTTCGTTTGTGCTTTCTGCCTTTCTTCTTTTATTAAATACGGATTTATCCGATGCGCATTACTTCTATCCGACTACCCTTGCCATAACGCATATAATGACATTGGGCTGGGGGACGATGATTATTTTTGGAGCTTCTCATCAGTTATTACCTGTATTGGTTGAGGGTAAACTGGATAATGAGCTACTGGCATACACAGCCTTTGGTTTCATGGCGTCAGGCATACCTATATTGATTTATTCTTTTTATACTTTTAATACTGGCTGGTGGATGATTTCCGGTGCAGGTCTGATCAATTTGGGCGTAATATGCTATCTAATCAATGTATTGCTCAGCTCGTTTAAAAGTCAGAAAAGAAATGTACATGCCTGGTTTATCATTGCAGCCGGATTATGGTTGATGTCCACAACTGTTTTTGGATTGTTGTTAGTCCTTAACTTTAATTTTCCGGTATTTTCAGCCGAATCCCTGCATTACCTTTCCATTCACGCGCATATGGGTCTGGCAGGTTGGTTTCTTTTATTGGTTATGGGAGTAGGCTCCAGGTTGATTCCTATGTTCCTGATATCCAAATATACCAATAATAGAACCTTGTGGGTTATTTTCAGTATTATAAATGCAGGGTTGATTTTATTTTTAATATCCGAATACTTTGAGTTGAACCTCACCTATTTAACCCTTGCTTTGTTCCTTATAGCAATTATCCTCTTTGGAAGACATTGTTACAGAGCATACAAAGTCAGAATAAGGAAAAATGTAGATGAGCAGATGAAAACCTCCCTGATATCGGTGGTCCAGATGGTTTTGCCTATAATTGTATTATTATGTATCCTTTTGGTGCTGCCGTCCAATCAGTCACCGAGGTTGGTCATTTTATATGGTTTTTGTATCCTGTTTGGATGGATTACAGCTATTATTTTTGGCATGACTTTTAAGACACTCCCGTTTATTGTATGGAACAAGGTTTATCAGAAAAAAGCACATAGTGGCAAATCCCCGGCTCCCAAAGAATTGTTCAGTGAGTCGATTTATCATTTGATGTTGATTGCTTATCTCATTGGTTTTGTACTTTTTGTCATCGGTATTATTTCTATAACAAATATAATTATCAAAGTGGGATCTGTCGCCTTATTGATTTCTGCTATTCTTTATCTTATAAATGTGATAAAAACTTTGTTGCATAAACCTGCTATACAATGAATACAAATATAGTAACCAACAACCCGGAGAAATGTGATTATGCCCTTATAGGACTGTATGAAGTGGATGATCCGGAAATTGGTTTAAATGTGGTGGATCTGGGATTAATCTACGAACTTGATTTTGAAGAGGCTCAGAAAGAACTCAATGTCAGGATGACACTCACTACACAGTTTTGCCCGATGGGAGAGAGCATTACGACAGATGTGATCCATAGCCTCAGGGATGCCTTCCCGGACTGGCAGATCAATGTAAACCTGACCTTCAATCCACCCTGGAATTTTGAAATGATATCGCCGGAAGGCAGGAAATTTTTAGGTAGATAATATGTTGAGTTTGACCTGTAAGACGGCTATTAAGGCAGTAATTTATCTGTCTGGCAGAAGTAGCGATGATAAGAAATCCAGTATTAAGGAAATCTCAGAGCATATCAATGCCAGTGAACACACAGTAGGCAAGACCTTACAGTTATTGGCTAAGCAAAAGATAATTAATAGTCAGAAAGGTCCTTCAGGTGGCTTTTATCTCAGTTCAAACCAACAATTACAACCCATTTCACGAATAGTTGAGACGATAGAAGGTAAGGGCATTTTTAAAGAATGTGGTCTGGGCCTAAGTAAATGTTCAGAGACACATCCTTGTCCGATACACAATGAATACAAAGTTGCCCGACAGTTAATTGAGAAGATTTTTAAAGAAAAGAAGGTGAAGGATCTATGTGACCCCGTTTCCCATGGGCTAGCTTTCTTAATGGATTAATATATTAAAACAAATTATATATGACTTTAGAAAAAAATGAGCATGGAGAGTTGGACGTAAGAGTCCTTATACCTATTCAGAGACATGAATTATTAGTAGGTCTTTTTAAAGATATGAAAGCAGGAGATACCTTTGTTTTTATCAATGATCATGACCCTATTCCCTTGTATTACGAGTTTAAATCAATTTACGGAGATGTGGTCGGATGGGAGTATCTGAATAGGGGAGGACGTGAATGGAAGGTAAAGGTAACGCGGACTGAAGATTCTCAGGCAAGAGATATGTCGGGTATAGCAACCTTACTCGACCTTAGGAATGCTGATAAAAAAGATTGGAAACAAGTCGTATTTCACAGATATGGCATGATGGAGCAAAATACGGTAATGGAATTGATAGCCCGGGAAAGTCTGGACGAGATTCGCGGAATATTTAATGCCAAGTTTGCGGACATGCACCAATGGAGGATTGTAAAAGAAGTTCCAGATGAATATGTAGTACATATTGAAAAGGTTGAGAAAAGCGGTCTTGGCGATGATGGCTTTTCTGTTGTAAATGAGTTTGATATCAGACCTTACCCGCCGACTGAAAGGCATGAAATGTTTTATCAAGCCTTTGCTGATATTAAGCCTGGTGAAGCTTTTGAATTTATAAATGACCACGACCCCAAACCATTATATTATCAGATGGAAGCCGAGAGTAAAGAACCATTCCGGTGGGAATATTTATTGAAGGGTCCTGATGAATGGAAGGTTAGGGTAATTAAGACTAAAGCATGAGTTTAACAAGGGAGAACTTTTGACAAAAATGCTGTAAACATAAAAAGAGTGTAAAATAAGCTGAGCCTTCATAAAATTTGTATTTTAATGGCGCAGCTTAATTTACATTCTCATTTTTACTGAAAATTTGCCGGAGATAGACACTATCCCAAAAACTGTGTAAGTGGAAAAATCATAGTCCGGATTTACAGTTTTATTCTATCGCCAAATATAAGGCTAAATTGGTTTAAAATCATTCCCCAGTTTCTTATAGGTTGCGTCCATT